>DASWVR010000248.1:0-18511 GCA_036401155.1 Piscinibacter sp. | reverse complement strand
CGGCGCTGCCGCCCGTCGGCCGGGCGGCGATGCGCGCCACGCTGACCGTGCCGTCGCCGACCACCGAATGCACCGAGAACTGATGTGCCATCCGCTGCACGGCGCCGAGCCCCGTGCCCGGGGTTCCCGAGGTGGAGTAGCCGTCGCGCAGGCAGCGGTTGACGTCCTCCATGCCGGGCCCGTGGTCGAGCGACAGCACGTCGATGGCCCTGTCCTCGCCGAGCGCGGACGGCCCAATCAGCAGGCGACCGCGTTTGGCGTGGCGCGCCAGGTTGGTGCCGAGCTCGGTGACGACGAGCGCGACCCGGCCGCTGCCCTCCTCGTCGAAACCGAGGTCGCCGGCCATGCGCACCGCGGCGCGGCGCGCCTCGCCGACCTGGCTCGGCTCTTCGACCGCGATGTTCAGGTGGGGTGCCACACCATCACTTCCAGCGCGTGATGGTCACGCAGGTGCCTTCGCCGAGCACGGTCTTGATATCGAACTCGTTGACCAGGCGCTTGCTGCCCGACAGGCCCATGCCGAGGCCCCGGCCGGAGGTCCAGCCGTCGCGCAGCGCCAGGTCGACGTCGGCGATGCCGGGCCCCTTGTCCTCGAACGCCAGCCGCAGGCCGGTGCGCCCGCCCTGGTTGACGACCTCCCAGCGCATCTCGCCGCCGCCGCCGTAGACGACGGTGTTGCGCGAGAGTTCGCTGGCCGCGGTGATCATCTTGGTCTGGTCGACGAGCGAGAACTTGAGCTCCTGGGTGAGCTTGCGCACCAGCTGCCGGCTCATCACGATGTCCTGCTCGGTCAGGACCAGCATCGAGCCGCTAAGCGCCGGCGTCGTCAAAGCCGTCCTCCTCGGCCTTCGCGCGCAGCTTCTGCATGCCGCGTTCGACGTTCAGCGCCGTTTGCACGCCTTCGAGCGACAGGCCGAGCTCGACCAGCGTGATCGCCACCGCGGGCTGCATGCCGACGACGACCGTGGCCGCGTCGAGCACGCGGGCAATGGCCGAGATGCCGGCCAGCATGCGGCCGATGAAGGAGTCGACGATCTCCAGCGCCGAGATGTCGATCAGCACGCCATGCGCGCCGGTCGCCGTGATCTTGGCCGCCAGATCGTCTTGCAGCGCGAGTGCAGTCTGGTCCTGCAGGTCGACCTGGATGGTCACCAGCAGGCAGCTGCCCATTTGCAGGATGGGGATGCGTTGCATGCGGGTTCCCGGCTACGCCTTGGTGCGGGTCACGGTGTAGCCCACCTTCCTCAGCGCCAGCGCCAGCGCGTCGGCGAGCGACGACTTGGTGGTGATGCCCTGCAGGTCGATGCCCAGGTGAACGATGGTCTGGGCGATCTGCGGGCGAACGCCGCTGATGATGCAGTCCGCGCCCATCAGCCGGATCGCGGTGACGGTCTTCAGCAGGTGCTGGGCGACCAGCGTGTCGACGGTGGGCACGCCGGTGATGTCGATGATCGCGAGCTCCGAGCCGGTCTCGACGATGCGCTGCAGCAGCGACTCCATCACCAGTTGCGTGCGCGCGCTGTCGAGCGTGCCGATCATCGGCACCGCGAGCACGCCGTCCCACAGTTTGACGACCGGCGTCGACAGCTCGAGCAACTCCTGCTGCTGGCGCAGGATCACTTCTTCGCGCGAGCGCTGGTAGGTGTTGACGGTGAACTGCGCCATCGCGTCGACCAGCGTCGAGACGGTCCAGACGAGACCGACGAGGCGGCCCGGCTCGCCGGCCAGGCGCTGCTGCAGGCCGGCGAACAGCGGCTTCTTCAGGCTCAGCACGAAATGGTTGGTCTCGCCGGCGCTCGAGCCTTTGGCGGCGCGCGACTTCGACAGGTCCTCGAGCGCAGCGCGCAGGCGAGCCCAGGCGGCGTCGTCGAAACGCGCCGCATCGCCGTCGGCGCGTACGCCGTCGTGAAAGGCCTTGAGCATCTCGAGCGCTTCGCCCTGCGAGGTGACGCCGGCCGACGAGCCTGTGGATCGCCCGGTGGCGGTCACCTCGGCCAGCCAGTCCTGGAGGATCTGCTGCTGCTGCGCCGACAGCAATTCATCGATGGCAGTGTTGTCTTGTTTCATCGATCCCTCGGTCAAATTGCAGTGGGTGCCTTGAACCACGAAGCTGCGGAAAGCAGCCGAACGTGCGGCACGGTGGGGCCGGCCATGTTACCCCGCGGGCCGCATCGTCCCACCCACGCATCCACTCGGGGAAAGCCCGGGTCGGAAAGGGGATCGGTGCGGCGGCGGCGCCCGCGTCACGCAGGCGATCGCCCCTGCGCGAACTGCACGAACCAGGCGACGCTGTCGGCATTGGCCATCGCGTCGGCGTTCAGCACCTTGTCGGGCGGATGGCCGAGCAGCAGCTTCTTGACCGGCAACTCCATCTTCTTGCCCGACAGGGTGCGCGGGATGGCGCGCACCTGGAAGATCTCGTTGGGCACGTGGCGTGCCGACAAGGCCTCGCGGATGACCGCCTTCAGCCGCTGCTCCAGCGCGTCGTCCAGCGTGAGGCCCTCGCGCAGCACGACGAACAGCGGCATGTAGCTTTCGCGGCCGAGGTATTCGAGGTCGACGACCAGGCTGTCGAGCACCTCCGGCAGCGCCTCCACCGCGCGGTAGAGTTCGCTCGTGCCCATGCGGATGCCGTGGCGGTTGATGGTGGCGTCGCTGCGGCCGTAGATGATCGCGCCGCCGCGCGGCGTGATGCGCAGCCAGTCGCCGTGGCGCCAGACGCCGGGGTACATGTCGAAGTAGCTCTCCCGATAGCGCCGGCCGTCGGGGTCGTTCCAGAAATAGAGCGGCATCGACGGCATCGGCCGGGTGCAGACGAGTTCGCCCACCTCGTCGATCAGCGGCTGGCCTCGGCCGTTCTCGTCGGGCTCGCTCCACGCCTCGACCGCGGCGCCCAGGCAGCGGCACTGCATCTCGCCCTCGACCACCGGCAGGGTGGGCAGGCCGGCGATGAAACCACCGGCGAAGTCGGTGCCGCCGGAGATCGAGGTGAGCCAGATGTCGCGCCCGCCCACCTTCGGCAGCTGCGCCCACACCCAGCGGTAACACTCGGCGGCGAGCGGCGAGCCGGTGGAGCCGACGGCGCGCAGCCGCGACAGGTCGGCCGACGAGGTCGGCTCGAGACCCGCCTTCAGGCAGCTCGCGTAGAACGCCGCGCCGGCGCCGAAGAAGCTGGCGCCGCTCGTGCCGGCAAAGCGCCACAGCGTGCCCCAGTCGGGCGCGCCGGAGCGGCCGCCGGGCGCGCCGTCGAACAGGCAGATCGTGGTGCCGCCCAGCAGGCCCGACATCTGGCAGTTCCACATGATCCAGCCGGTGCTGCTGTACCAGTGGAAACGGTTGCCGGTCTCGACGCTCGGCCCGATGTCGTTGTGCAGCTGCATCAGCTTGAGCCCTTCGAGCATCACGCCGCCATGGCCGTGCACGATCGGCTTGGGCAGGCCGGTGGTGCCGCTCGAAGAGACGATCCACAGCGGGTGGTCGAACGGCAGCCAGGTGGGCGTCAGCAGCGCGTGGGTGTCGGCGGTGAGCCGCTCGAAGTCGTGCCAGCGGAGGACAGGGGCGTCCTTCGACAGGTTCAGGACGATCGGAGCGGGGGCTTCGACAAGCTCAGCCCGAACGGGAAGGGAAAGGCTCGCCCCTCCCCCCGTTCGCCCTGAGCCTGTCGAAGGGTCGGGCTGAGCTTGTCGAAGCCCCTCCTGCCGCCACAGCACCACGTCGTGCACCGAGGGCAGCTCGCCGAGCAGGGTGTGCAGCAGCGGAAGGCGATCGTGCACCACGCCGGCGTAGCGGTAGCCGTCGCAGGCGATCAACGCCTTGGGCTCGATCTGCCGGAAGCGGTCGAGCACCGCCACCGGCCCCATGTCGGGCGAACACACCGACCAGACCGCGCCGATACTCGCGACGGCGAGAAAGGCGATCGCCGCCTGCGGCGTGTTGGGCAGGATCGCGGCCACCCGGTCGCCGGGCTGCACGCCCATGCCGCGCAGCGCCGCGGCGAGCAACGCAACCTGCTGGCGCAGCTGCGGCCAGGCGATGTGCTGCAGCTCGCCGCGGTCGGCCATCGCCTCGTTCTGGAACACGATCGCCGGGTGCCCGGCCGCATGCGCCGCATCCGCGTGGCGAAACACCTGCTGCGCGTAGTTGAGCTGCGCGCCGTCGAACCAGCGCGCGCCGGGCATCACGTCGTCGTCGAGCACGTTGCGGTACGGCGTGGGCGACTGCAGGTCGAAGTAGTCCCAGAGCGCCGACCAGAACGCCCGCAGATCACCCACCGACCAGCGCCACAGCGCGTCGTAGCCTTCATGGCTCGTCGGATCGAACCGCAGACCGCGCTCGCGCGCCAGCCAGCGTGTGAAATGCAGGATGCGGGGCGCGGGCGGACTCATGCAAACCATCCTACGCCGGCCGCGACACTCCGAGCCGTCACGCCGGCGACGCCTCCACCCCGACGAAGCGGAACAGGTCGCGCATGAACGGGTGCCGCCAGTGGCCGCGCACCCACGGCTGCAGCAAATCGCTGACGATGGTGTGCGAATGCGCCTTGTAGGGCATGTAGGCGGCCAGCATGTTCTTCGCCTCGTGCATGACGGCGGCGCGTTCGGGTCCGTCGGGCAGCACCAGCTGGCGTTCGAACAGCCGGTCGTAGGCCGGCAGCGAAAAGCGCGCGTCGTTCGATTCGCCGGCGTTGGGCCCGTAGGCGATGCCGAGGAAGAAGCTGCCGTCGGGCGACTGGGCGACCCAGGTGAAGCTCCACATCATCATCGCGCCGGCGCGGCTCATTTTCAGCAGGTCGGGCCAGTTGGCGATCTCGAACCGCATGCGCAGGCCCACCGCCGCCATCTGCTTGCGCCACAGCTCGTTGATCGCACGCGAACGCTGGTCGGGTGCCGAGGCGAGGCGCAGCAGCAGCGGACGCCCATCGGGCAGCTCGCGCCAGCCGTCGCCGTTGCGATCGACGTAGCCGTACAGGTCGAGCAGGGCCCTCGCGCGCGCCGGGCTGTGCTCGCTCATCGTGCTGCGGTAGTGCTCCTCGTAGCCCGAGGTGAACGGCGCGATCACTGACTGCGCGGGAATGCCTTGGCCGTGGTTGATGAGGCGCAGCTTCTCTTCTTCGTTCAGCGCCAGCGCGATGGCGCGGCGCAGCGCCACCTTCTGCGTCGCCACGCCGCCGACGAGCGGATCGTCCATGTTGAAGAACGTGTGCAGCATCTCCGTGCGCAAGGCGGTCTGCACGCGAACGCCCTTGCGCGCCAGATGCGGCGCGAGCCGGCCGTTGGGGATGGCGAGCGGCGTCAGCTCGGTCGGCACCTCCAGCACGTCGAGCGACCCGTCGGCGAAGGCGAGCCAGCGCGGCTGCGATTCGATGATGGCGCTGATCTCCACGCGGTCGACTTGCGGCAGCCGCTTGCCGGCGAGTTCGCGGGCGATGGCCTGCGCCTGGGCGTCGCCCGGTGCCGGTTCGGCCTCGAAGAACTGCTCGCGAAAGCCCGGGTTGCGCACAAGCTCGATGCGCGACGCGCGGCGCCAGCTGCCGAGCCGGAACGGGCCGGTGCCCACGGGGTGCGCGGCGATGTCCTCGCCATAGGCCTCGACCACTTCGCGCGCCACCGCGCCGGTGAAACCCGGGTCGGCGAAGGTGAGCTGCATGCGCGGGTTCGGCCGCGCGAGCCTGACGCGCAAGGTGTAGCGGTCGAGGGCGCGGATGCCATCGACCTCGCGGTCGTAGTCGAACGGCTTCTTGGCCTGGATCGCCTGCTCGCGCAGCTCGCTCAGGCCCAGCAGCTTGGCGTTCTGGAAGATGTAGAGCAGCTCGCTGTTGATGCGCGGGTCGTAGTAGCGCTTGACCGCGTAGACGTAGTCCTGAGCCACCAGCTCGCGCGGCCGGCCTTGGAACACGGGGTCGTCCGAGAATAAGAGGCCGGGCCGGATGCGGAAGGTGAAGCTCGTGAAGTCGGCCGAGATCTCGGGCAGTGCGACGGCGGTCTGCGGCCGCAGCTTGACCGGACGGGCGAGGTAGTCGTAGGTGAGCGGCGCCTCGAAGATGGCCGACACCACCATCGAGGAGTTGAGGTCGCCGACCTGAGGCGGGTCGAAGCCGGTTTCGGCGGCGCGGAAGACCCAGTGCAGAGTCCGGGGATCGCGGGGCTGGGCGCGGGAACCCCGTGCGGCGCCGGCGAGCGCGAAAGCGGCCGAGGCGGCAAGCCAGTCGCGCCGTTGCATCATCGGCGAGGCGGACGTTTGCTGTCGTCGATGTCGACCCAATGCCAGAACTGGTTGCCGAACGGGGGCCGGCGATATCCGATGAGCCAGGGCTGGGCCAGGTCGGTGACGATGCGATGCACGGTGTACTTCATCGGCATGTAGGCCAGCAGCAGCTTGTTCGCTTCGGCGATCACGCGCAAGCGCTCGTCGCCGTCGGGGAGTTCCTGCATGCGGCGGTAGAGCTGGTCGAACTCGGCCAGCTTGAAGCGGGCGATGTTCTGGCCGCCCGAGGCCGGGCCGTACAGGATCTCGAACGCGTCCTGCAGGTCGGGGGAACTCGCCGAGTAGGCGAGCTGCCACACCATCAGCTGGCCGGCGCGCGCCTTCTTCAGCTGCTCGGGCCACTGCCCGTGCTGAATGACGAGCCGCAGGCCGACGGCGTCCATGTTCTTCTTCCACACCTCGTCGAACTGCCTGGAGATGCTGTCCGGCTGCGAGGCGTATTCGATGACCAGGGGCTGGCCGTCGGGCATGTCGCGCCAGCCGTCGCCGTCGCGGTCGATGTAGCCGAACATGTCGAGCAGCGCCTTTGCGCGCGGCTGGTCGAAGTCGCTGTTGTGCGACTTGAAGTTCGGGTCGTAGCCATAGGAGTGCGGCGCGATGATCGACTGGGCGGGAATGGCCTGGTCCCTGCGGACGAGGCTGATTTCGAGCGACACGTCGGTGGCCAGGCTGATGGCGCGTCGCAGCGCCACTTTCTCCGGGGTGTAGCCGCCGATCCTCGGGTCTTCCATGTTGAAGTAGTACAGCGCGCGATCGGCATTGAGCATGCGGTAGAGCTGGATGCCGCGCCGTTCGAGGTTGGGCGCGAGCTTGCCCCCCGGCGCGGCGACATGCGAGAACTCCAACGGCACCGCCACCAGGTCGAACTCGGAGTTGAGGAAGGCCAGCCACCTCGGCTGGCTCTCCTCGATGATGTTGACCTCGACCCGATCGATCATCGGCAGGCGCCGGCCCTTGAAGCGCTGCAGCAGCGCCTGGCCCTCGGCGTCGTCGGCCGCGGGCTCGGCGTCGTAGAACATCTCGCGGAAGTTGGGGTTGCGCGTCAGCACGATCTGCGAGCTGCGGCGCCAGGACGCCAGCCGGAACGGCCCGGTTCCTACCGGGTGTTCCATCGCCTTGTCCGGATAGGCTTCGATCACCTCGCGGGCGACGGCCCCCCAGATCGAGTTGTTGGCCATCTCGTAGATGAACCGTGGCCGTGGCTTCTCCAGCTTGAACTGGATGGTGTAGCGATCGATGGCGCGCAAGCCCTCGATCTCCCGGTCGTAGTCGAAGGGCTGGCCCTTGGTCGCAGCTTCCCGAAGGGCATCAGCGCCGACGATGGTCTGCTCCTTGATGCCCGAGTAGGCGGGGCTTTTCATCGCCGGATCGAACAGCCGCTTGACGCTGTACACGTAGTCCTGGGCGACCAGCTCGCGCTTCTTGCCCTTGAAGGCGGGGTCGTCCGCGAAGTAGATGCCGGGCTTGATCCTCACCGTCCAGGTGCGGAAGTCGTCAGACACCTCGGGCATCGACTCGGCCGTGTTGGGCTTGACCTTGAACGGGCGTGCGAGGTAGTCGTAGCGATAGGGCGCCTCGAACATGTGCGCGAGCACGATGCGCGAGTACAGGTCATTCACCTGGGCCGGATCGAACCCCGTCTCGCCAGCCACGAAGGCGTACTTCAGCACCTTCGGGGCGCTGCCGTGAGCCGCGGTCTGGGCCTGCACGTTGCCCACCGCAAGCGCAAGGCACCAGCCCAGCGCGGCGATCCAGTGCTTCACGGTCGAGCCTCCGGTTTGGCCGTGTCGATGTCCACGTACTGCCACCAGTCCTGCCAGAACGGCGGCCGCCGGTAGCCGATCACCTCAGGGTACGCGAGGTCCGTCAGGATGCGGTGCACGTGGATCCGGTACGGCGCGTACGCCACCAGCAGCTTGGTGGCCTGGTCGAACAGCAATTGGCGCTCGGGGCCGTCGGGCACCATCTTCATGTCCTCGTAGATCTTGTCGAAAGCCGGCAGCCGAAAGCGGGCGAGGTTGCCCTTGCCGGTGGACGGTCCGTAGAGCCGTTCCAGCGCTCCCTGGCCGTCGGGCGAGGCGGCGCTCGAGCCGACGCGCCACATCATGAAGTTGCCCGAGCGGACCGATTTCAGGTTCTCGGGCCACTGCGCGACCTTGAGCGACGATCTCAGGCCGAGCGCGTCCATGTTCTTCTTCCACAGCTCGTCGAGCTGGCGCGTGGCCTGGTTCGATTGCGTGGCCAGGTCGAGCACCAGCGGGCGGCCATCGGGCAACTCGCGCCAGCCGTCGCCGTCGCGGTCGACGTAGCCGTACATGTCGAGCAAGGCCTTCGCCCGCGGCAGACTGAAGTCGCTCATCTCCGTGTTGAGGTCGGGGCGGTAGCCGGCGGTCATCGGCGGCATGATCGACTGCGCCGGGATGGCCTGGCCGCGGCGCACGAGCATGATTTCGCGATCGATGTCGATCGCCAGCGCCATCGCCCGGCGAAGCGCGACCTTGTCGGGCGTATAACCGCCGACCACCGGGTTGTCCATGTTGAACACGGTCAGCGTCACGTCGGCGCCGGGCACGCGAAACGCCTGCACGCCTTTCTTCTCGAGGTGCGGCGCGAGCTTGCCGCCGGGAATGGCTTGGTCGACGAATTCGTTGGGCAGGTTCTCCAGGAAGTTGTGCTCGCGGTTCAGGAACGACAGCCAGCGCGGCTGGGCCTGCTCGATGATCGACAGCTCCACCCGGTCGATCATCGGCAGCTTGCGTCCCTTGAAGCGTGCCAGCAACCCCTGGCCTTCGGCATCGTCAGCATTCGGCTTTTCGTCGTAGAACTCCTCGCGGTAGCCCGGGTTTCGCTCAAGCACGATGCGCGAACTGCGGCGCCACTCGGCGAGCCGGAACGGGCCGGTCCCGACCGGGTGATCCATGATCTTTTCGCCGTAGGCCTCCACCACCTCGCGGGCCACCGCGCCGTAGATGTCGCCCGAGGCCCACGTGTACAGGTGGCGCGGGCGCGATTCGCGCAGCTTCACCTGCAGTGTGTAGCGGTCGAGCGCCTTCAGGCCTTCGACATCGCGGTCGTAGTCGAAGGGCTTGCTGTTCTTCATCGCGTCGTCGCGCAAGGCCTGCAGGCCAATGATGCCCTCGTCCTCGAGCACGGCCGCGCCAGGACTCTTCAGCGCCGGGTCGTAGATGCGCTTGATCGAGTAGACGTAGTCCTGCGCTACCAGCTCGCGCTTCTTGCCCTGGAACGCCGGGTCGTCGGTGAAGTAGATGCCCGGCTTGATGCGGAACACGAAGGTGCGGAAGTCGTCGGACACCTCGGGCATAGCCGCCGCGGTCGCCGGCCTGAGCGTGAACGGGCGCGCGAGATGGTCGTAGCGCAGCGGCGACTCGAAGATGTGCGATGTGACGATGCGCGAATAGAGGTCGCTGATCTGCGCTGGGTCGAAACCCGTTTCCGCGACGTTGAATGCGTAGCGCAGCACCTTGGGCGCCGCGGCCGGGGTCTGCGCCGCCGCGGCGAGCGGCCCGCACGCGGCCACCGCGGCGATCAGGACACGCAAGGCGGCGAACATGGCGATGCAATGCCTCACTTGCCGCGCTTGCCTTGCAGTTGCGTGTCGATGTCGACCCATTTCCAGAACTCGCGCACGAAGTTGTTGCGGTGGTAGCCGATCACCCAGGGGTGGGCCAGGTCGGTGAAGATGCGGTGCACGTGAAGCTTCTGCGGCATGTAGGCGACCATGATGCGCTGCGCTTCGTCCATCGCGGCCTGGCGCTCGGGGCCGTTGGGCAGCAGCTTCTGCCGGTCGTAGGCCTGGTTGAAGGCCGGCAGGTCGAAGCGGGACTTGTTGGCCTGGCCCTTGTTGCCGCCGTAGCCGAGCGAGAGGAAGGTCTGGCCATCCGGCGCGCCGGCGCTCCAGCCCAATCCCCACATCATCAGCTTGCCGGCGGTGGCCTGCTTGAGGTTCTCGGGCCACTTGGCGGTCTTGAACACGATGCGGATGTTGATCGCGTCCATGTTCTGCTTCCACAGCTCGATCAGCTGGCGCGAGGACTGGTCGGGCTGGGTCGCGTATTCGAGCACCAGCGGGCGTCCGTCGGGCAGGTCGCGCCAGCCGTCGCCGTCGCGATCGACGTAGCCGTACATGTCGAGCAGCGCCTTCGCGCGTGCCGGGTCGTGGTCGCTCATCTCGGTCTTCAGTGCCGGGTCGTAGCCCCAGGTGCTCGGAGCGATCGGCCCTTGCGACGGGATGGCCTGGCCGCGGCGCGCGAGCCGGATTTCCTTGTCGATGTCCACCGCCAGCGCGATCGCGCGGCGCAGCGCCACCTTGTCGGGCGTGTAGCCGCCGACCACCGGGTCCTCGATGTTGAAGTACGACAGCGCCACGTCCGCGCGCGGATAGCGGACCATGGTGATGTCGCGCTTTTGCAGGTGCGGCGCGAGCCGGTTGTTCGGCATCGCGATCTCGGTGAACTCCGACGGCACCTCCCACAGGATGTCGTGCTCGGCATTGAGGAAGGCCAGCCAGCGCGGCTGGTTCTCCTCGACGATCGCGATCTCGATGCGGTCGATGATCGGCAGCTTCTTGCCCTTGTTGCGTGCGACCGCCGCCAACGCGATGGGGTCGTCGGCCGGTGCCTCCTCGTCGTAGAACACGTCGCGGTAGTTGGGGTTCTTCTCGAACACCATCTTGGAGGCGCGGCGCCACTGCGCGAGGCGGAACGGCCCGGTGCCCACCGGGTGCTCCATGATCTTGTCGCCGTAGAAATCGACCACCTCGCGCGCGACCGCGCCCCACACCGAGCCGTCGGTGAACTCGAGCAGCAGCCGCGGGTTGGGTTCGGCCGTCTTCAGCTGGAAGGTGTACTTGTCGAGCACCCGCAGGCCCTCGACCTCGCGTTCGTAGTCGAACGGCTTCTTCGCCGCCAGGGCCTCGCGGCGCAGCTCCGACAGGCCGAGGATCTTGGCGTTTTCGAGGATGTAGAGGTTGGGGCTCTTCCAGCGCGGGTCGTAGTGGCGCTTCCACGAATACACGTAGTCGGCGGCCACCAGTTCGCGCTTCTTGTCGCCGAAGGCCGGATCGTCGTTGAAGAGGATGCCGGGCCTGATGCGGAAGGTGAAGGTCTTGAAGTCGGGGCTGACCTCGGGCAGGTCCACCAGCGTGTTGGCCCGGTAGCGGTAGGGCCGCGCGAGGAATTCGTACTGCAGCGGCGCGTCGAAGATGTGGGCGGTGATCGTGCGCGAATAAAGGTCCGAGATCTGCGCCGGGTCGAAGCCGGTCTCCGCGATGCGGAACGAATAGCGCAGCACCTTCTGCCCGGCCGGGGCGTCGGGTGTCTGGGCCGCGGCCGGCGCCACGGCGAGCGCCAGCGTCAACATCAGGGCCCGGGTCAGGCCTGGCCGAATCATCGATCGTTCTCCTTGTGGGAAAGCCGCGAAGTCTAGGCGCTCGGGCGCACTCCCCGCCAGGGGACAGACCCGGGCGCAGGCTCAGAAGCTGTGAATGAATCCGGCGCGCCCGAGCAGGCCGCCAAAGCGCGGCCAATCTAGGCGCAAAGCGCAGCCATAGCTCGGGCTATGGCGAGCATTTGCAACGACGAGTGGCCGCGCTTTGGTGGGCTGAGCGGGTGCGTCGGATTCGTTCACAGCTTCTCAGTGTTCCCCGGCCGCCGCGGCGCCGCGCCGCGCCGCCCGCCAGGCGGCCGGCGTGGTGCCGAACCAGGCGCGGAACGCGTGGTTGAAATTGCTCTGCTGGCTGAAGCCCAGCAGGAAGGCGACCTCGGTCAGGGTGATCCGGGGGTCGCGCAGATACTGCTCTGCGAGTTCGCACCGAGTGCTGTCGAGCAGGCCGGAAAAGTTCGCCTTCGCTTCGCCGAGCTTGCGCTGCAGCGTGCGTTCGCTGAGCCCCATCGCGCGTGCCACCTCGGGCAGGCGCGCGCTGTCGTGCATCAACTGGGCGCGGATGCGCTCGCGCACGGCGCTCACGATCGGCGGATCGAGCGTTTCGCGCTGCCGTGCCGCGAGCCGCTCTTCGGCGGTCTTCGCCATCGTCTCGAACAGGCTGGTGTCGGCATTCGAGACACGCGCGTCGAGCACCGCCGCCGGAAAGCGCGCCTGCGTCAGCGCGGCGCCGAAGTGCACCGGCGCGCCGAACGCCTGGTCGTAGTGGCGCGCCGACACACCCGGCACCGGCGCGTGCGTGAAGGCGACGTCGAGCACCGGCAGCTCGTCGCTCGCCAGCCAGTTGGCGAAACTGCGGATGCCGGCCATCACGCTCTCGCTCAGGTGGCGCGCACCGGGCATGTGAAGCCACGGCGAGTGCCAGCGGTAGGAGGCCACCTCGCCGTCGACCACCAGCTCGGAGCGGCCGAGGTCGTGGGCGAGGCCCTCGAAGCGCAGCGTCTGCTGCGCCGCGGCGCGGAAATCGGCGCAGGTGCACAGCACCAGGCCGTAGCTCGCGAAGGTCGCGAGCCGCATGCGCTGGCCCACCTGGAGGCCGAAGAAGGGTGCGTCGAGCTGGCGTGCCGCGGCGTCGAGCAGGGCGACGTAGTGCTGCACCGGCAGGCTGTCGGGCAGACCGCGGTCCAGCTGGGGCAGGCCGCAGGCGTCGCCGAGCTGCCGCAGGTCGGCGCCGAGTTCGCGCGCGGTGTCGACGGCGGTGCGTGCGTATGCGCCGACGACCCGCGCACGCGCCAGCGGCGGCAGGCTGGAAAGCGGCAGCGTAGGCGTCGGCATGGCGGCACAGTGTGCCGCAACGCGGCCTTGCCCCGCCGTTCCCCAGATCGGAGCTGAGAGCCCCTCTCCGGGGAACCCAAATACCCGTTCGCACTGAGCTTGTCGAAGGGCAGCGTCGACAGCAAGCATGGCTTCGACAAGCTCAGCCCGAACGGGACTGAGTAGTCTCAGTTCGGCTGGCGCAGCACCGCCTGCATCTCGGCGTACAAGGGCGCAAGGCGCTCGTACATATGCAAATAGATGCGCCGGTACAAGGATTCGTACAGGCCCGCATGGCGCGCATCGGGCTCGAACTGGCGGCCAAGCCGCGTCATCGCCGCCACCGCGCTCGGAAAGTCGGCGTGCAGACCCAGCCCCACGGCGCCCGCGATCGCCGCGCCGAGGCCCGAGGTTTCGTAGGTGTGCGGCCGCGCCGCCGGCAGGCCGAAGATGTCGGCGGTGAGCTGCATCGCCGCGTCCGACTGCGAGCCGCCGCCCGACACGCGCAGGCTGGTGATCGGCACGCCGCTGCGCTTCTCGATGCGCTCCTTGCCGTCGCGCAGCGCATAGGCGAGCCCCTCGAGGATCGCGCGGTACAGGTGGGCGCGGGTGTGCACGTCGGAGAATCCGATCACCGCGCCGCGTGCGTCGGGCCCCGGATGGCGGATGCCGGGAGTCCAGTAGGGCTGCAGCATCAGCCCCTGCGAGCCGGGCGGCACCGCGGCGACCATGCGGTCGAACAGGCGCTCGGCGGGCCCGCCGCCGCTGAGTTCCTCCGCACGTTCGGGGTGGCCGAACTGCTCCTTGAACCAGCTCACCATCCAGTAGCCGCGGAAGATCTGCACTTCGGTGTTGTACTGCCCCGGCAGCACGGCCGGGTACGGCGGCAGGAAGGGCGTGGCCTCGACGTAGGCGGGCGTGGTGATGTCGATCGTCGCCGTGGTGCCGTACGACAGCGCGCCGATGTCGGGCGTGATCGCGCCGGCGCCGACGATCTCGCAGGCCTTGTCGGCGGCGCCGGCGATCACCGGCAGGCCTGCCGGCAGGCCCGTCGCCTCGGCCGCCTCGCGCGACAACTCGCCGATCACGCTGCCCACATTCACCAGCTCGGGCAGCTGCTCGCGCCGCACGGCAAGCGCCTGCCACTTCCAGTCCCAGCCTGGTGCCCAGCGCTGGTGCTTGAAGTCGAACGGCAGGTAGCCCACCTGGGAGCCGATCGAGTCGGCAAAGCGTCCGGTGAGGCGGTAGTTGAGCCAGCCCGACAGCAGCAGCACCTTGTGCGTCTTCGCGAGCAGATGCGGCTCGTGCTCGGCGATCCAGTTGAGTTCGGCCTCGCGGGTGAAGTAGTCGACCGTCGCGCCCACGCGTGCCGCCTTGAAGGCGAGCCGCCACCAGGGGCTGAGCCGACGAGTGCGGCTCGCGCGCCGCTGGTCGAGCCAGACGATGAAGCGGCGCAGCGGCCGGCCGGCCGCGTCCACCGGCACCAGCGTGCCGCGCTGCGTCGTGACGACGATGCCCAGGATGCGCCCGGCGATGCCCGCATGCTCGTGCAGCAGGCGTCGGCACACCGATGCGGTGGACAGCCAGAAGCCGTCGGCATCGTGCTCCATCCAGCCGTCGTGCAGCGACACGTAGTTGTCGAAGGCATGTTGCGCCTTGGCGACGATCTCGCCGCGCGGGTCGATGAGCAGCGCACGCACGCTCTGCGTGCCGCAGTCGATGGCGAGAAGGAGGGGGTCGGTGCTTGCGTTCATTGCCGTTTCGGCGACAGCGCCGCCTTACGAACGCCGTCATCCCCGCGAACGCCGTCATCCCGGCGAACGCCGGGATCCATGCGTGGCGTCGAGCCATGGATCCCGGCGTTCGCCGGGATGACGGGGTGGGGGTGCATGGCGTGACTCACTTCAGGCCATCTCCGCCGGGACTCTGCGGCCCGGCACGGCATAGCAGCGCGCGATGAGCGCGCCATAGCGGGTGCATTCGTCGCGCCACCGCGCCTCGTCCCAGCCGAGTTCCTGTTGCAGCAGAGGCTGCAATCGGGGCAGCAACGCCGCGCCGCCGTCTCGCAACAGCAGGCCGAGCCGCGTGCGGCGCAGCAGCAGGTCGTCCAGGTGCAACGCGTCCTCGCCGCGGCAGGCCCAGCGCAGTTCGGCCCAGGCGACGTCGGTGCCCGCGACGGGCTGCAGTTCGCGGTCGTCGCGCATGCAGGCCAGCACCTGCCCGGCGTCGTTGCCGAATCGCGCGAGCCAGCGGCTGCGCAGCGCCGGCGGCAGCGCACGCAGCGACTGCTGCACCGCGTCCTCCAGCGGCGAAACCACCGGTGCTTCGGTGCGCAGCGCGTTCAAGGCCGGCACACGCGTGGCGGCGATGCGCAGGGCCTGCCAGGCGGTGGCCCGAAAGGTCGTCAGCTTGCCGCCGGTGACGGTGATGAGCCCGTCTTCCTGCAGCACGAGCTGCTCGCGGGTTTCGGCCGACGGGTCGACATCGCGGCCCGATGCAACGACCGGGCGCACGCCCGACCACGTCGACAGCACGTCGCGCGCGGCCAGGCCGAGCGACGGGAAGCAGCTCGCGAGCCCCGCCAGCAGGTAGTCGAGTTCGTCGGCGCTGATCGCGGGCTCCTGCCCGAGGTCCGTGCGGTGGTCGAGGTCGGTGGTGCCGGCGAGCGTGCCGCCCTCCCACGGCAGCGCGAACACCGGCCGTCCGTCGTGCGGATGAAAGAACGCCACCGCCTGCGCGAGCGGAAAGCGCCAGGCGGCGAACAGCAGGTGGCTGCCGCGCAGCGGCCGCAGCGCACGCGGCCGGCCGAGGCCGCCGCGCAGCTCGTCGGCCCAGGCGCCGGTGGCGCTGATCACGCAGCGCGCCGGCAGCACGAAACGTTCGCCGCCGGCGATGTCGTGCAGCACCGCGCCGCCGACACCCGCGCCGCCCTCGCCGCGCAGCAGCGACTCGACCTTCAGGTGGTTCAGCGTGATCGCGCCGGCGCGGCGCGCTTCGGCGAGCAGTCGCAGCACCAGGCGGGCGTCGTCGGTCTGTGCGTCGAGGTACGACCAGCCGCCTTGCAGTCCCCGGGCATCGAGCGCCGGCGCCTGCATCAGCAGCTCGGCCGCGCCGTGCCAGCGGCGCGTGCGCCGGCCGGCGAAGCGGTCGTACAGCGCGAGGCCCAGCCCGAGCTTGAGGCGGCCGTTCCTGTCGTGCGAGTGCACGGGCAGCAGGAAGCGCAACGGCTGCACCAGGCCCGCGGCGTCGCGCAGCAAGGCGTCGCGCTCGCGCACCGATTCGCGCGTCAAGCCGAACTGGCCTTGGGCGATGTAGCGCAGGCCGCCGTGCACCAGCTTCGACGAGCGCGACGACGCGCCGCTCGCGTAGTCGCGCGCTTCCGCCAGGGCAACGCGCGCGCCGGTGCGCGCCGCTTCAAGCGCGATGCCCGCGCCGGCAATGCCTCCGCCGACCACCAGCAGGTCGAGCGGCGCGGTGCGCATCGCGGCAAGGCTCTCGTCGCGCCTCATCGCGGGTCGTCCGTCAGCAGGTTGCCCGAGGCCAGCACACCCTGCGGATCGAAGTGCTCGATCAGATTGCGCAGGCCGCGCAGGCCGCGTTCGCCCTTTTCGGCGCCGAGCCACGCCGCATGGTCCTTGCCGACACCGTGCTGATGCGTGATCGTGCCGCCTTCGCGCACCACGGCCGCGCTGACGGCGTCCTTGAGCGCGCGCCAGCGCGCCCAGCTGGTGTCGAAGTCGGGGCCGATGCGAAACACGAAGGTGCTGTAGACGCTCGAGCCCTGCGCGTAGACATGCGACAGGTGCGTGTAGGCGTGGCAGCGTTCGCCGAGCGCGGCCAGCGCCTCGCGGCCGGCCTGCTCCATCGCCTGCATCATGCGCGGCACGCGCGGCCAGTCGACGGCGGTCTCCATCGTGTCGACCGCGTAGCCCGCGCTCCACAAGGCGTTGCGCAGGTAGACCCCGCGAAAACGGTTGGCCTGCCACTTGCTGCCGAGCAGCGTGCCGGTGGAGACGCCGCCGCGGCGCCGCAGGATGGCGGCCGCCTGAGACTGCATCGCGCGCACCTGCGCCGCCGAGCCGGTGAGGCCCATCATCAGAAGCACCTTGTTCGCGCCGCAGCCGCGCCAGCGCAGAACACGCTCGAGCCAGGCGATCGCACGCTCGTGTCCCGCGAGCCGCAGAGTGGTCAGCGTCTCCACGGGATTCGCCAGCCGCAGCATCGACAGCCCGATGCGCGCCTGCGCCAGTTCGCGCGCCGCGGCGTCGCCGGCCGCCCAGCCGGGCAGGAACACGCCGACAAACCGCTCGCGCTGCGGCAGGCGCGAGATGCGCACGGTGGCCTCGGTCAGCACGCCCAGCCGGCCCTCCGAGCCCAGCACCCATTCGCGCAAGTCGGGTCCGGCGGCCGAGGCGGGAAAGCTCGGGATCACCAGCGGCCCGGTTGGTGTCTGCATCGTGCCGCCGGCGAACAAGGCCTCGATGCGGCCGTAGCGCGCCGACTGCTGGCCCGACGAGCGGGTGACGATCCAGCCGCCGAGGGTCGAGTACTCGAAACTCTGCGGGAAGTGGCCCAGTGTCCAGCCGTGGGCGCGCAGCTGCGCTTCGAGATCGGGCCCGCTGACGCCGGCCTCGAAGCGCGCCAGCTGCGCCAGCGGATCGAGCTGCAGCAGCCGGCGCAGGCGGGTCATGTGGAGTGTCAGCACCGGCCGCCCACCCGGTGGCGTGAGATGGCCGACGACGCTGGTCGCGCCGCCGCAAGGCAACACCCGCGCGCCGGTGTCCGCCGCCCAGTCGAGCAGCTGCCGCACCTCATCGGCGCTCTCGGGCCACGCCACGCCGTCGGCGACCGGGCCGAGCCGGCCGAAGCGCAAGCGCAGCCAGTCGCCCAGGCTCTGTCCGAAGCTCGCACGCAGGCGGTCTTCGGCGGCGGTGCTGACGAGCGGATGCGGCAGCAGGCGCGACGGCTGCCCCTCGACCTGCGCAAGCGCGTCTTCGAGTGCGGCATCGTCGGGCGCGGACGCGTCGCCGACATGCTCGGCCAGAAACGCACGCGCGTTGCCTTGCAGTTCCATCGCGACCGTGTCGTCGCCCCAGCCATTCCAGCGTCGCATTGCGCGTCCTCGTCACCCGACGGCACGAGCTTAGGCAAACGCGGGCGGCACCGGCTTGCCTCGCCGCGCCGCGGCGCTTGTGGAAATCCGCCAGCGCCGGCGGCGAAACACCCCACGCGCCACCCGGGCAAACGCGGGGCGGGCCCGGACGCCGGCCCGCTTAGACTCCGCGCGTTGTCGCCCATCCGGCGGCGCCGCGGGACGGGCCACCCACCGGTGGACTGGGGCCTGTTAACGCTATTGGAGGGTTCGCGTGACTCAGCAAAACGACGCCCGCAAGGCGCAAAGCGCACCCGTAGCGGGGCCTACGGGGAGCATTTGCAACGCGGCGGGCGCCGTTTTGCTGAGATCACCCGCAGGGCCGGTGCCTGCGAGGCCACTGGGCGGCGTTGCACGCTCGTTGTGTGGCCGGGCCACACG
>DASWVR010000247.1:0-20105 GCA_036401155.1 Piscinibacter sp. | reverse complement strand
GCCGCCACCAGCCCTGCATCGGGCGGACATAGCCCCTGCGCAACGTGGCCCTGTGGTTCATGTCGTAGCTCCCTTCGGAGACAGGAATCGGAGGAAGAAGTCCTTGGCGCTGTTCACCTTGTTCTGGTTCACGGCGTTGGCCGGGTCGACGTGCTTGGGACAGACCTCGGAGCAGTAGCCCACCGCGGTGCAGCCCCACACGCCCTCTTCCGCATTGACGATCTTCATGCGCTCGGCGCGGCCGCCGTCGCGCGAGTCGGCGTTGTAGCGATGCAGCAGCGCCAGCACGCCAGGACCGGTGAAGTCCGGATTGAGGCCGAACTGCGGGCAGGCGGCGTAGCACAGCATGCAGTTGATGCACGAGCTGTACTGCTCGAACTGCTCCAGCTGCTCGGGCGTCTGCAGGTACTCGCCCTGCGCCAGCGTGCGCTCCTCCTTGGGAATGATGTAGGGCTTGATGCCCTCGAGCTTCTTGACGAACTGGTCGACGCTCACGACCAGGTCCTTCTCGATCGGGAAGTGCGCCAGCGCCTCCACGCGCACCGGGCCCGGCAGCATGTCTCGCAGGAAGGTCTGGCACGACAGCTCGGGCTTGCCGTTGACCATCATGCCGCAGCTGCCGCAGATCGCCATGCGGCACGACCAGCGGAAGCTCAGCGTGCCGTCGAGCTCGTCCTTGATGTATTGAAGGCCCTGCAGCACCGACATGTCGGGGGTGAAGGGCACGGTGTAGCGCTGCCACACCGGCTTGTCGTCCTGCTCGGGACGGTAGCGCAGCACCTCGATGTCGATGCTCTTGGCAAGCTCATGCATGCGTAGGCTCCTCCTTGGCCTTGCGTTCCGCGTCGGCCTTTTCCCCGGCCGCGCCATAGGCCCGTGTGCCGGGCGTGGATGTCGTGATCTTCACCGGCCCGTAGGCGATGCGCGGGGCGTCGTCGCCGGCGTAGTAGGCGAGGCTGTGCTTGAGGAAGTTGACGTCGTCGCGCTGCTCGTAGCCGTCCAGGCGCTGGTGCGAACCGCGCGATTCGCGGCGGTTGATCGCCGAGTGCGCCATCGCCTGGGCCACGTCGAGCAGGTAGCCGAGCTCGATGGCGAGCAGCCAGTCGGTGTTCCAGCCTTTCGACTGGTCGTCGATCTGCACCGTCTTGTAGCGCTGCTTCAGCTCGGCGAGCTTGTCGCAGGTGGCCTGCATGGTGGCGGCGGTGCGGTAGATGCCGCAGCCCTCTTCCATGGTCTGCGCCATCTCCTTGCGCAGCGTGGCCACCCGTTCGCCGCCGCTGCGGCGCGCGATGATCGACAGCGCGCGGCCGCGGGTCTCGTCGGCCAGCGCGCCGAGCGTGGCGGCATTGCCGTGCTGCACCGACTTGGCGTGGCGCGCGGCCTCCTCGCCGGCCACCTTGCCGAACACCAGCAGTTCGGTCAGCGAGTTGGAGCCGAGCCGGTTGGCGCCGTGGATGCCGACGCTGGAGCATTCGCCCACCGAATACAGCCCGCGCAGCGGGGCGGCTGTCTTGCCGTCGGCGGTGATGCCGCCCATCGTGTAGTGCACCGCCGGCAGCACCGGGATCGGTTCCTTGGCCGGGTCGACGCCGAGGTACTCGACCGCCAGCTCGTAGATCTGCGGCAGCCGCTCGCGCAGCTTCTTCTCGCCGAGGTGGCGCAGGTCGAGCAGCACCACGTGGCCGTGCGGCCCGTTGACCGTGCGGCCCTTCTGCTTCTCGTGCCAGTAGGCCTGGCTCAGCCGGTCGCGTGGCCCAAGCTCCATCGCCTTGTTGACGGGCTTGGGCGAGGCCGGGCCGAGGCCGTAGTCCTGCAGGTAGCGGTAGCCGTCCTTGTTGAGCAGCAGGCCGCCCTCGCCGCGGCAGGCCTCGGTGAACAACAGGCCCGTGCCCGGCATGCAGGTCGGGTGGTACTGCACGAACTCCATGTCGCGCAGCGGCACGCCGTGGCGGTAGGCGAGCGCCATGCCGTCGCCGGTGACGATGCCACCGTTGGTGTTCTCGCGGAACACGCGGCCGGCGCCGCCGGTGGCGATGATCACCGACTTGGCCTGCACGAGCGTGAAGTCGCCGCTCGCGATGTTGATCGCAACCACGCCCTGCACGCGCCCATCGTCGACCACCAGGTCGACGCAGAAGTGCTCGTCGAAGCGGCGGATCGAGGGATACTTGATCGAGGTCTGGAACAGCGTGTGCAGCATGTGGAAGCCGGTCTTGTCGGCGGCGAACCACGTGCGCTCGATCTTCATGCCGCCGAAGGCGCGCACGTTGACGTGGCCGTCGCTCTTGCGGCTCCACGGGCAGCCCCAGTGCTCCATCTGCACCATCTCTTGGTGGGCCTGGCCGACGAAGAACTCGACCACGTCCTGCTCGCACAGCCAGTCCCCGCCGGCCACGGTGTCGTGGAAATGCGCCTCCAGGCTGTCGTGCGACTGCGTCACCGCAGCGGCGCCGCCTTCCGCGGCCACGGTGTGGCTGCGCATCGGGTACACCTTGGAGATCAACGCGATGCTGAGGGTCGGATCCGCCTCGGCGACCGCGATGGCGGCCCGCAGCCCCGCTCCCCCCGCGCCGACGATCGCGACGTCGGCCTTGAAAATGTCCATAGTCTCTTTCTTAGCGCGTCAGAACCAGTTTTTGATAAAGCCCGCCGTAGTACGTCCGCTTCTCGATCGAACGGGGCCGCACATGGGTGGGCATGAAATGCTCGACCTCGTTGTCCCACAGGTCCATGGCATACGGTTCGAGCTTGCGGAAAACGCCGGTCATCAGCAGGCGCAGCGGATGCAGCCGCACCGGCCGGTGGTAGTCGACGATGACGATCCTGCCGCCGGGCTTGACGACACGCATCGCCTCGGCGAGCGTGCCTCGCCGCACATGTTCGGGCTGCTCGTGCAAGAGGAAGAACAGCAGCACCTGGTCGTAGCTCGCGTCGGGGCAGGCGATGGCCGACGAGTCACCCTGCAGCAGCGCCACGCGCTCGTCGGGGGGCAGCTTGGCCGCCAGGTTCTTCAGCTGGATCGGCAGGATGTCGAGCACGTCCAGGCTGGCGTCGGGGGCCAGGCGCTGGCGCAGCTTGGGCGTCAGGTTGCCGTAGACACACGCCACCTGCAGCGTGCGCCCGCCGATCGTCTGGCCGAGTTCGGCGAGCGCCGCGTCGCGCAGCCGGCCGTAGTTGCCGAACAGGATCAGGTTCACGAGCCATTCGCGCTCGAACAGCTGCACTGCATTCGGGTGCACATAGGCCCACCAGTACACCTGCTCCAGGTAGCGCGGGACCGGCGGCACGCCGAGGCCCGGCCCTGCCATGGGGGCGCCGGGAGCGGCGCTGATGGCGGCATCGGCGGCCGAATGCAAGGGTGGGGTCATGCGCGTTCCCTTCGTGGCGTGGCGCAGCCGGGGTGGCGCGCGTCGAATGTTCGTCAGGGTAGTGACCGCGGCGGCGAAGCGGTTGATCGCGATCAACTTTGGCTCCCACCGGGTCTTGCGAAGATCAACCCGGCGCCAATCTTGAGCGCCCGCCGGCGGTGCGCCGGGCGCGGGTCCTATGATCGGCGCCCATGAGCACCAGCGCCCCCACGCAGCGGGCCCTCGCCGACATGGCGCGGGGCGCCGGCCGCTGGCTGGCGAGCTGGTGGCGTGTGTTGCACCTCGCCATGCTGCTGCTCGCGCTGGCGGTGTCGCCGTCCAGCTACTCCGCCGAGAACCGGCGCGTGCTGCTGCAGCGCATCTACGTCGCCACCGTGCCGGCGCTGCTTCCGTTCACCGTGCTCACGACCTTGATCAGCCTGGTGCTGATCCGCATCGTGCTGGTGACGGCGGTGAGCTACGGGTTGTCGCAGTACGCGCTGGAGATGGTCGTGCGCGTGCTGGTGCTCGAGCTGATCCCGCTCACCGCGGCGCTGTTCGCGGCGCTGCGCAGCACCATCCCTAACGCCGCCGAGATCGGCGTGCTGCGCTCGCGCGAAGGCTGGGGCGCTGGCACGCGCATCGGCGTCGGCGCGCTGGGGCGCGAGGTGCTGCCGCGGGTGGTGGCGGGGGTCTTCTGCGCGATGATGCTGGCGGCCGTGAGCTGCGTGGTGACGCTGGTGGTGGCCTACCTGTCGGTCTACGGCTTCACCAGTTCGGGTTTCGCCTCCTACACGCACACGGTGGGGCATGTGTTCAACCCGGGTGTCGCGCTGATCTTCGGGCTCAAGATCCTGTTCCTCGGCATCGCGGTCGCGCTGATGCCGATCGCCGCGGTGCTCGAGGACAGCACGCGGCCGGGCCTGCGCACGAGCGCCGAGCTGCAGGGCCTGGTGCGCATGTTCCTCGTCATCGTGCTCATCGAGGCCGCCTCGCTGGTGGGCAACTACTACTGAGGGCGAGAGGCATCGCACGCCATGAACGAAGAAGAACCCTCACGCGCGCAGCCCGTGCCGCACCTCGAGTTCAAGGCGGGCTTGCTGCTCGCCCTGTTCGCGCTGCTGATCGGCGGCACCGCGCTCTACCTGATGTACGCCCGCGGCGCCTTCGAGAGCACCCAGCGCCTGGTGCTGCTGGCCGAGGACTCCGAAGGTGTGCGCGTGGGCATGGACCTGACCTTCTCTGGTTTTCCGATCGGCCGCGTGCGCCGCATCGAGCTCGCGCCGCAGGGCAATGCGCGCATCCTCGTCGACGTGCCGCGCAAGGACGCGCACTGGCTGCGCGAATCGAGCGTGTTCACGCTGGTGCGCGGCCTGTTCGGCGGCGCCAACCTGCGCGCCTACACCGGCGTGCTCACCGACCCCCTGCTGCCCGACGGTGCCGAGCGCCAGGTGTTGATCGGCGACACCGGCGCCGAGCTGCCGCGGCTGGTGGCGTCGGCGCGCGAGCTGATCGAGAACCTGACGCAGCTGTCCGCGTCCGATGCGGCGCTCGCGTCGAGCCTCGCCAATCTGCAGTCGGTGACCGAGCGGCTCAAGGGGCCGCGCGGCGCCGCGGGCGTGCTGCTCGGCAGCGACGCCGAAGCGCAGAAGCTGGGCCTCGCGCTCGACCGCGTCAACACGCTGCTGGCGCGCATCGACGGCATGGCGGCGAAGGCCGACGCACAGGTGCTCGGCCCGGGCGGCGTCGTGCCCCAAAGCCGGGCGACCATCGTGCAGCTCAACGCCATGCTGGTCGACGCCCGCGCCACGCTGAAGAAGGTGGACGGCGTGCTCGCCGAGGCGCAGGCGGTGGCGAGCAACGCGCGCACCGCGACCGATGATCTCGGCGCGCTGCGCGGCGAGGTCGACGACACGGTGCGCAAGGTCGAGCAGCTGGTCGACGAGGTGAACCGCAAGTGGCCGTTTGCGCGCGACACGGAGTTGAAGCTGCGATGAAGGCATGCCTTGCGCTCCTCGTGAGGCCAGCGGCTCACTGCGTTGTCACAGCGCCACCAATTCCTGTTCGGGCTGAGGTATCGAAGCCCGAACCCGCTCGTCGTGACGTATCGATATCCGAACCCGCTCGCACTGAGATATCGAAAGCCAAACCCGTTCGCCCTGAGGTATCCAAATCCACACCCGCTCGCACCGAGGTATCGAAATCCGAACCCGCTCGCACCGAGGTATCGAAATCCGAACCCGTTCGCACCGAGGTATCGAAATCCACACCCGTTCGCCCTGAGGTATCGAAGGGTCGGGCTGAGGTATCGAAGCCCTCGCTTGGCGGTGACACGCAGTCGCTCGCAGACCAACCCGCCCCGTTCGGGCTGAGCTTGTCGAAGCCCCCCCGGGTCCTGAGCTGGTCGAAGGCCCTGCTCGATGGCTCGCATGAAGGGCAACCCTTGCAGAGGCTGGCACGTGGCCTTCGACAAGCTCAGGCCGAACGGGAACGGCGGTCTTGGCATGCGGGCCTGCCTCACGCCACCACCGAGCGAGTGCTTCGATACCTCAGCCCCTTCGACAAGCTCAGGACCCGCGGGGGCTTCGACAAGCTCGGCCCCTTCGACAAGCTCAGGACCCGCGGGGGCTGCGACAAGCTCAGCCCGAACGGAAGCCATGGACTGCGGCGAACTTTCCGGACAGCAGGCCAGCCCCGGGATGAAGATTCGCGTTTGCACTTGAACCTGCACCTGGGACGCATCGCGCAGGTCGTCGCTGCTCACGTCCTCGTGCTGCTCGCCGCCTGCGCCGGCGGGCCGCCGGCGCCCGATTGGCAGGCCAACGCCAAGGGCGCGATCGACGACGCGGTGACGGCCCACCTCGCGGGCGACAGCCGCGCCGCCACGCGCGCCTTCGAGCGTGCACGCGCCGAGGTCGCGCGCACCGGCCGGCCCGAGCTGGTGGCGCGGGTCGAGCTGATGCGCTGTGCGGCAATGGTCGCGAGCCTGCAGTTCGGGCCCTGCGAGGGCTTCGAGAAACACCGCGGCGATGCCGCCGCGCCGGAGCGGGCCTACGCCGACTACCTCGCCGCCAGACCGCTGTCGCCCGACGACGTCGCCCAGCTGCCGCCGGCCCACCGCGGGGTGGCCGCCGCGCTCGCCGGCTCCGGCACGGCGACTGCGGGTCTGCCGGAGATCGCCGACCCGCTGTCGCGGCTGATCGCGGTGGCGGTCGCATTCCAGGCCGGGCGAGCCGATACCGCCGCGGTGGCGCAGGCGGTCGACAGCGCGTCGGCCCAGGGCTGGCGGCGCCCGCTGCTCGGCTGGCTGCGGGTGCAGCAAGGCCTCGCGCAGCGCGCCGGCGACGCGGCGCAGGTGCAGCGCCTGCAGCGACGCATCGACCTCGTTCAGCCGGCGCCGTGACGAGCCCGCAGGCTCACGCGGGCATCGCCTTGCGCGCGACGGCAGGCGGCGACCGATGCGGCAGCGCCAGCGCCTGCAGCGCACCGAAGTCGGCGGCGATCGCGTCGGGCCGGTGGTCGCCGGGAAAGATGCGCACCAGATGCTGCGGCGCCCATTTGGCGCCGTTGTAGTAGATCGCCGTCACGCCTGCCTCCTTGGCCGCGCTGGTGTCGGTGGTGCTGTCGCCGACGAACCAGACGGCACGCGCGGGCGCGATGCCGAGCTCGGCGCAGGCGCGCCAGACGATGTCGGGCGCGGGTTTGCGCCGCGGCACGTCGTCGCCGCAGACGACCACGTCGAACAGCTCCTGCCAGCCCCCGTCGACACGCACGAGCTCCTGCAGCAGCAGCTTGCGGCGGCGGTTGGTCAGCACGCCGGTCGTGAGCCCCGCCTGGCGCAGCGAGCGCAGCATGGCCCGCACGCCCGGCTCGAACGGCCGCACCTGGCCGAAGTGCCGCATGTAGCGCACGTCGAAGGCCTCGTGGATCGTGAGCTTGGCGCCCTCGTCGTCGCCGAACAGGATCTCGAAGATCTCGGTGCGCGAGATCTGCCGCGTCGTCTTCAAGTCCTGCGGCAGGCGCCGGTGCTGCCGCACATGCTGGATCAGCATCTCGTGTTCGATCAGCCGGGCATGCCCCGGACGCAGCAGCCGGTGCGCGAGCCCGAGCCGCGCGAGCTGCGCGAGCACCTCGTCGACCGCGCGGTACATCGCCTCGAAGGTGTCGACCAGGGTGCCGTGCCAGTCGAACAGGATGACGCGAGGGGAGGTCAGTTGCGGCATGGCGGCGTGTGGGGTGGCGCCACGTTAGCGCGGCGCGGCCATGCTGCATTGACTCCTGTCAACCGCGGCGGGCGCACCGGGCGAGCGGGGCACCGCGCCGCACGCGAGGCCGCCGAATTGCGGCAGATCAAGCCGGTGGCGGCGCAGCGCACAAGAATGCCTGCAACACCATGGAAACACCCTCCGCCCACCCCGACTGCACGGCGACGCGACAGCCCGACGTCGAAGCGCTGCTGCACCTGCACACCGCGCGGCGGCGGCTGATGATCGCGCTGCAGCGCCGGCAACGGCTCGGCGAGCCCGTCGAGGGCCTGGAGGCCGAACTCGCGACGCTGCAGCGCGAGGTGCAGCACGTGCTGGCGGACTTCGCCGCGACAAACGAGGACGGCGCCCGCTGAGGCGCCGTGGGCGCTGCCGACAGGCAGCATGGCCCCGCTTCGCAGCGGGAGCGGCCACCGGCAGGGTGGCCGCAGTCAAACACCGTGTTATCTGCCGAACACCAGGTACAGCGGATCGTCGCCGGTGGCGTGGCGCACCTGGGCGTTGTCGAAGGCGGCGAAGCCGAAGCCGTAGCGTGCCTTGAGGTCGTCGAACTGCACGTCGAACTTGCTGCCGGTCACGAGCTTGCGGCTCACCACCGAGGTGTACATGCCGTCCTTCCACTGGAGGGCGAGGCGGACGTCGCCGCGATCGGTGCCATCGAGCTTGTTGACGATGTAAGAGGCGACCTCGTCACCTGGCTTGAACCGGCTGTCGTCGAACGGCACCTCGTCGCCGCGTTTGATGTATTGCGTGCCGCCGGCCGTCAGCGCACGCGCGTCGCGGTTCATGAACTGCGGCTTGCCGTCGACCAGCGGGAAGCCCTTGTACTCGCCGCCCTCCGGTCCTGGCTCGTTCTTGCGGCCGGCGTTGGGGCTGGCCTTCGGGTCGTAGCGGGTGTGGTCCACGTACTGGTCGTCGACGAAGCCCCAGGGTGCCGTGCGGCTGCCCTTCATGTGCCAGATGTCGCCGAGTTCGCCGGGGCTCGCGGTGTACTTGTTGCCGTAGGGCTTGCCCTGGCCTTCGTGGCAGGTGGCGGCGCAGCCTTCCTTGTCCCAGTTCTTGATCGAGTTGCCGATGTTCCAGATGAAGGCCCACTTGTCTTCGTAGTAGGCATTCTCGTCGCCGCCTTTGTTGTCGGCCGACTTCAGCTGCTTCCAGGTGCCGTCGGCCTGCTTCTGGTAGGGGCCGCGGCGCACCGATTGGGTCGGGTCGGCGTACTGCACCAGCATGTACAGGGTGTCGCCCGAGTACACCGCCTTCAGCGTGGCGGTGGTCTCGCCCTTGCCGCCGAAGTTCGCTCCGCCGGACAGCGGCACCGACAAGGCGCGCGCGTTGGCCCACGCGGGGTCTGCCGCGAACGCGCTCGGGTTGGGGGGCGTGGCCACCTTGTTCGCGACGAGCGTGTTGGGCGGCACCGGTTGCTGCACGGATTCGCAGGCGGTGAGTGTCAGGGCGGCGACGGCGAAGGCCATCGTGGTCAAGCGAAGCGACATGTTCTCTCCTTTGAAGATCAAGCCCGGAGTCCATCCGGGGCAGGCGCGGCTAAGCGCTTGTTCTCGGGCTCCACCATGGGGATTGCCAGAGTGTCTTGATCTTCTGCCCGTGCGCAGCGCCGATGCTTGCGATCCGTCAAGCGTGACTTAGTACCGGCGGGCCGCCGGCGAGAGTGTGGTGCGCGCGCCCTCAGAAGCGATAGCGCAGCGCCACCCTCAGCACGTTCACGTGGTAGCGCGGTGCCTGTTCGCCGAAGGCGAGCAGGTTGGGCACCGTCGCGGGCAGCACGCCGTCGAAGTGCCAGTCCTTCGATTCGTAGCGCTCGTACCAGTAGCTGCCGAGCAGCGACACCTTCTCGCTCATGCGGTACTGCGCCGACAGCTTGAGCGTGTCGCGCGTGGTCTTCGCTTTCGGGAACGGCGTGGCGGGAGAGCCGGTGTCGATGTCGGTGTCGCTGCGCGCGCGGGTGACGGCCAGGTCCGCCGCCAGTTCGAGCTTGCCCTTCATCGCGTTGTGCGTGATGCCGAGGCCGAGCACCTGGACGTCGTCGTCGCTGCGGCCGGTCCAGTCGGGCAGCGCGAACTGCTGGCTGCCGGCCTGGCTGGAGCGGATGCGCTCGGCCTGCGCGTAGGCTCGCAGCTGGGTCGTGTCGGACAGCGCGGCGGACAGGTCGCCCGAGACGCCCGCGTTCTGCGCGCGCGTGAGGCCGATGTCCGAGTGCCGGTAGTCGTCTTCCGAGAGGTCCACGCCGAGGCCGACGCTGACCTTCTCGCTGACGGCCAGGTCGGCGCGCAGCGCGGCGCTGTCGCGACGGCGGTCGGCCTGGTTGTACTTGCGCATCAGCGGGTTCTCGGGCGGCTGGATCGCCGCGACGGCGTCGTAGCCGGTGTTGTCGCGCTCGGCATGCGCGAGCTTGAGCGACAGCGAGAGGTTCTCGCGCGCCTGCACGCTGGCGCGGCCCCACACGGTGCCTTCGCGCGTGCGGCTGGTCTCCTGCAAAGTGCGCCTGTGGGTGTCGTATTCGACGCCGGCGGCCAGTTTCAGGCTGCCGGGGCCGCGGAAGTCGCCGCCGACCTTGAGGCGGTCGCGCGTGAAGCTGTAGGGCAGGTTGATGCTCGGCGCGAGGCCGACGAAGAGGTCGGTCGACACCGACGGATAGGCGTTTCTCGGCGTATCGTTGTCGCGTTCGTTGCGTGTCAGGCTCGCGTTCAGGCGCAGGCGGTCGCTCGCCTGGGCCGACAGCCGCACGCTGGCGTCGAGAGTGTCGGCGCGACCGCGCAGCGATTGCGCGGGCAATGCCGGCACCACGAGGTTCGGGTTCAGCGTGGCGGCGAGATAGGAGGAGTCCTGGGTCATGCGGCCGACCGCCAGTTCGGCGCTGGCGCGCAGCTTCGGGCTGATCTGGTAGCCCAGCGTGCCGCTCACCTGGTGGAACTCGTTGTCGGGCGCGAGCGCGAGCTGGCCGCTGCCGCTGCCGAGGATGCCGGCGGTGAACGGGTTGGGCCAGGTCAGCGATTCGGCCGAGTTGCGGAAGGTCGAGCCGTGGTAGGCGAGCGACGCCTGCAGGGCACGATGTGTGAAGGCCGCCGACGCCTCGATCTGGTCGGTCACCTGATCGACCGGCAGCACCAGCTGCGAGGCGGTGGAGAAGAACGACCCGGCGCCGCGCTGCGTGCCGTCGCGGACGTCGTGGCGCACCTTGAGGCGGTAGGTCCATTGCTGGGAGCCGATCAGCGACGCACCGACGTCAAGGCGCGAGCGTTTGGTGCCGATGTCCACCGCGCGCAGCGTGTCGGCCAGCGGCATGTCCGCGGTGGTGTCGGCGGGAAAGCCCGCGGGCAGCGTGAGCAGCGAGCTGCCGGTTCCGAGGAAAGGCGTGCTCGCATCCTCGGTGTAGTGGCGCGGCAGTTCCGCGTAGCCGATGCGCAGCGTGTAGCGGCCCTCGCGCCCGAGTTCGCCCACGAGCGTGCGGCTGTCGAGACCCAGGTCGGTGGCGCTGAAGCTGCCGAACCCGCCGGCCTTGCCGCGGTAGCTGGCTTCGCCGCCGGCGATGAGGTGGCCGCCCTTGCGGTCGAGCCCGGTGAAGTCGCCGAACTTCGCCGACTCCTTCGTGACCACGCCGACGCCGACGTCGACCGAGCCGGTGACGCCGGGCTCCTCGAAGGGGCAGGTCTCGCAGGTCCATTGCGACGGGTCGGCCGCAGCCACCGGTGTTCCGGTCGTGATCGACAGCGCGCCCAAGGCGCCGAGCAGCCACAGGGGGGTGGAGGTTTTCATGTTGTCGTTCTCCGGGAGTCGATCAACGCAGCAGCTTGGCGCCGGCGGGGTGGTTGGACCCGTGCACCTGCGTGTGGCAGTTGGTGCAGCTGCCGGCCACGACGAAGATCGAGCCCCCGCCGCCGTTGCCGGGCAGGGCCGCGCCGGTGCGCGCCACCGAGGGGTGGCCTGCCGGCGAGTGGCACTGCTGGCAAAGCAGCGGCGGTGTCTTCGTCAGCAGGGCGGGGCGCACCGAGCCGTGCACGGTGTGGCAGGTCGTGCAGTCCTCGACCACCGGCGCGTGCTCCCACAGCATCGGCCCGCGCTTGTCGGCGTGGCATTCGAAGCAGGTCTGGTTGATGGTCGGCTTGTTGAGCATCGCCACGCTGGTGGAGCCGTGCGCGTTGTGGCAATCGCTGCAGGCCATCTTGCCGAAGCGCACCGGATGCGACGAGGCCTTCTGGAAGTCGATGCGTTCCTGCTTGTGGCAGGCGAGGCAGACGTCGGGCTGGGTGCTGGTCATCCGCACCGGGTCCTTGGCCGTGTGCAACTGGTGGCAATCGGTGCAGGACACCTGGTTGCGGTCGTGCGCGCCGACATGCCAGGCATTGCGCGCCGGCTCCTGGTGGCAGGCGACACAGGGCGCGTTGCGTTCGGGCACGCTCAGGAACGAGTTGGCCTTGAAGTTGTTGATCGTGAGCTTCTTGTTGCTCCGGTTGGCCGAGTGCCGTGCGCCCGGGCCGTGGCAGGCCTCGCATTGCAGCCCGCCCTGGCCGAAGGGCGCGCGTGCATCGCCGCGATGGCCGTGGCGGTTCTTGAACACGCCGGCCATCGTGAAGGTCTCGGTGTCGCTGTCGGCGTCGTGGCACTCGATGCAGGTGTCGGCGCCCTTGGCGGTGTACTCGTTGCCCATGCCGGTGGGCAGGGGCGCCGGAGCGGGTTTTGCCGGCGCAGCAGCCGATGCGGCAGGTGCAGCAGCCGATGCAGCCGAGGCCGCGGGTTCGGCCGGCGTCTGCGCCAGCAGCGCCGACGGAGCGGCCAGGCCCCACAGCACGAGGAGCGCCGAAAGCAGTGGTTTCTTCATGTTCATCGCTGTCTGCCGGTTAGCCTTGCTCGTTCGATTCGTGCCCGCGGGGGCCGCTGCTACTTCACACCGTGCACGGTCTTGACGTCGAACGCCCGCCCGGCGCCGTGGCACATCGCGCAGTTCTCGACCACGCCCGCTTGCAGCGCCGCTTGCGTGGCTGAGAACGTGCCGCCGCTGCCCGGGTCCTGCATGTGCACCTTGGCGATCGCGCTGTCGTGGCACGAGGAGCACACCGCGACCGTCGGCGACATGCGCAGGTTGTCGGCCGGATCGATGGCCGACGCCCCGGTGTCGACCGTGGTGCCGAGGATGCCGTTGGACGACGGTGCGAGCCCCGGGCCCGTGATCCGGTACGAATCGCCCACGTGGCACGTGGCGCAGTCGTCGAGCCTGCCGGGGAAGGCGACGCCGCTGTAGTCGTGCGCCGTGCCGCCGAAGCCGTAGACCGTGATGCCATCGGTACGGGCCTGGCCGGCGTGGATGCCGTGGATCATGGTCTTGAAGTCGATCGACTCCTCGAGCTTGCCGTCGATGCCGCCGGTGAGCACCCCGGCACTCGTCGGACGCCGCGCCGCGTCGGTCGCGTTCGGGTTGTGGCACACGGTGCAGGCGCCGATCTCGTCGGTGCGGTTGTTGCCGTGCAGGCTCAGCGTGCCATGGCACATGTTGCACTTGGCGATGTCGACCACGATGCGGCGCGGCAGCAGCGTACCGGTGACGGCCACGTCCTTGAACACGTTCTTCACCGCCAGCCGGTCGGTGAAGGTGCCCGCGGTGGTGACGTCGCCCGCGGGGTGGCCTTCCATCGTGATGCGCATCGTGCCGGTGAGGCCGGCAGGCAGCGCGGTGGGCGAACTCACGGTGTAGGTGCCCGCGGTCGGGCCGGGCGCCACCGCGGCGCTCAGCAAGTTGATCGTGACCGGCTGGCCGAAGCGCTGGCCGCTGCCGTCGTTGCTGAAGTCGACCGTGGTCCAGCCGATCTTCAGGCTCATGGTGCTGACGCCTGCGGCGGCGGTGAATGCCGGGTGGGACTTGATGTCGTAGGGTGCGTCGCCGTTGGCGGGGTCGGTGACCGAGAAGGTGATCACCGGCGTGCCGCCCGGCGTGGCGCCGCTGACCGAGAGGATGTTGAACTGGAAGCGCGCCGCCGCGGCCTTCAGGCGCGCGGGATGGCCGTGGGCGATCGCGATGTCCTTGGCGTCGCCGAACTTGCCGGCGGCGTGGCACGACGCGCAGGTGCTGTCGTCGGTCAGCACGCCGCCGCTGTGGGGCACGCTCTGGTAGGGCTTGGTCGGGTCGGGCGCCGAGCCGAAGTAGACGTTGTCGTGGCAAGAGCCGCAGGCCTGCATGCTCGGCTGCGTCTTCCAGTGGTCGCCCTGCGGCGTGACGTTCGCGGCGCCCGGCGTGCCGTCGTGGCAGACGGTGCAGTTGCGCACGTCCTGCGTGAACGTCACCGCCGAGAAGTCGTCGCGGCCGATGCGGTAGGGCACGCCCGCCTGCACGCTGGGCAGGGCGGCGCCCGCGTTGTTGTAGTGGAAGCGGTGGATCATCACCTTGAAGTCCACCGTCGTGTTGGGCGTTCCGGCCACCGAGGTGCCGGGGTTGTGGCAGGTCACGCACAGCTTCACGTCGACGCGCGAGCCGTGGGCGGTCAGCTGCGAGTGGCAGCTGTTGCAGGTGCTGGTGGCGACGACGTCGCGCAGCATCGTCACCGGCTCGCCGTTCGGCACGAAGTCGTGGATGCCGGTGGCTTCGGGGTAGTTGCGGTTGGCCTGCTGGATCGCGACGCGGTGCGTGAGCGCCGGCGCGTAGCGCGTGTCCAGCGGCTCGCCTTCGGCCGTGGTGCAGGGCGCCGGGCAGGGGTTCGCCGCCGGGTCGGTGATGTCAGTGGCGAAGGTGTAGGTGTAGCGGCCGCTGCCCAGGCGCTCGAGCGTACCGAAGGCGAAGTCGGTGCTGGCGCGTTCCTGCGTCGCCTGGACCACGCCGCCCACGGCGCGGTTGATGTAGTTCTGCCAGTTCGCCGGGCCGCCGTCGGGGTCGGGCACCAGCTTGGAGATGTTGAAGCGCAGGTCGGCGGGGGTGAGCCCGGTCATGCCGGCGCCGGCCTGGTTCGTCACCGTGAAGTCGACCACCGGACGCCCGGCGACCGACACGCTGTTGATGTGGATGGTGAGCGCCGTCGAATTGGCAAGGCCGGTCGGACCGGTGTCGATGGTCGGCGGCAGGACCACGTCGGGCGGCGGCGTGCTGCTGCCGCCCGAGCCGCCGCCGCACCCGGCGACGGCGATTGCCAGCAGGCTTGTCGCAAGGAGCCCGCCCCAGCGAGTCGACGATCGAAACGTGTTCATTGGGTCACCTTCGTTGAAGGGCAAGGTCTCAGCTCTTGCCGCTCGGCTGCTTCGGCGGCGTGGCGACGATCGAACGCCGGATCGAGAGATAGACCCCGGTGGGGATGACCTTCTCGGTGGCGAGGTCCGTCTTCGTCTTGTAGGGGCGTCCTGCCACGATCCGATCCGCTTCCGCGTCGCCAATGCCTGGGAGCATTTTGAGTTCCTTGCGGCTGGCGCTGTTGATATCGATCAGCCGCTGCGGTGTTGCGGGCGGCTTCTTCTTCGCCGCGGGCGGCGGGGCACTTGCCGTGGTGCGCGGCGGCTGTACGCCCGGGGCGTCGTTGCCCGCGGCGGCCACCGGGCCCAGGGCCCACGGGCCCAGCGCGATCAGCGCCAGTGCCAGCAGGCCGCCCAGGGCGGTTCGCTGTCGTGTCGTGTTCATGTCGCTACCTTACGATCAAACCAGAAAAAGAAACAGCCCGGGGCGTTGCCGCTGCCGGGCTGTTGCTGGCGGAGGCCGAGCACGAAACAGAAGTTTGCGTTCTCGGCGCCGCCAGTGCGCGTTACCTCGCGTGCACCGTCCTCACGTCGCCCGCCTTGCCGGGCGCGTGGCACAGCATGCACTGCTCGGTGACGCCGAGCGCGGTGCTTCGCTGCGCATAGAACGATCCGCCCATGCTTTGCATGTGCTGCACGGCGAGGTTGTCGTCGTGGCAGGACACGCAGGCCGTCGTGATCGGCGAGTTGACCAGCGTCGTGCCGGCGGCTTCCGTCTTGACGCCGGTGCCGGCGTTGTAGCTGAAGCCGGAGCCGAAGGCCACACCCGGCGAGACATGGGCCGACAACGACGGGGAGTCCGTGTAGCCGTTTCCGGTCGCCACGCTGCGATACGGACGCAGCGCAGTGGTGGAACCGGCCGCCCGGAAGTCGTAGCTGCCCGGCACGTGGCAGGACTCGCAGTTCTTCAGCAGACCGGGGTAGCCGATCTCAGTGAAGGCGCCAGCCTGGTACGTGAACGGCGTTTCGCGCTTGGCCGCCGCGTGGATCGCGTGGATGAAGCTCGCCGAGTCGACCGACCAGCCGCTGTTCACGCGGTTGGGGGTGTGGCACCAGGAGCACGTCGAACCGTCGTTGCGCTGACCTGCGTGGAAGCTCGCGTCGGTGAACAGCCCCAGCTCCAGGTGGCAGCTGCTGCAGCGTGCATCATCGACGATCGCGCGCCGGCCGGTGTAGCCTGTGGCGACCTTCTGCACGTTGGGCGCGACCACGACCAGGCCGCCGATCTTGTTCCCGCTTGCATGGGCGATCGGGGAAGCGGCCACCGGGTAGTCGTCCAGGTTGGTCTGCGTGAGCGGCATCGCCGACGTGACGTTGTACGAGTAGCCGAGGCCGCCCGTCAGCATCTTCGCGTTGGCCGGAATCACGGCGTTCCCGGTGGCCGTGTAGTAGCCGTCGGCATCCGGTCCGGTCAGCGTTCCCGCCGCCGTGCCCTTCCACAGGCTTCTCAGGTACAGGCTCGTGCTGGCGTTGAAGTCGTCCGGCGCGGTCGCGCTGCCGTCTTGCGGCACCGAGAACACGAAGTAGACGCTCGGGGCACCCATGAAGCCGTCCCAGATCTCGGCCGCCGTGGCCGGGTCGTTGAAGGCCTTCGCCACGCCGTTCTGCAGCAGGCGGAAGACCATCTCGGGATTGCCGGACGCGTTGCGCGCCACGCTCTTGATGTCGTAGGTGACGGCGATTGCACCCGCGGGCAGGCGGCTCGTGTTCGAAGCCAGCCAGGCCGAGTTGGTGTTGGCGCTGCCGCCGGTGACATGCAGTGCGCTTTGCAGGTTGGGCGCCGACACCGGGAGGTGAGCGACGTCCACCGACGCGGGCGAGTGGCACAGCGCGCACTTCGAGTCGTCGGGCTGGGCTTGCGCGGGGTGCGCGAAGCCGGGCGAGACCGTGAGGCCCTTCGCCGCATCGGCGAGCGAAACGCCCTTGCCGGTGGCGAAGTTGATCCCGTCGTGGCAGGACCCGCATGCGAGCGTGCTCGGCGCGGCCTTCCAGTTGTCGCCTTGGGCGGTCTTCGCCGTCGAGGTGTCGGAGCCGTCGTGGCAGGAGGTGCAGTTCTTGACGTCCTGCGGATAGCCGACGTGATCGAACGCGACACCTGCGTAGTTGTAGTTGTGCTTCGTCAGCGAGTGACCCATGTGGATCTTGTGGATGAAGTTCGGCAGGTCACCGATGGTGCGGCCGTCGACCAGGGTCGTGCTGCTCGTGAAGGTCAGCGTTGCCGTGTCCAGCGTGGCTTCGGTGCGGCCGTACTTGCGCTGCTCGGTGTGGCAGACGACGCAGTAGCGGACCTCGTTGCGCGCGCTGCCGTGGAAGGCTGCCGCCGAGTTCGACGAGGTGTCGCCCGGCCTGCCGCCCAAACGGTCGTGGCATTCGTTGCACTTGGAGTTGGCGGCGATCTCGCGGCCCGACTCGACCGGTTGACCGGTGGCCGGGACGAAGTCGTAGATCACGTTCTGCGGATTCGCCAGCGGCACGCCCGGCGTGACCGTGGCACCCGTCGGCGTGTTGTTGCCGGTGCCCGGCGCATTGCCGGAGACCTGCATCGTCAGGCGGTGAACGAGGCTGGGATCGTAGGTGAGGTCACCCAGGTCTGCCTTGTTGTTTGCTCCGGTCACCGTCATCGCTGCCACCTGGTCCTTGACCGCGGTGATGTCGCGATAGAAGGTGTAGGTGTAGGTGCCGTTGCCGTGGTCGACCAGCGTACCGGTGTTGTCGGTGCTGGGGCGGGTCGGTGCGGCGGCCGTCGTCGTCGAGGGCACGGTGGTGACGATGTAGCTCACCCACTTGCTGGGCGCGCCGTTGCTGCCGGGCACCAGCTTGGCCAGCGAAAACGCGAGGTTCGGATAGCTCGCGACCGTGGCGGTGGCGCTCTTGCTCGTGCTGCCGAAGCCGATGATGGCGTTGCCGTCGATGTCGGTGATCGAGAAGTCGACCACCGGCGGGCTCGCGATCGTGACGCGGCCGACCGTGATCCTCGGATCGAGGGCGGCGAACTTCTCGGCTGTCGTGTTGGCCGTCAGCGTGATCGGCGAGGTGCCGGTCGGGACTGCTACCGGCGGCGTGACCACCGGTGGTGGCGTGACGACGGGAGGCGTGTCATCGCTGCCACCGCCTCCGCCGCCGCAACCGCTGAGCGCCAGGACTGCAGCGGCCACCGTGGCCGCCAGCCCTGATCGAGTGAACCTCATGTTCATATTTCCTCCATCACCATCAATAGGGGGGTGGAACGGGAACGCTCAGGGGTCTGCGACTTGCCATGCCGCCGGCTCGGGATCGTCCGAGTTTCTACGTGCTCACTGGGCCAAAATCCACTGCGCCAGGTTTTTGACCTGAGCCTCGTCTTTGGTGTTGAGCGCCTTGTGCTCTTCCTCGGTACCGTCATCGAGCTTGACTTTCGGGCTCTTGGTCATGACGTCGATCACCTTCGCTTCGGCGTCGGCCTTGCCCTTGTATTTGGCCGCGACCTTCTGGTACGACGGCCCCTTCTTGCTCTTGTCCACGGCGTGGCACTTGGTGCAGCCGTTCTCCTTCGCCAGCTTCGCGGCCGCGTCTGCATCGGGTGCCGCAGCGGCCGGGAACGAGACCAACATCGCGGCCGACATGGCAGCCAGCAGGTGCATGCTTTTCACGAATACTCCTTTGGGTGTTCTGGAATACCGCCCAATGCGGCATTCCCATGATGCGACGGCCGGTTACCCGACCGAATGATCCGGATCAATGAACCTCGCAGCGCAGCATTGACGCGACCCCCCATCACGTGCGCTGCGGTGTTCATCGATTTCACCAACCCATGCTGCGCATGAAGCCGTTGGCGATGAGCACCAGCAGCCCGAGGCCGCAGGCGATCAGGAAGAAGCCGAGCGCGTGCGAGGCGAGGGTGAACGGCCGCGACGGGGCATCGACGAGGTGGTTCTTCAGCTCACCGCTTTCCAGCAGGCGGCGGTACTGCACGCCGTGTTCGCGGGCGAACTCCTCCACCGGCATCGAGCCGGTGAACATCACCGGGTCGAACGGGAACTTGTCCGGGCGGAAGTGGTTGTTGAAGAAATGGACGGTGAACAGGAACACCGCCGCCAGGAAGGCCTCCTCGCCGTGCATGATGGCCGCCACGTTGAACACCCAGCCCGGCAGGAAGCGTGCGGTGAACTCCGGGAACCACATCATGAAGCCGCTGGCGCCGACGATCGTCACCCCCCAGAACGGCGCCCAGTAGTCGAACTTCTCCCAGTACGTCCAGCGCTCGAACACCGGGCGCGGGCCGCGGCCGAGGAACCACTTGAACATCGCGATCACGTCCTTCAGGTCCTGGATGCCCGGGATCAGCGAGTTGGGCCCGAAGATCTCGAAGGTGCGCCAGTTGCGCAGCAGGTAGCCGGCGATGTAGACGAGGTGGATGACGAAGATCGCGGCGAACACCACTGCCGCGGTGCGGTGGATGAGGCCGGCGGCCACCGGCCCGCCCAGCAGGCGCACGACCACCGGCGCCCAGTCGCTGCCGGCGTACATGATCGTCATGCCGGTGAGCGTGAGCACCATCAGGCTGATCGCGAACAGCAGGTGGCCCAGGCGCCACCACGGGCCGAAGCGGCGCACTTCCTTGCCTGGCGGGATGCCCAGCGCCGCCACGTTGACGTGCGGGCGCGTCTTGCCCTGGCGGCGGTCCTGGATCTCGCGGTACAGCCACAGCAGCAAGTGAATCCAGAAGAAGGCGAAGGTGCCCAGCAGCAGCCCGATCATCATCTTGGTGGACAGCCACACCTGCGGGTAGTGCTTGAAGTCGTTCGTCGTGGCGTGCGGCTGGAAGCTGACGAAGTTCGCGGTGGCCTCCTTGTGGCACTTCTGGCAGGTCTTCAGCAGGTTGTCCTGGTGGACCTTGGACTTTTCGTCGTCGGGCGAGCGCACGGCATGGTTGTCGTGGCAGTTGAAGCACTGCGCGGTGTGCGCGTAGCCCAGCGCGGTGATCTTGCCGTGGTAGGTGTCGGTGTAGGACTTGGCGTTGTCCTTGTGGCAGCCCATGCAGGCCTGGGTGGTGTGCAGCTTGGCCGTTTCGGTGGACATGCGGTCCACGCCGTGCGGGTTGTGGCAGTCGGAGCAGATGGCCGCGCGCGCCTTGCCTTCGGCGAGCGTCTCGCCGTGCACCGAACCGGCGTACTCCTCGAGCTGGACGTCGTGGCAGGTGCCGCAGGCGGCGGGCACGCCCAGGCGCCAGGCAGCGCGCTCGGCGCCCTTGGCCGGCAGGCGGTTGAACGCATGCGGGTCATGGCAGGCG
>DASWVR010000246.1:0-17911 GCA_036401155.1 Piscinibacter sp. | reverse complement strand
CACGATCGCGTCGCGTTCGTGCATGTCGGCCGGCATCTTGAAGTAGTACTCGATCGCCACCAGCGTCTTCGGGTCGCGGTACAGGCCGACGTGGCCGATGCGCGCGCCCGGCACCACGTTGAGCATGCCGTCGAGGAAGCCCGCGCCGGCGCGCATGATGCTCACGAACACCGTCTTCTTGCCGTCGATCACCGGCGCCTGCATCTTCTCCATCGGCGTCTCGATCTCGATCAGCTGCGTCGGCATGTCGCGCGTGACCTCGTAGGCCATCAGCATGCTGATCTCGTTCAGCAGGCGCCGGAAGCTGTTGGTGCTGCGGTCCTTCTGGCGCATGAGCGTCAGCTTGTGCTGGATCAGCGGATGGGTGATGTGATGGATCTGGGGGCTCGTCATCGGGGTCTCCGCAAGGCGCAACGAGCATACCTCCCGCGCGCCGCAGCGCATGCTAGATTGCCCGGCTCCACACCACGAGGCACGGCATGCCTGAACAACTGACCAAGCATCCCGACGTGACCTTGCAGGTGCTGCGCAGCGCCGGCGCGCAATGCGGCACGCAGGCGCCGCAGGAGATCCTCACCGCCTGCCCCGCGGAACGTTTCTGCAAGCTGCCGGGCGGCGAGATCTGCGTCTACGGCATCGCCGACGCGCCCCAGATGACGCAGTTCGCCGCCGCCGACTGGCAATCGCTCGCCCTGGCCACGCGCGCCTCGCCCGCTCCCGCATCGGGCGCCTCGACGGCGCGCGCCGACGAGGGTGGCGCCGGTTCGCTCGGGCCCGTGGTGCCGCTGGCCAGCGGGCTCGGCCTGGTCATCATCGGCGTGGCGATCGGCTGGTTCCTGCGCCGCCCCGGCTGAGCAGACGCAGCGAAGCACCTCTGCCCTCGTGCAGTGCCGTCGGCTCACGTGCAGGCCAACCGAGGCGGGTGAGGCAGCCCATGCTTCGCAGCGTCCGAGAGGGCGGGAGGTCGACGCTGACAAGACTTTGGCTCAGCAGGCCCTACCCGCGCTCGCCGGCTGACCGTCAAATTCGCTCCCCGTGTGGCGGCGTGCGCGTCGCCCTGTCAAGCAGCATTCCGGTCAGGGAGCGTGATGAAAAGGTTCTGTGTGGCAATCGCCGTGCTGGCGGCGGCGCTGTCGGTTCGTTCGATGGAGGCCCTGCCGGCCTCGGTGATGGAGGGGCAGGTCGGCTACCGCATCGAGGTGCTGCAGGTGACGGACATCGCGCCGTACCAGCAGGCGCTCGACGGCTTCTTGAACGGGCTGCGTGAACACGGCCTCTCGGCGGACGCCAATTTGATCGTCAACCGCACGACGATCGCGTCGGATGTCGAGCGCGGCGGGTTCTGGAACCGGCTGTGGGTCTTCCTGCAGGTGCGGCGGCAGGCGCTGCGCATCGCCGAGTCGCCACCCGACCTGGTGCTGACCATCGGCACCTCGGCCACCCGGTATGCACGCGGCGTGCTCGACGATGCGCGCATTCCGGTCGTCTTCACCGCCGTCGCGAACCCGCTCGAGATCGGCGCGCCGTCGTTCCGCGACGCCGGGCCGGGCGTGACCGGCGCCACGCTGTACACCGACATGGCCGACTCGCTGAAGGTGGTCAGGCAGCTGTTCCCGGCGGTGCACAAGATCGGCATGGTGCACACCGACGACGAGAACGGCGTGGCGCATGTGCAGGTCGCGACGATGAAGGCGGCCGAAGCGGGGCTCGCGGTGTCGTCCAGGCAGGTGAGCAAGAACGACGGCATCGTGCCGTCGCTGAAGGAGCTGCATGCCGACGGTGCCGGCGTGCAGATGTTCGCCGTGCCGCTGGACACCTACTACGGCCTGCGCGACTTCGAGCCGGCCCGGGACCTCGGCGACTTCGCCACCGAGCACCAGCTGCCGGTGGTGGCCTTCGCGCTCGCGCCGGTGCCGGGCGCGGCGCTTTACGTCGGCGCGGACTTCGCGACCGTCGGCGCGCTGTCGGCCTCTCAGGCGGTGAAGATCCTCAAGCGCCGACTGAAGCCCGACGTGCTGCCCATCCTGCGCCAGGACCGGCCGACCGTGTGGGTGGACCCGCAGCGCGCCGCCGCGCTGAAGCTGGAGCTGCCGGCCGCGCTGCTCGAGCGCAAGACCGACACCGCACGCGGCTTGTGGGAGATCGGCGCCGCGAAGTAGTCTTCCCCGCCCACGCAGCGGCGCCTGGCGTGAAGCGCAGCACGTTCCCGCGGCCTGCCGAGCGAACGAAGCTCCTAGAATTCTGTTCGTGGAGCCCGCCCCAAGCCCTTTCGACACATGACGGACAAACCCTTCGAATTTCGCCCCTCGGGACTCATCGAATTCGAGATTGCCGAGCCGGAGCCGGTGGCCAAGCAGGCGCCGGCCGCGGTGGACGACACGCTGGACCACGACCCGCTCTCGATCAACTTCCAGCGCGACAGGGACAGCAAGCCGACCGCCGCCGAACGCATGCTCGCCGGAGGCACGATCGATTGGCTGATCGCCTTCCCGGCCGATGCGCGGCCCAAGGCCTTGTGCGAGCGCTATCCGCATGTGGCCAACCGCCTGGCCAAGGACTGGGCGGACCGGGCGCAGTCCGTGCGCAGCCTGCAGACGCTGGTCGACGACGTGCGCTGGGGCAGCGCGGGTTTCCCGGCAATCGTGCAGGGCGAGCTGCGGCGCATGCTGCAGCGACTCGCCGCCGCCTGAGCGGCGTGCAGCGACCCGCCACCGGCGCGGGTCAGAACAACGTGCCGTCGCTGTCGACGTTCACCGGCGGGCTGCCGCCATCGCGCAGCTCGGCCGCCATCTGCCGTCCGGCGGCCCAGGTGCCGCCTTCGAGGATGCGCGCCAGCGGCAGCTGCTCGGCCGTCATGCCGAACTCGGCGCGCACCAGCGGCGCGAGTTCGTCGATGAGGCACACGGTGAGCGCACGCCACTCGACGATCCATTCGTCGCGCGGCTGAAAGCGCCGCGCCGCGAAGGCGTCGTCGATCGGCACGATCACGCCGGCATCGAGCAGCAGGCCGCCGTTGCGGTATTCGGGCAGGGCCGTCAGCTCGTCGAGCGCGCGCACCTGCACGCCGGCCCACTCGAAGGGTTCGATCAGCGAGTAGGCGAGCCACTGCGACAGCTTGTGGAACGGCACCAGCCCGGCGCTCGCGCCCTCGCCGCCCGCCTGCGAATGCAGCCAGACGTCGCCCATCGGCACGTCGCCCAGCATCTGGCCGCTCGGCCAGATGCCGCTGAAGGCGTCGAGCAACAAGCCGAGGACGCGTGCGGCGTCGACGTGGTGGTGGCGCTGCGCACCGGGCGCCAGGCGGTGGTGGCGCAGCTTGGGCGCATGCGGGTGGTAGGTGAGCGCATCGAACAGGTGGCCGGGCTGGCCGCTGTCGGTGAACAGCTGCGGCCGGGCGCGCAAGGCCTCGCCGAGCCGGCGTAGCAGGCTCGCGCGGCCCCCCAACCCCACCAGCGGGTTGCCTGCCTCGGCCTGGAAGGCGGCGGCGAGCGCGTCATCGTCGATGGCGAGCAAGGCCTTCGCGTCGACACGGAAGGGGTCGCCCGCGTCGCTCGAGAAGCGGCCGGCCATGAAGGCGCGAAAGCTCGCGACGGCCAGCCCCTCGGAGCGCGTGAAACGCTGACCGGTCTCGTGTTCGAGATAGGACCACTGCGGCCCGGCGCCGGCGTCGAGCAGCACGCTGATCACCGCCAGGTCGACATGCGCGCGCGCGGCCGAGGTCGAGCTGCGGCCGGCCAGCCGGCGGTCCAGCTCGGCGCGGCGGTCGACGCCGCCGGCTTCGAAGTGGCGCCAGCGGCTGTGGTACGGGATCTGCAGTGTCGGGTAGCGTTCGCTGGTGACGCGGGCCACGCGTTGGGCCACGACGGGCAGGCGCGTGCGGTCGATGCGGAAATGATCGGAGCGGCCCGCGCTCACCGCCGCGCAGATGGCGGCGCAACGCTCGCGGATCGTCGCCGGCGAACGCAGCACGCGCACCGCTTCGTGCAACGCACCCGCGCCGCCCGCGTCATTCAAGGCCGCGCCCCTTCACGGCGGCGAGCCGCACGTCGTCGGGCACGCTGCCGTCGGTGAAGTAGCCGGCGGCGATCTTCGCCTCGATCTCCACCCGCGCGTCGGCCGGCACCAGCGCGTCGGGGATCTTGATGCGCTCGCCGACCTCGATGCCGCTGCCGGTGATGGCGTCGAACTTGTCGTTGCTCATCGAGACCAGGCGGTGGATCTTCTGCACGCCGAGCCAGTGCAGCACGTCGGGCATCAGCTCCTGGAAGCGCATGTCCTGAACGCCGGCCACGCACTCGGTGCGCAGGAAGTACTTGTCGGCGCTGTCGCCGCCGACCTGGCGCTTGCGCGCGTTGTAGACGAGGAACTTGGTCACTTCGCCGAGTGCGCGACCTTCCTTGCGGCTGTAGGCGATGAGGCCCACGCCGCCTTGCTGCGCGCCCTTGATGCACTCCTCGATCGCGTGCGTGAGGTAGGGCCGGCAGGTGCAGATGTCGGAGCCGAAGACGTCGGAACCGTTGCATTCGTCGTGCACCCGCGCCGTCAGCGTGACCTTGGGGTCGGCGAGGTCGCGCGGATGGCCGAAGATGTAGAGGGTCTGCCCGCCGATCGGCGGCAGGAAGACCTCGAGGTCGCTGCGCGTGACGAGCTCGGGGTACATGCCGCCGGTCTCCTCGAACAGCGCGCGGCGCAGTTCGGCTTCGCTGACCTTGAAGCGGCGGGCCACGCCGGGCAGCCACCACACGGGTTCGATCGCGACCTTGGTGACCACGGCCGAACCATCGTCGAGCAGCACCTGCCCGTCCGCCGCCAGGCGCTGGAAGGCGATCGCCTGGCGCACCTCGGGCAGGTGGATGTGCGCCTTGGTCACCGCGATGGTGGGGCGGATGTCGTAGTCCTGCGCCAGGTACTCGGAGAACACGTCGGCGACCGACGCACCCCATGGGTCGATCGACACCATGGTCTCGGCGCTGCCCCAGCTGGCATGCGGGCCGATCAGGTCGGTGGGCGAGGTGTTGGTGAGGTCGGCGCGATGGCCCTTCACGAGGCTGCCGGCGGCCACCGCGAGCGCGCGGTACACGCCATACGAGCCCGAGTGCGTGCCGATCACGTTGCGGTGGCTGCGGTGGGTGGTGGTGCCGATCACCGGGCCGCGCTCCATCGCCGTCGGCGCGCCCCACTGCAGCGCGGGCGCACCCCGGGTGCCCTGCCCCGGATGGGAGGTGAGCCGGATGTGCCCGGCGGGCGGGCGGCCCGAGCCACCCGTGGCGCCGATGTCTGAAGCCATGACCCTGCTCCTGTGCGGAAGCTGTCGGATCGACTATAGCCGCAGCGCCATGTGCACGTCATCGTGCAATTCGCCGTCGACACAGATCGCCGCGGTCTCGCGCCCGTAGACCACGAAGCCGAGCGACTCGTACAGCGCGATGGCCGCCCGGTTGTCGGCATAGGCGGTCAGGTTCAGCAGCAGGATGCCGTCGGCGCGCCGCGCCAGCGCGATCACCGCCTCGACCAGCCGTCGCGCGAGGCCGCGCCCGCGGTGCGGGTGCGCGACGTAGACGCCCCAGACGAAGCCCTTGTGCTGCAGCTTGCGAAGCTCCTCGCGGTGCCAGCCCGCGATGCCGACCAGCTGCGGGCCGTCGAAGGCGCCGACGATCGCGCGGTGGTCGGTGGCGACGAGCCGCTCGGCCACGGTGGCCAGCGGCGTCTCGGACTCGTCCTCGTAGCTCGACGCAAACGCGATCGGGTCCTCGCGCAGGGCCTGCAGGCGCAGCGACTGGAAGGCCGCAGCGTCCGCCGGCCCGAGCTTGCGCACGTTCACGCCGCCAGCGGGAGCGTGATCTCGTCGATGCGTGCCAGCACCTCGGGCGTCAGTTTGCCGATCACCTCGGCCGATCCGAGGTTGCTTTGCAGCTGGCTCAGCTTCGATGCGCCGGTGATGACGGTGCTGACCCGCGGATTCCGCGCCGCCCAGGCGATCGCCAGCTGCGACACCGTGCAGCCCAGGTCGGCCGCCACGCCTTCGAGCTGCGCGACGGCGGCGTTCTTCGCGTCGTCGGTCAGCGTCTTCTCGAGGAAGCCCATGCCCTTCATCGCGCCGCGGCTGTCGGGCGGGATGCCGTTTTTGTACTTGCCGGTGAGCAGTCCGCTGGCGAGCGGGCTCCAGGTGGTGAGGCCGAGGCCGATGTCCTCGTACAGGCGCGCGTACTCCTCCTCGACCTTCTTGCGGTGGAACAGGTGGTACTGCGGCTGCTCCATCACCGGCTTGTGCAGGTGGTGGCGCTCGGCGATCTCCCAGGCGGCGCGGATGTCGGCGGCGCTCCATTCGCTGGTGCCCCAGTACAGCGCCTTGCCGCGCGTGATCATGTCGCTCATCGCCCACACGGTCTCCTCGATCGGCGTGTGCGGATCGGGACGGTGGCAGTAGACGAGGTCGATGAAGTCCAGGCCGAAGCGCGCGAGCGAGCCGTCGATGGCGTGGCTCAGGTACTTGCGGTTGAGCGTGTCCTTGCGGTTGGTGGCGTGGCCCTCGCGGTCCAGGCCCCAGAAGAACTTGGTCGACACGACGTAGTTCAGCCGCGGCCACTTCAGCGCGCGGATCGCCGCGCCCATCACCTCCTCGCTCTTGCCGCCGGCATAGGCCTCGGCGTTGTCGAAGAAGTTGACGCCGGCGTCGAACGCGGCGGCCATCATCTCGCGCGCGGCGCCCTCATCGACCTGGTTGTGGTAGGTGACCCACGAGCCGAGCGACAGTTCGCTGACGCGCAGGCCGCTGCGGCCAAGGCGGCGGTAGTTCATGCAGAAGGCCCTCGAAGCATGGTGTGAACGGTTGCGACGCATCTTAGCGACAGAAGCGCAACCGTTCAGCGCCCCCAACGAACCGCTGGGCCATCCATGTGCAAGATCGTGTGCAGGGGGTCTCTTCTCAGCGGCGCCCGGCTTGGGTATCGTGGCGCCGTGAAGCTCTTTCAACTCGCCCTCGCGCTGCCGTTCATGCTGGCGTTCGGCCTCGCCGTCCACGCCGTGCTGTCGCGCGGCGTCAAGGCCGTGCTGTGGGCATGGTCTCCGCTGGCGAGCGGCGAACCCGAGGCGGCGACCTACGAGCGGCGTGTCTATCACACCGCCGACACCGCGATTTTGCAGATCGTCGTCGCCGCGGCGGCCAGCGGATTGCCGTGGTGGCTGGCGTTTGCCACCGGCAGCGGCCTGTGGGTGTGGGCCGGCGTGCTGGCGATGGGCGCGGTGGTGGCCTTCGACGTGCTGCGCTGGGAACGCGTGGCGGTGAGCGCCCACAACCTCTGGTTCCAGCGCGGTTATCGCGGCAAGGTGCACCAGGTGGTGCTCGAGAACATCCGCGACCTGTCGGTCGAGGAGAACGAGGCGGCTGGCTTCACGCTGCGCTACGGCCGGCGCAACCGGGTCGTGCGCCTGCAGGTGCGCATGAAGGACAAACGTGTCATCGCCCTGCCCAAGACCGATGCGCGCAACAGCGCCGAGGCGGTGGAGGCGGTGGCCAATCACCTGCGCATGCGGCTGCAGCAGTTCCGCGACAGCGACCGCTCGCGCCAGGCCGCGCACCAGCCCGGCCCGACGGCGGGCAGCCGGTCCGCGGCGGCAGGCGAACAGGAAGAAGACCTGCGCCGCGCGCTCGCGCGGCTGCGCCAGGCGGCCGCCAAGGGCGCGGCGCGCTGACGACCCGGATTTCTCGACACGGGCGCACGGCGTGCGCGGGATTCCCGGGGGCCCCGGCGGCGGCGGCGGTGGGAGAATTCCTCGATGAACGCGCTGCTCAAAGACCTGGCCGTCCCTGCCGACTCGATTCACCGCGAGCGGCGCGCCCGCATCGCCGCCGCGATGGCGAGCCAGGGTGGCGGCATTGCCGTGCTGCCGACGGCGCCCGAGCGGCAGCGCAACAGCGACAACGACTTCCCCTACCGCTACGACAGCCATTTCCACCACCTCACGGGGTTTGCCGAGCCGCAATCGTGGCTGGTGCTGACGAGCGAAGGCCACAGCACGCTGTTCTGCCGCGCCAAGGACCCGGAGCGCGAGATCTGGGACGGCTTTCGCCTCGGCCCACACGCGGCGCCCGCCGTGCTCGGCGTCGACCAGGCATTCCCGGTGGACGAACTCGACGGCCGCCTGCCGCAGCTGCTGGCCGATCGCCAGTCGCTGTGGTTTCCGTTCGGCGTGCATGCCGACCTGCTGCTGCGGGTCGAAGGGTGGCTCGCCGCGCTGCGCCGCCGCTCGCGCGAGGGCCTGCAGGTGCCGTCCTCGCAGTGCGATCTCAACCCGCTGCTCGACGAGATGCGGCTCGTCAAGGACGAAGGCGAACTCGCGACGATGCGCCGCGCGGCGCAGATCTCGGCCGGCGCGCACGCCCGCGCGATGCGCTTTTGCGCGGCGCGTTTTCACGCCGGCGCGGCGAGCGTGCGCGAATACGAGATCGAAGCCGAGCTGCTGCACGAGTTCCGCCGCCACGGCGCGCAGAGCCCCGCCTACCCGAGCATCGTGGCCGCCGGCGCCAATGCCTGCGTGTTGCATTACGCCGCCGGCGACACGCCGCTGCGCGCCGGCGAGCTGTGCCTGATCGACGCCGGCTGCGAGTTCGACGGCTACGCGAGCGACGTGACCCGCACCTTCCCGGCCGACGGCCGCTTCAGCGCGGCGCAGCGCGAGCTGTACGAGATCGTGCTGGCCGCACAGAAGGCGGCCGTGACGGCGACGCGGCCGGGTGCGCGCCAGCGCGACGCGCACCACGCCGCGGTGCGTGTGCTGGCGCAGGGCATGCTCGACTGCGGCCTGCTGGACCGGCAGAAGGCCGGCGATCTCGATGCCGTGATCGAGAAGGCGGCCTACCGGCAGTTCTACATGCACGGCACCGGCCACTGGATCGGGCGCGACGTGCACGACGTGGGCGAGTACCTGTCGCTCGAGGAGGCGGCGGTCGAAGACGCCGACGGTCTCGGCGGCCGGGTGGTCAGGAAGCCGTCGCGCATCTTGCGGCCCGGCATGGCGGTGACGCTCGAGCCGGGCCTCTACGTGCGGCCGGCCGAGGGCGTGCCGGAGCGCTTCTGGAACACCGGCATCCGCATCGAGGACGACGCGATCGTGACGGCTACCGGCTGCGAGCTGATCTCGCGCGACGTGCCGGTGGAGCCGGACGAGATCGAGGCGCTGATGCGCGGCTGAGCGGTACGGAGGCGTCGGCCTCCTGCAGCGCCAGCAGCTGCTCGCAGACACGCGTCATGGCGGTCTCGATGAAGGCCAGCTCCTCGCTCGACGCCGAGTGAACCATCGCGGCGACGATCTTCGACTGCACCGCCAGCGTGCGGCGCGCCAGCGCCTCGCCGCTGCGGGTGAGGAACAGCCGGCGCGCGCGTGCGTCGGCCGGGTCGGCGTCGCGCCGCACCAGGCCGCGCTCCTCGAGCGCGCCGAGCAGCGTGCTGATGTGGCTCTTGGCGTTGAAGCAGCGCGCCGCGAGCGCCTGCTGGCTGATGCCGGGATCGCGCGCCAGGTTGGCCAGCACCTCGTGCTCGGCGGTGCGCACGCCGAGCGCGGCCAGGCGCGTGCTCATCACGGCATCGCACAGGTGGTAGGCACGCACCACCGACAGCCATGACTTGACGGCCAGGCGGTCGGGGGAAGAAAGCTCGGAGGCCATCGGGGTTTCCAAGATGGTTCGGAAATGAACTACACTGTTCGCTACCGAACCAATTGTAGCCGCTGCCGCGAGGCATCCGGCGACGCCCGATGATCACCGTCCACCACCTCAACAATTCGCGCTCGCAGCGTGTGCTGTGGCTGCTCGAAGAGCTCGGCGTGCCCTACGAGATCAAGCGCTACGAACGCGAGAAGAGCGGTCTCGCGCCGAAGTCGCTGCAGGCGGTGCACCCGCTGGGCAAGTCGCCGGTGATCACCGACGGGGCGACCACGCTCGCCGAGTCGGGCGCCATCATCGAGTACCTGGTCGAGCGGCACGGCGGCGCGAAGCTCGCGCCGCCGCGCGACACGCCCGAGCGGCTGCGCTACATGTACTGGATGCACTTCGCCGAGGGTTCGGCGATGCCGCCGCTGGTGATGAAGCTGGTGTTCGACCGCATCGAGACGAGCCCGATGCCCTTCTTCGCCAAGCCCATCGCGCGCGGCATCGCGAGCAAGGTCAAGGCGATGTTCGTCGGCCCGACCATCCAGCGCAACCTCGACTTCATGGAGTCGTCGCTGGAGGACGGCCCCTGGTTCGCCGGCAAGGCGTTCAGCGCCGCCGACATCCAGATGAGCTTCCCGGTCGAAGCGGCCGCCGGGCGCGCCGGCCTCGACGGGCGCCGCCCGCGGCTGATGGACTTCCTGAAGCGCATCCACGCCCGGCCGGCGTACCAGCGCGCGCTCGAACGCGGCGGCCCCTTCGACGTGATGAGCTGAGCGCGGAGGACGCCACATGAACCTCTATCTGCGACTGCTGTGGACCCTGCTGCGCTGCTGGCGCATGCCGCGGATCGGCCCGGCCGACACGCTGGTGCGCCAGTGGCGCGTGCTGCCCAACGACCTCGACATCAACGGCCACATGAACAACGGCCGCTACTTGACGGTGGTCGACCTGATGCTGATCGAGTACTTCGTGCGTTCGGGCTTCGCGCGCGTGATGCTGCGCGAAGGCTGGAAGCCGATGAGCGGCGGCTCCATCATCAGCTACCGCCGCGGCCTGCGCCCGCTGCAGACCTACGAGCTGCGCTTTCGGCTGGCGGCCTGCGACGAGCACTGGAACTACATGCGCTTCGAGTTCGCGAGCGAGGGCAAGGTCTGCGCCGCGGGCGTGATGAAGGGCGCCGCGGTCGGGCGCGGCGGCTTCGTGCCGAACGCCGTCTCCTACGGCAAGCTCGGCCTGCCGCTGCCCGATGCGCCGCTGCCCTCGCCGGTAACGCACTGGCTGGCGGCCGAGCGCGACGTGGTGGCGGGGGCCTGGTAGCCGTCTTTCACGGCGCAGGGCGGAACTGGCCGGCCTCGATGCCGTCGGTCCGGCTCTTGGTCAGCTGCAGCCAGACACTCCAGGTGATGCGGCGATGGCGCAGCTGAATTCCTGGCCTTCGTGATTGCGGCGAGCGCCTGGATCGTCGGTCGGCCGCTGAACGTGCCGACTGCGCCGCTCGATTCCCGGGGCCTCGCTGCGTTGGCTCACACGAGCTTCTTCAGCAGCTCCGCCTTCTTCGAATCGAACTCCTCCTGCGTGAGGATGCCCTTGGCCTTGAGGTCGGCGAGCTTCTCGAGCGTCGCCATCACCTCGTCGGGTTTGACGCCGGCCGCGGCCGCCGCCGCGGCCGCCTGGGCCTGGCCGCCTTGCAGCCCCTGGCTGAGCTGATTGGCCATCACCTGGCCGAGCGCCACGCCGGCGCCCAGCCCCATCGCGTCGCCCACCACGCCGCCGCCGCCCGCGCCGCCCGCGCCCTCGGCAAACTTGGGGATCGACTGCGCGGTCTGGTACTGCATGAACTTGCCCATGTCGCCGCCGACCATGCCCATGCCGATCTTCTGGTCGAGGACTTTCTGCAGTTCCTCGGGCAGCGAAATGTTCTGCAGCGTGACGACCTCGAGCTTGAGGCCCAGCAGCTCGAAGTCGGGCGCCGTGGCCAGGCGCAGCTGGTTGGCGAACTCGACCTGGTTGGCCGCCAGGTCGAGGAAGGCGAGGCCGCTGGAGGCGACCGCGTCGGAGATGTGCTGCAGCATCAGCGCACGCAGCTGTCCGTCGAGCTCCGACACCGTGTAGACGTCGCGTGTGCCCGAGATCTGCATGTGGAACAGCTTCGGGTCGGCGATGCGGTAGCTGTAGTTGCCGAAGGCGCGCAAGCGCACGGCGCCGAAGTCCTTGTCGCGGATCGACACCGGCTGCGTCGTGCCCCAGCGCTGGTCGACCTGCTGGCGCGTGCTGAAGAAGTACACGTCGCTCTTGAACGGGCTCTGGAACAGCTTGTCCCAGTTCTGCAGGTAGGTGAGGATCGGCAGCGTGTTGGTGTTCAGCGTGTAGCGCCCGGGGCCGAACACGTCGGCCACCTTGCCTTCGTTGACGAACACCGCCATCTGCGATTCGCGCACCGTCAGCGAGCCGCCGTACTGGATCTCGTTGCCCGCCATCGGGAAGCGCCAGGCGAGGATGCCGTCGCCCGGCTCGGTCCACTCGATGACGTCGATGAACTGCTTCTTGATGAAATCCATCAGTGCCATGGCGCCGTTCCCCTTCCCGATTCCGCGGTGCGCGGGTGCGGCGAATAATACGACGCAGAACCTGCCTGATTGACCGGAGACGTGACGTGAATGCAAACCCGAGCTTGACCCTGGCCGTCATCGGCGCCGGGCCGGTGGGGCTCACCCTCGCCCTGCACGCCGCACGTGCGCTGCCCGATGCCCGCATCACGTTGTTCGACGCGCGCGCGGCCGAGCAGGACGTGGCGGGCGACCCGCGCATCATCGCGTTGTCGCTCGGCAGCGTGCAGCTGCTGCAGCGAGTGGGCGCCTGGGATGGCGAGGCGGCGCAGCGCATCCTCGAGGTGCATGTGTCGCAGCAGCCCCCGTCCTTGCCGAGTCTGCTGGGCGGCTGGATCCCCGAACCCGAGGTGCGCATCCGCGCCTTCGACGAAGCGGTGCCGATGCTCGGCGCGGTGATGAGCTATGGCGCCATCGTCGCGCCGCTGCAGGCCGCCTGGAGCGCGGCCGTGGCCGCCGCGCCGCAGCGCCTCGTGTCGCGCTTCGGCACCACGGTCGCGGCGCTCAAGCCGGTGGACGGCGGCATCGAGGTCGATGCCGGGATCGTCGAGCGCGTCGACCTGGCGGTGGTCGCCGAAGGCGGCGTGTTCTCCGAGCAGGTGCGCAAGCCCATCACCCGCGACTATCGCCAAAGCGCCTGGGTCGGCAGCGTGACGCTGGCCGAGCCGCGACCGGGCATCGCCTACGAACGCTTCACGCGCGACGGTCCGGCGGCGCTGCTGCCGCTGAAGGACGGCCGCGCGGGGCTGGTGTGGTGCGTCAACGCCGACGACGACCCGGTGCCCGGGCTCGACGACGAGCAGCGCCTGGCGGTGCTGAACACCGTGTTCCACCCGGAGGTGGGCCGGCTGGTCGCGGTGTCGCCGCTGAAGTGTTTTCCCCTCGGCCTCAATGCCGAGCGCACGCTGACCGTCGGTCGCACGGTGCGCATCGGCAACGCGGCGCAGACGCTGCATCCGGTGGCGGGACAGGGCCTGAACCTCGGCCTGCGCGATGCCTTCGAGCTGGTGCGCGCGCTGCGACGCTCGAACGATGTGGGCGCCGTGCTGCGGCGGCTCGAATGGGCACGCGGCCCCGACCGATGGGCGACGATCGCGGCGACCGACTTCCTCGCGCGCAGCTTCACCTGGCGGCTGCCGGGTGCGGGTGCGGCGCGCGGGCTCGGCATGGTGGCCCTGCAGGGGCTGCGCCCGGTGCGCTCGGCGATCGCGCGGCAGATGATGTTCGGCTCGCGCTGAACACCCTGCGGCGATGAACCCGGGCGCCCCCGACCGAGATGGTGTTCGCCGCAGGCGGGCGGTGGCCTTGCTGCTGTGCGCGCCGGCCGCGCCACTCGTGCACGCCGACCGAGGCGCCCCGGCAGACGCCGCGAACACGCCGCCGACGGTCGAGGCCTGGGTCCGGCTTTCGCTGCCCGAACTCGCCCGCGTGCCTGCCGCGCAGCGCAGCGCCGCGCTGGAGCTCATCGAACGCCAGCAGGACGACGTGATGCGGCAGCTCGCGGCGCTCGGCGCGGTCGAGCACGCGCGTGTGCACATCGTGCGCAACGCGCTCGCGGTGCGCATTCCGGTGGCGGCGTTGGCGCAGGCGCGCCTCATTGACGGCGTACTCGCGGTGACCCCGGTTCGTCATCGGGACATTCATCGCCCCTAAGGCTTGGGGGATCGTTTCCCCTCTGCGCCGATTGACGCCTGCTGCGCCGCGCGCGCAGCATGGCGCTCCCTCTTGGCGCGATGCCCACCCCGACCCCACAAGGCGTGCGGTGGCATCGTCGCCAGGACCCGGCAAACCTTCGGGAGAGACACGAATGCAACGATCATTCAGACATGCGGCAACGGTGGCGGCGATGTTCCTCGCCGCCTGCGGCGGCGGCTCGGAGAGCCCCGACGCCACATCGCGCGACGCGGCCGCGGCGGCCGCGCCCGCACCCAGCCAGGCCCGGCGGCTCGCCCTCCCGGGCGGCCTGTCGGCAGGTGTCGACGCCAGGCTGGCCAAACTCAAGGGATCGACCGACGTCTGGGTGACGCTCGACGCGCCCTCGGTGGCCGCCTACAAGAGCGAACGCCTGCGCGCGATGGGTGCCGAGCGGCAGATGCGCGCCCTCGGCGCGGCGGCGGGCGAAGGCCACAGCAGCACGCAGGCGCTGCGCCAGTCGGCGCGCAGCCACCGCGACAGCCTGCGCGTGCGCCAGGACGGGTTGATGAACCAGCTGCGCGCCGTCGGCGCGCAGGAACTCGGCCGCGTGACCGTCGCGCACAACGCGGTGGCGGTGCGTGTCGATGCGGCGAACCTCGAGCAGATCGCCGCCATGCCCGGCGTGCTCGCCGTGCGTCCGGTGCTGCACTACGAAAAGGCCTTGTCCGAAACAGTGCCCTACGTCGGCGCCACGGCCGCGCAGGCCGCCGGCAAGGACGGCACGGGCGTGCGTGTCGCGGTGCTCGATTCCGGCATCGACTACACCCACTACAACCTCGGCGGCGCGGGCACGGCGGCGGCCTACCTGGCGGCCTACGGCAGCGGCACCAGCGATCCGCTCAACACGACGCGCGATGGCTTGTTCCCGACCGCCAAGGTGGTCGACGGCTACGACTTCGTCGGCGAACAATGGCCCAACTGCGCGCCGGGCGTCGACTGCCGCAGCGAGGACGACGACCCGATCGACGGCGGCCCGGCATCGGGCCATGGCACGCATGTGGCCGACATCATCGGCGGGCACAGCGCCGACGGGCTGCACAAGGGCGTGGCGCCCGGCGCTTCGCTGGTCGCGGTGAAGGTCTGCAGCTCGGTGGCGACCAGCTGCAACGGCATCGCGCTGCTCAAGGGCATGGACTTCGCACTCGACCCCGACGGCGACGGCGACACCAGCGATGCGGTCGACGTGATCAACATGTCGCTCGGCTCGGCCTACGGCCAGATCGAGGACGACCTCTCCGCCGCCTCGGCCAACGCCGTCAATCTCGGCGTGGTCGTGGTGGCGTCGGCCGGCAACAACGCCAACCGGCCCTACATCACCGGCTCGCCGGCGGCGACACCCGGCGTGATCAGCGTGGCGCAGACCATGGTGCCGAGCGACCAGGCCTATCCGGTGATCGTCAACTCCCCGCCGGCCATCGCCGGCACCTACGCCAATACCGCGACGGTCGACTGGGCGCCGATCACCAGCGGCTTCACCGGCGACGTGGCGGTGGTCGGCCGCGGCTGCCCGGCCGACGGCGCGACGCCGGAGGATGCCTACCTCGAAAGCCCGGCCGGCAAGGTCGCGCTCATCGACCGTGGTGCATGCTCGATCAGCCTGAAGGTCGACCGCGCGGCCAAGGCCGGTGCCACGGCGGTGCTGCTTGGCCTCGTCGCGCCGGGCGATGCGGTGTCGTTCTCGTTCGGCGGCGGCACGCAGTTCGTGCAGACGCTGGTGATCCAGCAGTCGCTGTCCAGCGCGATCAAGGCCCACAAGGCCGCGCCGGTCAACGTGACGGTGCCGGCGGCCGGCATCTCGCTGGTCGGCGGCATGGCCTCGACCTCGTCGCGCGGGCCCAGCGTGTCGTTCAGCGCCATCAAGCCGGAGATCGGCGCCCCCGGCGGCTCGGTCTCGGCGGAAGTCGGCACCGGCAACGGCGAGACGGCGTTCGGCGGCACGTCCGGCGCGGCGCCGATGGTGTCGGGCGCGGCGGCGATCCTGCTGCACGCGCATCCGTCGCGCACCCCCGAGCAGATCAAGGCGCTGCTGATGAACAGCGCGCACACGCAGGTGTTCACCAACAACGCGCTGCTGCCGGGCGAACTGGCGCCGATCACGCGCATCGGTGCGGGCGAGTTGCGTGTCGACCGCGCGCTTGCGCTGTCGGCGCTCGCGCGCGACGAGAAGGGACGGTCGGCGGCGCTCTCGTTCGGCTACCAGTCGGTTGCCACGGGCAAGTTCCTGACCAGGAAGCTGCTGATCGAAAACTTCTCCGCATCGGCCAAGCACTTCAGCGTGACGCCCAGCTTCCGCTATGCGAACGACGAAGCGAGCGGTGCGGTGCGCCTGCTCGCGCCGAGCAGCGTGGTGGTCGGGCCGAACGGCAAGCGGGAGATCGACGTGGTGATGGTGATCGACGGCCGCAGGCTGCCCGACTGGACGCTCGACGGCGGCCCGAACGGCGGCAACGGCGCGCTGCTCAACCTGCCGGAGTACGACGGCCACATCACGCTGACCTCCGGCGGCGAGACGCTCTCGGTGCCTTGGCACGTGCTGCCGCGCAAGTCGGCGCAGATGCTGGCGCTCGACACGAGCCTGCGCGCCGGCGCCAAGATCCGCCTCGCCAACGCCGGCGTCGCGCCGGGAGACTTCGACGTGTTCTCGCTCGTCGGCGTGAGCGGCAAGGCCGCCTCGAGCGAGCTGCCCGAGCCGGGCGACAACTTCGCCTTCGTCGACATGCGCGCCCTCGGTGTGCGGCTGGCCGAGCCGGGCTACCTGCAGTTCGCGGTCAACACCTTCGGCCGGCGGGCGCATCCGAACTACCCGGCCGAGTTCGACGTGGAAATCGACACCAACCGCGACGGCACGCCGGAGTTCATCGTATTCAACGCCGAGCTCGGCGGGTTCGGCGCCAGCGGCAGCAACGTGGTGAACATCTACAACGTCGCCACGGGCGCGATCACGCCGGTGTTCTACACCGACGCCGACCTGCAGTCGGCCAACGCCATCCTCACGGTGCCCACCGCGATGCTCGGCATGACCGACGACACGACGTTCGACTTCACGGTGACGGTCTACGACAACTACTTCACCGGCAACGGCACCGACAGCTTCCCGACGGCGACCTACACGCCGAGCAAGCCGAAGTTCGTGGCCGACGCTTCCGCCGGCACGGTGGGGCCGTTCTCGAGCGCCAGGATCGGCACCTCCACGGTGGCCGGCGGTGCCGCCGCGTCGCCGTCGCAGACCGGGCTGCTGCTGATGTACCGGCTCGACGCCGGGCGTGAAGCGGAGATCATCCGGCTGCGCTGAAGGCGAACGCCGCATGTGAAAAGGGGCCGCGATTCGCGGCCCCTTTTTTCTGTCGACGCAACGTGCAGCGCCGACAACGTGCAGCGCCAACGACGTGCAGCAGCCGACGACGCACAGCGACCGACGACGCACAGCGCCCACGGCCGATCACGCCCACGTCATCCCGGCGAAAGCCGGGATCCATCGTGGACTTGTCAGCGAGCGTCCTGCTGTGGCTCCCGGCGTTCGCCGGGCGGAAAGCGCAGCAGGTCCCCCCCCACGCAAGCGTGATCCTGGTGCGCGGGAAACGCCGCTCAGTCCACCTCGTCCCGAATGCGCAGCCGCTTGCAAAGCGGGTGCTGTGTCCATTGCGCCTTGTCGCATTGCATCTGCATGCAGCGGTACAACGCAAACTGGGTCCGGTCGCCGCAGGCTTCGCGCGGACTCGTGATGCGCGTCGGTGCCGCGGGGGTGGCCGCGGCCACCTGGCGAGCCGGCGGGTTGACGTTGCTGCGTGCGGCCGGTGGACCGCTCTTGCGGGTGGAGGTGTCGCTGCGCGCGGCGGCCGGCTTCGGCGCGGGTGCGATGGCGGCGGGCGGCTCGGCCATTTCGGTCTCGATCTCTTCTTCGAGCGGCTCGGCCATGCTCGCCGGCGGCGGGGCTTGCGTGCCCGGTGCGGCCTCGGTGCCG
>DASWVR010000245.1:0-8623 GCA_036401155.1 Piscinibacter sp. | reverse complement strand
CTCGACGAGTTTGCGTTTGAGCTTCATCGTCGGCGTGAGTTCTTCGTCTTCGGCGGTCAACTGGTTCTCGAGCAGGAAGAACTTCTTGATCTGCTCGACACGCGCCATCTTCTTGTTGACCCGCTCGATCTCGCTCCAGATCAGGTCCTGGATCTCCTTCGCACGTGTGAGGCTCGCGTAGTTGGAGAACGGGATGTCGTGCTCCTGCGCGTATTTCTCGACGTTCTCCTGGTCGACCATGATGATGGCCGTCAGGTAGGCGCGCCGGTCGCCCACCACCACCGCGTCGGTGATGTAGGGCGAGAACTTGAGATCGTTCTCCAGCTCGCTGGGCGTGATGTTCTTGCCGCCGGCGGTGATGATGATGTCCTTCATCCGGTCGGTGATCTTGAAGTAGCCGTCGGCGTCGACGAGGCCCACGTCGCCGGTGTGCAGCCAGCCGTCGGCGTCGATGGTCTCGGCCGTCTTCTCCGGCAGGTTGAGGTAGCCCATGAAGACGTTGGCGCCGCGCACCATGATCTCGCCGCTGCCGGGATCGATCTTGACCTCGGTGTAGGGCGCGGTGGTGCCGATCATGCCGGGCTTGATGCGCTCGGGCGGCGTGTAGGTGGCGGCGCCGCAGGTCTCGGTCATGCCCCACACCTCGAGCATCGGTACGCCCAGCGCGAGGAACCACTTCACCAGGTCGGGCGAGATCGGCGCCGCGCCGGTGACGAGGAAACGCGCCCGGTGGATGCCGATCAGCTTGCGCACGTTGTCGAGCACCAGCACGCGCGCGAGGCGGAACTTCCATTGCAGCGAGGCCGGCACGGGCTTGCCGGCCAGCACCAGATCGGCGATGCGCGTGCCCACGCCGAGCGCCCAGGCGTAGGCCGCCTGCTGCAGGCGGCTCGCTTCGCGCAGCTGGATGGTCACGCCCGAATAGAACTTCTCCCACACACGCGGCACGGCGGTGAAGACGGTGGGCGCGATCTCGCGCACGTTCTCGGGCACCGTCTCGGGGTTCTCGACGAAGTTCAGCTTGGAGCCGGTGTACACCGAGAAGTACTCGCCGCCGATGCGCTCGGCGATGTGGCACAACGGCAGGAAGCACATGCGTTCGTCGTGTTCGTCCTGCGGCGCGATCGCGTTGTAGCCGCGCACGGTGTGCACGATGCCGCGGTGGCAGTGCATCGCGCCCTTGGGCTTGCCGGTGGTGCCCGAGGTGTAGACGAGGATGGCGAGGTCCTCCGGCCGGCAGGCCTTGACCCGCGCGTCGAGCTCGCCGGGGTGCTGTGCCAGGTGGGCGCGGCCCGACTCGCGCAGCGCCGCGAGGCTCATCACCTGCGGGTCGTCGAGATCGCGCAGGCCCTCCATGTCGAAGACCACGATCTTGCCCAGCCGCGGCAGCTGGTCGCGCACTTCGAGCGCCTTGTCGAGCTGCTCTTCGTCTTCGACGAACAGCACCGTGGTGCGGGAGTCCTCGCAGAGGTAGTGCACCTGCGTGGGCGCGTCGGTAGGGTAGATGCCGTTGGAGACGCCGCCGCAGCTCAACACCGCGAGGTCGGCCAGCACCCACTCGACGACGGTGTGCGAGAGGATGGAGGCGCAATCGTGCGGCTGGAAGCCGAGCGCCATCAGCCCGTGGGCCATCTCGCGTACCGCCTGCGCCGTCTGCGACCAGGTCCAGCTGCGCCACAGGCCCAGCTCCTTCTGCCGCATGAAGACGGCGTCGCCGCGCATGGCGGCGGCGTTCCAGAACATCTCGGGCAGCGTTTCGCCTTGCACGACGATCTCGTGCTTCGGTTCGATGTGCTTCAGATCCCACAGATTGCTCATCGCCAGGTCTTCTTCTTTTTCCAGCGCCGCTCGCCGCGCACACCCACCTCTTTCATGCCGAGGTAGAACTCCTTGATGTCGTCCTTTTCGCGCAGCTTGGCGCAGTCGTCTTCCATCACGATGCGGCCGTTCTCCAGCACGTAGCCGTAGTCGGCGGCATTGAGCGCCATGTTGGCGTTCTGCTCGACCAGCAGGATGGTCGTGCCGCGTTCGCGGTTGATGCGCACGACGATCTCGAAGATCTCCTTGGTGAGCTTGGGGCTGAGGCCCAGGCTCGGTTCGTCGAGCAGCATCAGCTGCGGCGCCGCCATCAGGGCGCGGCTGATGGCGAGCATCTGCTGCTGGCCGCCGGAGAGCAGCCCGGCGTCCTGCGTCGCACGCTCGCGCAGGATGGGAAAGTAGCCGAACACCGTCTCCATGTCGTGCGCGATGGCGTCGCGGTCGTGGCGGGTGTAGGCGCCCATCAGCAGGTTGTCGCGCACCGACAGCAGCGGGAACACCTCGCGCCCCTCGGGCACATGGCTCAGCCCCAGCTGAACGATCTGCGCCGGGTCGCGCGCGGTGATGTCCTGGCCCTTGAATTCGATGCTGCCCTTGCGCGGATCGATGATGCCGGAGATGGTCTTGAGGATCGTCGTCTTGCCGGCGCCGTTGGAACCGAGCACGGTGGCGATCTCGCCCTGCCGCACCTTCAAGCTCACGCCGCGGATCGCCTTGATGGGGCCGTAGGCGCTCTCGACGTTGAGTAGCTTGAGCATCTCGGTCATGCGAACTCCCCACCGCACCCCGTTCGCCCTGAGCCTGTCGAAGGGCCGGGCTGAGCTTGGCGAAGCCCCCACGACGCTCGCACGGGCACTTCGACAAGCTCAGGATGCACGGGCACTTCGACAAGCTCAGTCCCTTCGACAAGCTCAGTGCGAACGGGTGTCTTGACTCGCCTGTCTCGACCCGTTCGGGCTGAGCCTGTCGAAGCCTGCGCGAACTGCCTGATCGGACGGGGTCTCATGCCGCCCTCCGCAGTTTCGACATGTCGCCCACCGACCCCAGATACGCCTCGATCACGCCGCGATGCGACTGCACCTCCTGCGGCGTGCCGAGCGCCAGCATCTCGCCCTGGTTCATCGCGAGCACGCGGTCCGATACCTTGGAGACGAGGCTCATGTCGTGCTCGACCATCAGCACCGTCACGCCCAGCTCGTGCTGGATGTCGCGGATCCAGAACACCATGTCGTCGGTCTCCTCGGTGTTCAGGCCGGACGAGGGTTCGTCGAGCAGCAGCAGCTTGGGTTCGGTGCACAGCGCACGCGCGAGTTCCACCACCTTGCGTACGCCGTAGGGCAGGCCCGCCACCAGCGATTCGCGGTAATGCTGCAGGTCGAGCAGTTCGATCACCTGCTCCACCTTCTCGCGCGCGGCCAGCTCGGCGGTACGCGTCTTCTTGCTGAAGAACAGGTCGCTCCACAGGCCCGTCTCGCGGTGCGTGTGGCGGCCGATCAGCAGGTTCTGCAGCACCGTGGCATGTTCGAACAGCTCGATGTTCTGGAAGGTCCGCGCGATGCCCAGCCGCGCAACGTCGTGCGGCGCCACCTTGGACAGCTGCTGGCCTTCGAAGCTGATCTCGCCTTCGGTGGGCACGTAGATGCGGCTGATGAGGTTGAACACCGTCGTCTTGCCGGCCCCGTTGGGGCCGATCAGCGTGAACACCTCGCCGCGACGCACGTCGAAGCTGACCTTGTTGACCGCCAGCACGCCGCCGAAGCGCACGCTTATGTTGTTCGCGGAAAGCAGAACGTCGCTCATGGCCTGGCCTCGCCGCTGCGGTCGGCTCCGGGCAACGTCATCCCGGATGCGTAATCCTCGTCATCCCGGCGAACGCCGGGATCCATCGTTGCGGTGAGTCGAGCATGGATCCCGGCGTTCGCCGGGATGACGGCCATCGGGAGGCTGTGCTGGCGTACCCTCATCTCAAACGCTCCGACTTCTGGAAGCTCTTCTGCCGCTTGAACATGCCGCGCCGGTAGAACGGGAAGATCTGCAGATAGGTGCGCACCTTGAGCCAGCGGCCATACAGCCCCAACGGTTCGAACAGCACGAAGGCGATCAGGACCAACCCGTAGACGAGGCCTTGCAGCCCCGGCGCCTGACCCACCACCGCGGGCAGGTAGTCTTTGCCGAGCGAGATCACCTGCGGCATGCTGATCAGGAAGATCGCGCCGAGGAAGGCGCCGTGCACCGAGCCGAGCCCGCCGATCACCACCATCAGCAAGAGGTCGATCGACTGCAGGATGTTGAACTGGTCCGGCGCGATGAACTGCAGCTTGTGCGCATACAGGGCGCCGCCGACGCCGGCGAGCGCCGCCGAGATCGCGAACGACATCGTCTTGTAGCGCGCCAGGTGGATGCCCATGCTCTGCGCCGAGACCTCGGAGTCGCGGATCGCGACGAAGGCGCGGCCCGTCGGCGAGCGCAGCAGGTTCAGGATGAGCAGCGTGGCCGCCACCGCGATGACCACGCAGAGGAAGTAGAACTCCTCGCCGCTGTCGAGTGTCCAGCCGAAGATGTCGGGGGCCTGCACGTGCTTGCCGGCGTTGCCGCCGGTCACGCTGTCCCAGCGCGCGAACACCTCTTCGACGATGAAGCCGAAGGACAGCGTCGCGATGCCGAGGTAGATGCCCTTCACGCGCAGCGCCGGCAGGCCGACGACCATGCCCACCGCCGCCGAGAGCCCGCCGGCGCACAGCAGCGCGATCGGGAACGGCACGCCGGCGTTGGTCAGCACCGCCTGCGTGTAGGCGCCCACGCCGAGGAAGGCCGCGTGGCCGATCGAGAACAGCCCCGTGAAGCCGGCCAGCAGCATCAGCCCCAGGCCGACGATCGAATAGATCAGGATGAAGGTCAGCTGCGCCAGCCAGTACTCGCTGACGACCCACGGCGCGAGCAGCAGCGCGACCAGCAGGCCCGAGTACCAGAACACCTGCCCGCCGTGCTTGGCGAGGCGGATGTCCTGCGCGTAGTCGGTCTTGAAGATGAAGCGCATGTGCGGATGACCTCAGACTTTCTTGCGCAGGCGTTCGCCGAACAGGCCGTTGGGTTTCACCACGAGCATCAGCAGCACCACGATGTAGGCGGCGGTGTCCTTGAAGCCGTCGGGCAGGTAGAAGCCCGACAGCGACTCCACCACGCCGATGATCAGTCCGCCGACGATCGCCCCCGGCAGGCTGCCGAAGCCGCCGACCACCGCGGCGGGAAAGGCCTTCAGGCCGATGAAGCCCATGTTGGCGTGCACGAAGGTGATCGGCGCGAGCAGCAGCCCGGCGATCGCCGCGACGGCGGCAGCGAGCCCCCAGACCAGCCCGTTCAGGCGCTTCACCGGGATGCCCATGTAGTAGGCGGCGAGCTGGTTCTGCGACGAGGCCTGCATCGCGATGCCGAGCTTGCTGTACTTGAACATCGCGTACAGCAGCAGGCTCAACGCCGCGGTGCTTGCGATCACCACCATCTGCTCGACGTTGAGCACCAGCGCACCGACGTTCCAGGCCTGGTCCTTGTACGGCACCGGCAGCGTGTGGGTCTCGGTGCCGATGACGGGCACCATCGTGATCACGCCGCGCGCCACGTAGCCGATGCCGATGGTGAGCATCACGATCGAGAATGCGGGCTGGCCGAGAATCGGCCGGATCACCAGGCGTTCGAGGCCCATGCCGAACAGCGCCATCGCGCCGATCGCGGAGAGCACGGCGAGCCAGAACGGAAAGCCGAGGAAGGTCATGCAGGCGAGCCCGCCGAAGGCGCCGAGCATCATCAGCTCGCCTTGTGCGAAGCTCACCGTCTCGGTGGCCTTGTAGATGAGGACGAAGCCAAGCGCGATGAGGCCGTAGATGCAGCCTTGAGCGACCCCGCTGATGATCAGCTGGAGAAACTGCACGCCTGTCTCCTTTCCTTTTTGGTTGCGGATTCTTACTCGCGCGTTCTTGCAATTCGCTAGTGGTTGTTCCGGGGTTGCGACAGCAGGGGCCAAACGCAGGAAATCACACCATGACGAAGACGATTCGAATCGGTTCGGGCCTCGGCTTCTACGGCGACTCATGGGAGCCGGTGGCCGCCAGCATCGAGCGTGGCGGCGTGCAGTACATCGCCAGCGACCACCTGTCGGAGCTGACGCTGGCGATCCTGCAGAAGGACCGCCAGCGCGACCCGTCGCTGGGCTACGCTCGTGACGTGTTGCCCCTGCTCGCGCGGCTGTGGCCGCTGATGCGAGAACGCGGCGTCAAGTTCATCTGCAACGCCGGCGGGCTGCATCCTGCCGGAGCAGCCGCCGCCTTGCGTGTCGCCTTCGCGACAAAGGGATGGAAAGCGAGCATCGCGGTCGTCACCGGCGACGACGTGCTGCCGCATCTGCTCGCGCCCGACGCCGAGTTTGCGCATCTCGTGAACGCGCGCCGCGTGAGCGAGGTGCGCGAGCGCCTCGTCTTCGCCAACGCCTACCTCGGCGCGCGGCCGATCGTCGACGCGCTCGCGCGCGGGGCCGACATCGTCATCACCGGCCGCGTGGCCGACGCGGCGCTGTTCCTCGCACCGCTGGTGCACGAGTTCGGCTGGAAGCTCGAGGACGCGGCGAGTGCCGACGAACTCGACCGTCTCGCGCAGGGGCTTTGCGTGGGCCACCTGCTCGAGTGCTCGGGCCAGGGCAGCGGAGGCAACTTCGGCAGCCTCGGCGCCTGGCAGGCCATCCCCGACCTGGCGCACATCGGCTACCCGATCGCCGAAGTGGGCGAAGACGGCAGCGCGCTCATCACCAAGGCCAGTGGCACCGGCGGGCGCATCAACTTCGACACCGTGCGCCAGCAGCTGTTGTACGAGGTGCACGATCCGCACGCCTACCTCTCGCCCGACGTCGTGCTCGACATGAGCGGCCTGCGGCTCGACGACCTCGGCGGCGACCGCGTGCGGCTCGGCGGCGCGCGCGGCCGCCCGCGCCCCGAGCGCCTGAAGGTGGTGGCCGGGTTCCACGACGGCTACAAGGCCGAAGTCACCTGGGGCTTCAGCTGGCCCGACGCGTGGAGCAAGGCGCAGGCGGCGGTGGCGATGGTGAAGACGCAGCTCGCCGAGCGGCGCATTCCGCACGAGGAGCTGTTCGTCGAGTACCCCGGCCTCAACTCGGCCCACGGTGCGCTCGCGCCGCTGCCCGCGCAGCTCGACGAGCTCAACGAGGTCTGGGTCCGCATGGCCATGCGCACGAATGTGAAGGCCGCCGCCGAGGGCTTCGGCCGGCTGTTCCCGTGGATGGGGCTGAGCGGGCCGGCCTACACCTGCGGCTTCCACGGGCTGCACAACACCGGCGAGCTGCTGGGGATCTGGCCGACACTGGTCGATCGCGATATCGTGGAACCGTCCGTCCAGATCGAGGTCCTCGACACATGACAACACCTCGCCCGATGAGTACATCGGCCGGTCCCCCGGGGGGACGCGGGCCGGCCCTTCGACAAAGCTCAGGACAGACTTGGGAGCGGCCCGGCGCTCGGCCCGCAAACACATGATCATCCGCCTCGCCGACATCGCGCACGCCCGCAGCGGCGACAAGGCCGACTGGGTCGACTTCGGCCTGTTCGCCTGGAATGCCGCCGGCTACGCCGTCATCGAGCGCGAAGTCACGGCCGAGCGGGTGCAGGCGCACTTCGCGCCGTGGCTGCCCGGGCATGTGGAATGCTGGCCGCTGCCCAAGCTCCTCGCGCTCAAGCTGGTGCTGCGCGAGGCCCTGCAGGGCGGCGGCGCACGCAACCTGCGAATGGACAACCTGGGCAAGGCCATGGCGGCGGCATTGCTGCGCATGACGATCCACATCACCGACGACGAATGGGCGCGATGCCGGGCCGAGCCGCGCGTGGGCTGGTGGCCGGACACGGACGCGAATGATCCGTTGGCTGCACGCTGAACACGAAGCGCTGCCCGACACCCGGCTCGCCCTGCCGCCGGGCTCGGACGCACCCGGCCTGCTCGCCGCCGGCGGCGAACTGACACCCGAGCGGCTGCGCGAGGCCTATTCGAAGGGCGTGTTCCCCTGGTACAGCGAGGGCCAGCCGGTGCTGTGGTGGTCGCCCGACCCGCGCATGGTGCTGATGACCGACGAATTCAAGCTCTCGCGCTCATTGCGCAAGACGCTCGCTCGCTTCATCCGCACGCCCGGCTGCGAGCTGCGCATCGACAGCGCCTTCGACCGCGTCATCACCGCCTGCGCGGCGACCCCGCGCGACGGCCAGGACGGCACCTGGATCCTGCCGGAGATGGTCGACGCCTACCGGCACTGGCACCAGCTCGGCAGCGTGCACAGCGTCGAGACCTGGATCGGCGGCGAGCTGGCCGGCGGCCTCTACGGGGTGAGCCTCGGCCGCATGTTCTTCGGCGAATCGATGTTCTCGCACCGCACCGACGCGTCCAAGATCGCCCTGGCGGCGCTGGTGTGTTTCTGCCGCGACAACGGCGTGGCGATGATCGACTGCCAGCAGCGCACCGGCCACCTCGCCTCGATGGGCGCGCGCGAGCTGCCGCGCACCGAGTTCGAGCGCCGCCTGACCCTCAGCCTGGGGGCGCCGCCGATTCGCGATTGGACCTATCATCCCTCGATGTGGCGGCACCTCGCGAGCGTGAACGCGGGGGCCGAAGCCGTGAAGGAACAGTCTTAAGTGACTCACCCGAAAGAGCTTCCGCTCGCATCGCTTCAGTTCTACGCCACGGCGCCCTACCCGTGCAGCTACCTGGAGGGCCGCATGGCGCGCTCGCAGGTCGCCACGCCCAGCCACCTGATCCA
>DASWVR010000244.1:0-3416 GCA_036401155.1 Piscinibacter sp. | reverse complement strand
CGAAGAAGGCGCGATCCAGGTGTTCCGGCCGGTCGCCGGTTCGCTGCTGCTGCTCGGTGCCGTCGGGCAGCTGCAGTTCGAGGTCGTGGCGCACCGGCTGGAGCACGAATACGGCGTCAAGGCACGCATCCAGCCCTCGCGTTTTCAGGTCGCGCGCTGGGTCACCTGCGACCCCGAGGACGGCGGCGCCAACGAGCTGAAACGCTTCATCGACGGCAACTCGCACCGCGTGGCCTACGACGCCGTCGACGCGCCGACGGTGCTGGTGGAATACGCGCCCGAACTGCGCGCGATCGAGGCCAACTGGCCGAAGATCAAGTTCCATGCGCTGCGCGAGCATGCGGGGCTGGTGTTCCAGAAGCACCTGGACACCTGAGCCGACCGCAGCGAAACACCTATGCAATTGTGCAGCGCAGTCGGCTCTCTCAGAGGCCAACCGACGGTTCCGAGCCGGCCAATGCCTCACAGCCTCTGAAAAGGCGACCGTTCGGCGAGAAACCCTCGCCGCGACGGCCCCTCATCGGCACAAAGCCGGCCGCGCTGCGGATAATCCGCGCCTGTGAGCACCGACACCGCCCCTGCGCCGAGCCGACTTCAGCTCTATCTGGCGCTGATCCGTTGGGACCGCCCTGCCGGCAGCTACCTGCTGCTGTGGCCCACGCTGTCGGCGTTGTGGATCGCGGCCAACGGCTTTCCGGGCTGGCACCTGTTGATCGTCTTCGTGCTCGGCACCTTCCTGATGCGCAGCGCCGGCTGCGCGGTCAACGACGTGGCCGACCGCGATTTCGACAGGCACGTCAAGCGCACCGCGCAACGACCCGTGACGAGCGGGATGGTTCATCCGAAGGAAGCCCTGCTGCTCGGCGCGGCGCTCGCGCTCGCGGCCTTTGCGCTCGTGCTGACGACCAATGCGGCGACGGTCGCCTGGAGCGTGGCGGCGCTGGCGATCAGCGTCTTCTACCCATTCACCAAGCGCTTCTTCTCGATGCCGCAGGCCGTGCTCGGCGTGGCCTTCAGCTTCGGCATTCCAATGGCCTTCGCCGCCGTGCGCGGCGAGGTGCCGGCGCTCGGATGGTGGCTGCTGATCGGCAACCTGTTCTGGGTGCTGGCCTACGACACCGAGTACGCGATGGTCGACCGCGACGACGACCTGAAGATCGGCATCAAGACCTCGGCCATCACGCTGGGCCAGTTCGACGTCTCGGCCGTGATGGGCTTCTACGGCTGCTTTCTCGCGATCTGGGCCGCGATCGGCGTGCAGTTGCACTTCGGGCCGGCCTATTTCGCCGGGCTGGCCGTCGCCACGGCGCTCGCGGCGTGGCACTACATGCTGATCCGCGAGCGCTCGCGCGACGGCTGCTTCAAGGCCTTCCGGCTCAACCACTGGCTGGGTTTTGCCGTGTTCGCGGGCGTCCTGATCGATCGCACCCTCGCCAACGCTTGAGCGAACGCGATCAGGTGGCGAAGCGCGCAAGCGAAGCGATGCGCCCTTCAAGCCACTCCCGAGGGTCCGGCTCCGCCGGCCCGATGGGAGGCGCCCCCGGGGCCACGAAGGGGCCCCTTCGTGGCCCCGGGGGCAGGAGCGAAGCCACTGGCGAGCTCAAGGATACAAGCCGCGCTCCTCACGCGCGATCAGGATGCGCTCGCACGCCACCGCGAAGGTCGCCGTGCGCAGCGTGATCTTGTGGTGGTCCGCCGTGTCCCAGATCTTCTTCAGCGCGTCGACCATGATCTTGTCGAGCCGAACGTTGATCTCGTCCTCGCTCCAGAAGAAGCTGGAGAAGTCCTGTACCCATTCGAAGTAGCTGACCGTCACGCCGCCGGCGTTGCAGATGACGTCGGGCACGACCAGGATGCCGCGCTCCTTCATCACGTCGTCGGCTTCCGGCAGGGTCGGGCCGTTGGCCCCTTCGAGCACCAGCTTCGCCTTCAGCCGGTTGGCGCGTGCCACGGTGATCTGGCCTTCGAGCGCGGCCGGAATGACGATGTCGCAATCGACGTCCCAGAACGCCTCGTCGTCGACGCGCTCGCCTTCCCTGAACTGGCCGACGCCGCCGTCGCGGTGCAGCGTGGCCATCAGGCCCTGCATGTCGAAGCCGCGCGGGTTGACGATGGTGCCGGTGTGGTCCTGCACGGCGACGATCTTGGCGCCCGCGCCGACGAACAGTTCGGCCGCGGCGCTGCCGACGTTGCCGAAGCCCTGCACCGCGACGCGCGCGCCGTCCAGCGGCATGCCGATGCGCCGCGCCGCTTCGCGCCCGGTGACGAACACGCCGCGGCCTGTGGCCTTGACGCGCCCGAGCGAGCCGCCGAGGTGGATCGGCTTGCCGGTGACGACGCCGGTCGCCGTGGAGCCGGTGTTCATCGAGTAGGTGTCCATCATCCACGCCATGATTTGCGGGTTGGTGTTCACGTCGGGCGCCGGGATGTCGCGCTGCGGGCCGATGATGATGCCGATCTCGCTGGTGTAGCGGCGCGTCATGCGCTCGAGTTCCTTGTTCGACAGCTTCTTGGGGTCGACGCGGATGCCGCCCTTGGCGCCGCCATAGGGCAGGCCGACGCCGGCGTTCTTGATCGTCATCCAGGCCGACAGCGCCATCACTTCTTCGAGCGTCACGTCGGGGTGGTAGCGCACGCCGCCCTTGCCGGGGCCGCGCGACAGGTTGTGCTGCACCCGATAGCCCTCGAAGTGCTGCACCGTGCCGTCGTCCATCTCGATGGGCACGTCGACGATCAGCGCGCGCTTGGGGCGCTTGAGCGTCTCGGCCCAGCGGGCCAGCGTGCCGAGGTAGGGCAGGACGCGGTCGACTTGCGAGAGGTAGGTGTGCCACGGACTGGTGGCATGGGGGGTGACGTACGACAGGTAGCTCATGGCGGTCTCCGCGAATGGGTGTTCGTCGAGGCGCACGGACCTGACCCGCTCGTGACGAGCCCGGCAGGCGTGCGACTGCATGGGCCGAGACTGTAGGCGCCGGTGCGCCGAGTTTTTCACCATTCGCCATGCCGGGTTTGCATGGCTTCAGCCGAGCCGCACATGACTCCGTGCGCACCGCGACGCGGCGCGCGCCCTGTCAGCGCCGCTTGTCTTGCGCGCGCCGGCGCAGCCGCTCGGGCCTGACCGCCGCGAACGAGGGCGAGAAGACTTCCATCACGCGCAAGGGCACGCCGTGTTTGCGGAACACCGAGCTGCGCGCCCACAGCATGCCGCGCGGCGCCGTCTCGCCGGTGGCTGCGCGCCATTGGCGGGCCAGCCGGGTTCGCAGCGGACCGCCGAGGCGCAGCCGCTCACGCTCGAGCGGCGTGCGCGTGACACGCGGTTCATTGAACAGCAGGTCCGCGAGCGGGCGGCTGCCGAGTCCCAGCAGGGCGCGCCAGGGGCCGGCGAGCGTTGCCCGCGGCGCGACGCTGCGCGCCCA
>DASWVR010000243.1:0-3072 GCA_036401155.1 Piscinibacter sp. | reverse complement strand
CGTCCAGCGACGGCCCGCGGCGCTCGATCGCGCGCCGGGTCGCCGCGGCCAGGCGCTGAGACAGCATCGAGAGCAGGTGGCCCTGCCGCTGCACCAGACGGGTCGGCCGCGCAAGCCCCAGCGCGCTCGCGTCCAGCCGCTGCGCCTGCAGGTCGAGCAGGTGCCGAACGCGGCGCTGCAGCCGCCCACCCAGCGCCGCGAGAGTGGCGAGGCAGTCGTCCGTCGCCATCGAGATCAGCTCGGCGGCGGCGGTCGGTGTCGGCGCCCGCAGGTCGGCCGCAAAGTCCGCGAGCGACACGTCGGTCTCGTGCCCGACGCCGCACACCACCGGGATGGCGGAGGCGACGATCGCCCGCACGACACGCTCGTCGTTGAACGACCACAAGTCTTCGAGCGAGCCGCCGCCGCGGCAGACGATCAGCACCTCGGCCTCGGCGCGCTGGTTGGCACGCTGCAGCGCGGCAACGATCGTGGCGGGCGCGTCGGGACCTTGCACGAGGCTCGGATAAACGATCACCTCGACGTGGCGGGCGCGCCGCTGCAGCGCCGTCAGCACGTCGTGCAGGGCGGCCGCGCCCAGCGACGTGACGATGCCCACTCGCCGCGGGTGGCGCGGCAACATCCGCTTGCGCTCGGCCGCGAACAGGCCCTCGGCCTCGAGTTTGGCTTTCAGGCGCAGGAACTGTTCGAACAGGGCGCCCTCACCGGCCGGGCGCATCGATTCGACGATGAACTGCAGCTCGCCGCGCGGCTCGTACAGCGCGAGCCGCCCGCGAAGTTCGACCAGCTGTCCGTCCCTGGGCGCGAAGTCGAGCATGCTCGCCGTGCGCTTGAACATGGCGCAACGAATCAGCGCCGATTCGCCGTCGGCGTCCTTCAGGCAGAAGTAGCAGTGACCGCTGGATGCCCGCGAGAACGCCGACAGTTCGCCGCGCACGGTGCACACGGCGAAGCGGCTGGCAATCGCATCCGACACCGCATGCACCAGCCCCGCGACGCTCCACACCAGGCGCGGCGCGATGGGCGTTGCGGGCTCAATCACGCGCAAACCGAGCGCTGGCGCGGCCCGAGAACTCCACAACCGCGCCAGTTCTCGCCTGGCGGGCCGAGGTGCCTGTCACGAGGCTTTCACAATCGTGCAAGTCGTTGATTTGCAAAGACTTCTTTCTGCTTAAGTTTTGAGCAATCTACACCGGGGCGTGAGTTTTCGTGGCCTGGCGCGCGGCGGGGGCAAGTTGCCCACAAAGTTATCCACATGAGCGGTGGATTGTCGGCTGAGCGGTGTGGTTTGGCCGAGTGTCAAGGCGATTCGGGCCTTGCCCGCTCGATTCATCGCGCCATAATCGCGCGTCCCAAAAACCGCGCGTCGCCCGAAAGGACCGTATTGTTTTCGATCATACAAGCCGCTGGATGGCCGATCTGGCCGCTGCTCATTTGCTCCGTGATCGCGATGGCGCTGATCATCGAAAGGTTCACCAGTCTGCGCACGGTGAAAGTCGCTCCGCCCACGCTGGTCGACGAGGTGATCTCGGTCACGCGCGCCAGCCTGCCCGGTGCCGACGTGGTCAACAAGCTGGAGCAGAACTCCGTGCTGGGCACGGTGCTGGCGCGCGGGCTGCGCGCGGTCATCGCCGAGCCGCGCATCAGCGACGAAGCGTTGCGCGAGTCGTTCGAAGCGGCCGGCCGCGCCGCCGTGCACCGGCTCGAGCGCTACCTGAACACGCTCGGCACGATCGCGTCGGCCGCGCCCTTGCTGGGCCTGCTCGGCACGGTCATCGGCATGATCGAGATCTTCGGCTCCCAGGGACCCACCGGCAGCAACCCGGTGATGCTCGCGCACGGCATTTCGATCGCGCTGTACAACACCGCCTTCGGCCTGATCATCGCCATCCCCGCGTTGATGTTCTACCGCTACTTCCGCGGCCTGGTCGACACCTACACGCTGGAGATGGAGCAGGCGGCCCACCGCATGGTGCCGCACCTGATGCGCTTCGCCGTGCCGCGCAACGGCTGAAGGTGCCGCCATGAACTTCCGCAAGCCGCGGCCCGACGAGCCGGAGATCAATCTGATCCCGTTCATCGACGTGTTGCTGGTGATCCTGATCTTTCTCATGCTGTCGACCACCTACTCGAAGTTCACCGAGCTGCAGGTCACGCTGCCGGTGGCGGACGCCGAGAAGTCGCGCGATCGCCCGCGCGAGATCATCGTGTCGGTCGCCGCCGACGGCCGTTTCGCCGTCAATCGCAAGGCGGTGGACGGTCGCAGCGTCGAGCTGCTGACGGCGGAGCTGTCCGCCGCCGCAAAGGGCATGGACGACACCATCGTCATCGTCTCGGCCGACGCCACCGCAGCGCACCAGTCGGTCATCAACGTGATGGACGCCGCGCGCCGCGCGGGGCTCGCCAAACTGACCTTCGCCACGCAGACGTCGCAGGGCGACGCGCGCTGAACCGTGCCCGCGGCGACGCCTGGCAGCCCGCAGCGACTCGCCCAGGCATGGGGGTCGCGCGGACCGCTGGCATGTGCGCTGCTGCCGCTGGCGCTGCTGTACGGTGCCGTGGCGGCGCTGCGGCGCAGCCTTTACCGCGTCGGTGTGCTGCGTGCGCGGCGCGTAGGCGTGCCGGTGGTCGTGGTCGGCAACCTGATCGCCGGCGGCGCCGGAAAGACGCCGACCGTGCAGGCGGTGGTGGCCGCGCTGCGAAGCCAGGGCTGGTGCCCCGGGGTCATCTCGCGCGGCTACGGCCGATCGGACGAAGGGCCCGTCGTTCACGTCGGCGGGAACACGCCGTCCGAGCAGGCGGGCGACGAGCCGCTGTTGCTGCACATCCGCGCCGGCGTGCCGGTGGTCGTGGCGCGCGATCGTGTCGCCGCCGCGCAGGCGCTGCTGAGCGTGCATCCCGAGGTCGACGTGATCGTGAGCGACGATGGCCTGCAGCACCTGCGCCTCGCCCGCGACGTTCAGTTGATCGTGTTCGACGAGCGCGGGGCCGGCAACGGCTGGCTGCTGCCCGCCGGCCCGTTGCGCGAGCCGCTGCCCAGGCGCGTGCCGCCGCGCACGCTGGTGCTCTACA
>DASWVR010000242.1:0-2017 GCA_036401155.1 Piscinibacter sp. | reverse complement strand
ACGGCGGAGCGCATGCCCTCGGCCAGCTTGCCGCCGATGCGCGCCAGCTCGTGCGCCGGCCCCGCGCCGATGACGCGCGCGAGGTCGTCCTGCAGGTCCCAGCGCAGGTTGTCCATCAGCCAGCTCACGTCGCTGGCAAGCGCCGCGTCGCCCGCGACGTCGACCGCAGGCCGCCTCCCCGACAGCCCCTGCACGAGGCTGCGCGCCGGGTTGGAGGCGTCGAGGCTCAGCCGGAGGTCGGGCACGGGCTGCGCCGGCTGGTTGCCGGTCCACTCGACCAGGCCGGCCGGCGTGATGACGAAACTCAGCTCGGGCAACGGCGGCAACAGCGATGGCCAGCCGGTCATCTGCAACCGGATGCTACGTCCGGCATGCGGCCGCAGCCGCTGCAGCGCGGCCGATTCGCCGGCGAGCACATGGTTGAGCCACAGCGTGAAACGCTGCATGAAAGCGGTGCCGGCGAGCTGTTGCAGGGGTTCGAGCATGCCGGATTGTAGGCACGCGGCCACACGCATCCCCCGCAGTCACGGGTTCGGACCGCTGCTGGTTTTGAGGGAGAATCCACGCCTTGATGACCGGACGGGCCGCCTTCGCGGGATGCGGCCCGACGGAGACCGGCATGGCACCAGCGGTCTTGAGCCCGGCGTTGCAAGACGACCGACGGCGCCGCACGCCCCGAGCGCCGGTACCCACAACCATCCGACCGATGTTCGAAGACCGCAGCTACAAGAGGACCTTCTACAGCGCGCCGCAGTCGGTGACGTCGCTGGTAGCGGCGTTCCTCGAGCCGGCGATCACGGTCATCACGTTCCTGCTGGCCAACGTCTACCTGGACGAGCCGATCACGCGCGCCGAGCTGACGCTGTGCCTGCTCGTGTTCGCGCTGACCTTCCCGGGGCGCAACCGCTTCCGCGAGAACCTGATCGCCGCCGGCGTGGACATCATGTCGTCGTGGGTGATGCTGATCGCGATCCTCGCGCTGTGCGGCTATGCGACACGCAGCCTCGGCTACTTCGAGGAGGAGGCGCTCTACGGCTGGATCGTGATCACGCCGGTGCTGCAATGGATCGCCGTCTGGCTGGGGAAGAAGGTGGTGCGCTACCAGGCCGCGCGGCCGGACTCGCGGCGCACGGCGGTCGTCGTCGGCGCCGGCCCGCTGGGCGTGAAGGTGGCGCGCGCGCTCGCCGACAGCGAGGACCACGGCGTGGACTTCGTCGGCTACTTCGACGACCGCACCGACGACCGCGTGCAGGAGGTGGCGAGCAAGCAGCGCCTGGGCGGCCTGAAGGACGTGGCCGACTATATCCGCGCGCACGCCATCCGCGAGGTGTTCATCACGCTGCCGCTCGGCTCGCAGCCGCGCATCGTCGAGCTGCTGGAGCAGGTGCAGGGCACCACCGCATCCCTGTTCTTCGTGCCCGACGTGTTCGGCATCAGCATCATCCAGGGCCGGCTGCAGGACATGAACGGCGTGCCGGTGGTGGGCATCTGCGAAACGCCGTTCACCGGCACCAACGAGCTCGCCAAGCGCGTGAGCGACGTGGTGCTCGCGAGCATCATCATCGTGCTGATCTCGCCGCTGCTGCTGGCGCTGGCGATCGGCGTGAAGCTCAGCTCGCCGGGGCCGGTGATCTTCAAGCAGCGGCGCAACGGGCTGGACGGCGAAGAGATCATCGTCTACAAGTTCCGCTCGATGACGGCACAGGACAACGGCCCGGTGGTGCGCCAGGCGACCAAGGGCGACCCGCGCATCACCCGCTTCGGCGCCTTCATCCGCCGCACCTCGCTGGACGAGCTGCCGCAGTTCTTCAACGTGCTGCAGGGCCGCATGAGCATCGTCGGGCCGCGGCCGCACGCGGTGGCGCACAATGAGGAATACCGCAGATTGATCAAGGCGTACATGGTGCGCCACAAGGTGAAGCCCGGCATCACCGGCTGGGCCCAGGTCAACGGTCACCGGGGGGAGACCGACACCATCGAGAAGATGCAGGCGCGGGTCGAATACGACCTCGAGTAC
>DASWVR010000241.1:0-27374 GCA_036401155.1 Piscinibacter sp. | reverse complement strand
TATGCGCTGCTCAAGCACGCGATGAACCCGAAGTCGTTCCGCGAGAACTACGAGAAGGTCGGCAGCGACCCGGGCAAGCTGTGGAAGCAGATCAACGGCGTGAAGGGCCAGGTCTACACCTGGCCGAAATCGACCTACATCGCCAAGCCGCCCTTCTTCGACGGCTTCACGATGGAGCCGAAGCTCGGCGAGGTCGGCGTCAAGGGCGCGCGCGCGATGGCGCTGTTCGGCGACTCGATCACCACCGACCACATTTCGCCGGCCGGCTCGATCAAGGACACCTCGCCCGCCGGCCAGTGGCTCAAGGCGCACGGCGTGATGAAGGCCGACTTCAACTCCTACGGCTCGCGCCGCGGCCACCACGAGGTGATGATGCGCGGCACCTTCGCCAACGTGCGCATCAAGAACCTGATGATCCCGCCGCTCGCGGACGGCAGCCGCGAGGAAGGCGGGTTGACGCTGTTCCAGCCGGGCGGCGAGAAGATGTTCATCTACGACGCCGCGATGAAGTACATCGCCGAGGGCACGCCGACGGTGATCTTCGGCGGCGAGGAGTACGGCACCGGCTCGTCGCGCGACTGGGCTGCCAAGGGGACCCAACTGCTTGGCATCAAGGCCGTGATCGCACGCAGCTTCGAGCGCATCCACCGCAGCAACCTCGTCGGCATGGGCGTGCTGCCGCTGCAGTTCAAGGGCACCGACAGCTGGCAGTCGCTGGGCATCAAGGGCGACGAGACCTTCGACATCGAGCTCGATGCGCATATCCGGCCGCAGCAGGACGCCACGCTCGTCATCACCTGCCCCGACGGCCGGCGCAAGCGCGTCACGCTGGTGCTGCGCATCGACACGCCGATCGAGGTGGACTACTACAAACACGGCGGCATCCTGCCGTTCGTGCTGCGGCAACTGCTGGCTTGAGTCTGCTGCGCAGACTCAGCCTCCGGCCGAACGTCACGGCACCCTCCAGCCTCCCGCCGGGCGGGAGGCTCCAGTTTGATGGACGAGCCGGCTGATCGACGGCGGGTGAGGAATGCCAGGGCCCACGTGCGGGCTCTTTCGTCATTCATGCTGGAGCCTCCCGCTCGGCGGGAGGCTGGAGGGTGCGGTGCGTTCCCCGAAGGGAGTGAGAGTCTGCGCAGCAGAATCTCACTCCCGCGTGTGCTGCTTGAACGTGTCGTGCGTGAAGCCGATCGTGATGTCGCCGTTGGGCCACTCCACCACCGGCCGGCGGATCAGGCTGGCGTGGGCCAGCATCGCGGCACGTGCCGAGGCGGCGTCGACCACCGCCGCCTTGGCCGCGTCGTCGAGCTTGCGCCAGGTCGTGCCCTGGCGGTTGAGCAGCGCCTCCCAGCCCAGCCGCGCGATCCACTCGTCCATGCGCTCGGCCGGCACCCCGTTCTTCTTGAAATCGTGGAAGCTGTGCGCGATGCCGCGATCCTCGAGCCAGGCGCGCGACCGCTTCACCGTGTCGCAGTTGGGAATCCCATAGAGCGTCGGTCCGGTCATTGGTCGCCGATCGTGAGCTGGTCTTCGCAGAACGGGTCGGGGCCATAGCCGATGTCGACGACCTTGCCGCCGGCATCGAGGCCGACCTGGAACCACTTGCAGAACGGGCTGTCGTAGCGCCACGACCACAGGGTCTGCGACTGCAGCGTCAGCTTCTGCGACTCCGAAGGACGGCCGATCGCGAACAACACCTCGTCGCGGCGGCTGCCCGGCCTCAGGGCGTCGAAGTGGGCTTCGGTCAGCACCTGCTCCCAGCGGGTGAGCCGCCCCGCCGCATCGAAGTCCAGCATGTACGTGTGCTTGCCGTACGGGCCGCGCGCATATTCGACACGCTCGCCGTCGGCGCGCGGATAGCGCCCTGTGGGCGGGCCGAGCGCCGTCGTCACCTCCTGCAGCGAGGCGCCGGGAGGCAGCCCTTGCGGGCCATAGCTCGTGGCGCAGCCGCCGAGCAAGGCGGCAGCAACGGCGAGGGTCGGCCAGTGCAAGCGCATGAGAGTGTCCACGGTTGGGCAGTGCCGCTGCGGTCCCGGCACGACCGCGCCGGTTCACAGTTTCTAGAATGCGCCAACTCACTTGCCGCCATCATGCCCTCCACCGACAGCTTCGTTCAGCCGCACCACCACGGCATCCACGTCATCGACACGGGTTTTCAGCGGCCGGGCTTCGACGCCAGCTTCCTGATCGTCGAACGCGGCCACGGGGCCTTCGTCGACACCGGGACCAATCACTCGGTGCCGCGCCTGCTGGCGGCGCTGGAAGCGGCAGGCCTGCAACGCGCCGATGTCGACTTCGTGATCGCGACCCATGTGCACCTGGACCACGCCGGCGGCGTCGGCCAGCTGATGCAGGCGCTGCCCAAGGCGCGCCTGGTCGCGCACCCGCGCGGCGCGCGCCACCTGATCGACCCCTCGCAGCTGATGGCCGGCGCCCGCGGCGTGTACGGCGACGAGGAAGTGGCGCGCTCCTACGGCGAGGTGGTCGGCGTGGACGAGTCCCGGGTGCTGACCACGCACGACGACATGACGCTCGACTTCGCCGGCCGTCCGCTGCGCTTCCTCGACACTCCCGGCCACGCGCGCCACCACCACTGCATCTGGGACGAACGCAGCCGAGGCTTCTTCACCGGCGACACCTTCGGCCTGTCGTACCGCGAGTTCGACACCGAGCGCGGCGCCTGGGTGCTGCCGACCACGACGCCGGTGCAGTTCGAACCCGAGGCCCTGCGCGATTCGGTGCGGCGCATGCTCGCCTTCGCCCCGCAGGAGATGTACCTCACCCACTATGGGCCGGTCGGCAAGGTCGAGCGCCTGGGCGCGCAGCTGCTCGAATCGCTGTCCGAGGTCGTCGCGCTGGGGCACCGCCTCGCCGGCACCGCCGAGCGGCACGAGGCGCTGCGGCGCGGCCTGTCGGAGCTCTACCTGCGGCAGCTGCGGCGGCATGGCTGCACCCGCCCCAAGGACGAGGTGCTGGCGCTGCTGGCCATGGACATCGAACTCAACGCCCAGGGCATGGGCATCTGGCTCGATCGGCTTGCCTCGCCGCGCTGAAGCTGCTGTACTGCCGCTCACTTTTCTCGATTTTCGGATCGACAGGAGCCCGCATGGCCGAACAGCAATCCCTGCCCCCGTTGACCGGCGGCTGCCTCTGCGGCCGGGTGCGCTACGAGGCGCGGCCGACCCACCGCGACGGCTACTACTGCCATTGCCGCATGTGCCAGCTGGCCTTCGGCAATACGCGGGCGGCCTTCATGAACCTGCGCAAGAGCGAGGTCACCTGGCTCGCCTCGCCCACCTACTACGTGTCGTCGAGGATCGCACTGCGCGGCTTCTGCAGCCGCTGCGGCACGCCGCTCTGCTTCGAGTTCAACGACTCGGAGAACATGGACTTGTCGGCCGGCAGCCTCGACGACCCGTCGCAGCTGAAGCCGGTGGCGCACTACGCGATCGAGTCGCGCGTCGCGGGCTGGCATGCCGACGACGGCCTGCCCGGGCACCGGCTGGACGAAAACGGGCGCATCGCCGAGCGCTGGAAGCGCGCCTACGGCGACGACGTGGTGCCGGGCCTCGCCGCCACGCGTGCGGATTGATTCAGCGCACCGCGCCAGGCGCCGCCTCCTCTTCGTCGGCCGCATCGAGCTGGGCCATGCAGTCGTCGATCAGCGCGTGCAACGCCGCCACCCGATCGCTGCCCAGCCGCGCGTTGAGCGCGAGCTGCGCCTGCTTCCAGGCACGCTGACCTTCGGCGCGCTTCTCGCGGCCCGCCGCGGTGGCCTCGATCAGCCGGCTGCGTGCGTCGTCGCCCGGACCCTGCGTGAGCCAGCCTTGCGCCACCAGCGGCTGCAGGTTGCGCGTCAGCGTGGAGGCGTCCAGCCGCATGCGCGCGGCCAGCGCCGAGGGCTTGATCGGCCCGAGCAGAACCACGTGCGAGAGCAGCGAGTACTGCGTGTTCTTCAGCCCAGTGGGGGCCACGTAGGCGTCGTAGTGCCGGGTCACGGCGCGGCTCAGCTGGCGCAGCTTGAGGTTGGTGCATCCCCGAGGCGCCACGGACAAGGCGCTGCCATGGGACGTCGAATCGGCGTGTCGCTGCGGCATTTGATCATTGTAGCTACAATCATTGCAGCTACAACCTTTATTCCGGAGCGCGCCTCATGAGTGCCTTGCCGCAAGCCCCCGTCTCGCCCGCCGACGCCACCCTCGCCACCTGGCAGGCGCGCGACGCCGAACTGCGCGCCCGCCGCCTGCGCAGCGGCCTCGGCCGGCCGGAGCAGTTCGCCGGCCTCACCGGCATGCAGATCTTCGAGGCCATGCTGCGCGGCGACATCCCGGTCCCGCCGATCAGCGAGACGCTGGACTTCATCCTCGTCGAGGCCGAACCCGGCCGCGTGCAGTTCCAGGGCAGGCCGCAGTTTGCGCACTACAACCCGCTCGGCAGCGTGCACGGCGGCTGGATCGCGACGCTGCTCGATTCGGCGCTCGCCTGCGCCGTTCACACCCTGCTGCCGGTGGGCAAGACCTACACCACGCTGGAACTCAAGGTGAACTACGTCAAGACACTGACCGACCGGGTGCCGCTGGTGCGTGCGATCGGCGAAATCATCTACAGCGGCGGGCGAATCGGCACCTCGCAAGGCAAGCTGGTCGGCCCCGATGGCACACTGTTCGCCCACGCCACCACGACCTGCATCGTGCTCGACGCACGGTAGGACGCCCCGGCACCCCAGGAGCTGCTGACGATGCTACTACTCCACACCATGCTGCGGGTCGGCGACCTGCAACGCGCCATCCGCTTCTACACCGAGGTGATGGGCATGCAACTGCTGCGCACCACCGAACGGCCGGAACAGAAGTACGACCTCGCGTTCGTCGGTTACGGGCGCAACCCAGAGCACGCCGAGATCGAGCTGACGTACAACCACGGCGTCGACAAGTACGAGCTGGGCACGGCCTACGGCCACATCGCGATCGGCGTGCCCGATGTTGCCGCCACCTGCGCGGCCGTGCGCGACAAGGCGGCCGCGCTGGGCGGAGCGATCACGCGGGAGCCGGGGCCCGTCAAGGGCGGTTCGACCGTGATCGCCTTCATCACCGACCCCGACGGCTACAAGATCGAGCTGATCGAGCAACGCGGCGCCTGAGCGGACAGGGTTTCGGCTCTCACAAAGGACAAGGGCACCATTGGTGCCCTTGTGTTGTGCTTATCCGCTCCCTGGCGCTGCCCGCGTCCACCGGCAACTTGCAGGAATTGTGGAGAGCTTGTAGGCGTTACACACCCCCCATACGGGGGTGCGAACAACAGTCCGCGCGGGTCAGCCGCGGCGCAGCTGGGCGGTCTCGCGGGCCAACCGGGTGATGCGCGCCCAGTCGCGTGCTTCGACCGCCTCCGAGGGTGTCAGCCACGATCCGCCGCACACGCACACGTTCGGCAAGGCGAGGAACTGCGGCGCCGTCTCGGCGGTGATGCCGCCCGTCGGGCAGAACGCCACGTCGGGGAAGGGTCCCGCCAGCGCCTTCAGCATCGCGATGCCGCCGGCGGCTGTCGCAGGAAAGAACTTGAGGAAGTCGTAGCCGTCGGCGTTGGCCTGCATCACCTCGCTGGCGGTGGCCACGCCGGGCAGCAGCGGCAGGCCGAGTTCGTGGCAGGCGATGCCCACCTCGTGCAGGTAGCCCGGGCTCACCGCGAAGCGGCAGCCGGCGTCGCGCGCGGCCTGCGCATCGGCCACGCTGCGCACCGTGCCGGCGCCGACGATCGCCTCGGGCACCGCCCGCGCGATCGCCTCCATGCAGCGCAGCGCCACCGGCGTGCGCAGCGTCACCTCCAGCACGCGCACGCCGCCGTCGACGAGCGCCTGCGCCATCGGCACGGCGTCGTCCAGGCGGTTGATGACGATGACCGGGATGACCGGCCCGTGGCTGGCGAGTTCGAGTGTGTTCATGCGATTGAAAAATGAGCAGAGGACGGGATCAAAGCCAGGTGATGGCGCCCTCTTCGGCGCTCAGCACGTTGCGGCGCATGCCGCCGAAGAGTTCGCGGCCGAGGCCGTGCCCGTTGACCCGGCGCTGGGCATCGGCGAGCGGCACCACCTCGCGCGCCTCCCACTCGGCGGCGTCGACCAAGGCGTCGAGCGTGCCCTCGACCGCGTCGAGCCGGATCAGGTCGCCGCTGCGCACCTTGCCGAGCGGGCCACCGGCGAGCGCCTCCGGGCTCACGTGGATGGCCGCCGGCACCTTGCCCGAAGCGCCGCTCATGCGCCCGTCGGTGACCAGCGCCACCTGGAAGCCCTTGCCTTGCAGCACCGCCAGCGGCGGCGTCAGCTTGTGCAGTTCCGGCATGCCGTCGGCGCGCGGGCCCTGGAAGCGCACCACGGCGACGAGGTCACGCTCCAGTTCGCCGGCCTTGAACGCTGCCAGCAACTCTTCCTGCGTCTCGAACACGATGGCGGGCGCCTGGATCACGTGGCGCTCTGCGGGCACCGCCGACACCTTGATGACCGAACGGCCAAGGTTGCCGGTCAGGAGCTTGAGCCCGCCCGACGGGCTGAACGGCGCGGCGGCCGTGCGCACGACGCCGGGGTCGGCGCTGCCGGCAGGCAGGTCGACCCAGGCCACCCCCTCGCTCGCCGGCTGCGGCAGGCGCGCATAGGCCGAGATGCCGCCCGGCGACACGGTGGCGACGTCGTCGTGCATCACGCCGCTTGCGAGCAGTTCGCGAATCACGAAGCCCGGGCCACCCGCGTTCTGGAACTGGTTCACGTCGGCGCTGCCGTTGGGATAGACACGCGCCAGCAGCGGCGTCACCTGCGACAGCTCCGAGAAATCGGTCCAGTCGATCAGGATGCCCGCCGCGCGCGCGACGGCGACCCAGTGGATCAGGTGGTTGGTGGAGCCGCCGGTGGCAAGCAGGGCCACCATCGCGTTGACGATCACGCGCTCGTCGACCATCCGGCCGATCGGCGTGAAGCGTCGGGTCTTGGTGATCGCGAGCAGCGTGCGCACGGCCTCGCGCGTGAGCCGCTCGCGCAGCCCGTCGTGCGGATGCACGAAGGCGGCGCCGGGCACGTGCAGGCCCATCGCCTCCATCAGCATCTGGTTGCTGTTGGCCGTGCCGTAGAAGGTACACGTGCCGGGGCCGTGGTAGGCGGCCGACTCGGCCTCGAGCAGCTTGTCGCGCCCGACCAGGCCCTGCGCGAACTGCTCGCGCACTTTCGACTTCTCGGTGTTCGACAAACCGCTGCTCATCGGCCCGGCCGGCACGAAGACACACGGCAGGTGGCCGAAGTGCAGCGCGCCGATCAGCAGCCCCGGCACGATCTTGTCGCAGATGCCCAGCAGCAGCGCGCCGTCGAAGACATCGTGCGTCAGCGCGATCGCCGTGCCCATCGCGATGGTGTCGCGCGAGAACAGGCTCAGCTCCATGCCGGGCAGGCCCTGCGTCACGCCGTCGCACATCGCCGGCACGCCGCCGGCGACCTGCGCGGTGGCGCCTTGCCGGTGGGCCTCGTCGCGGATCACCGCGGGGAAGCCTTCGTAGGGCTGGTGCGCCGACAGCATGTCGTTGTAGGCGGTCACGATGCCGATGTGCGGCGCTCGCTCGACGACGACTCGCAGCTTGTCGTTGGCCGGCAGCGCGGCGAACGCGTGCGCGACATTGGCGCAGCCCATGCGGTCGCTGCCGCGCGGGCGGTCGATGGCTTGTTCGACCTGGGCGAGGTAGGCCTCTCGGGTTTGCGCACTGCGTTCGCGGATGCGCCGGGTGACGGCACTGACGGTGGGATTCATGCGGTTCGGCCTGGACGGCGATGTAACTCTGCCAACGATTGTGATGTAACCTGGTTACATCGTCAATTCAGCGTGAATCTCCGTGCACAGCGAGCAGGGTTTCGCACGCGCGACCTCGACCTCATGGCCGGGCGCCACGTGCAGCTGCGCGGCGGCCACCTCGTGCACATGCAGCGGCTTCCCGCCGCGCGCGCGCCACAGGTCGGCGTAGCGCAGCGTCATCACCGCATCGTCGGCGCTCAACGCGGTCTGCGGCGCGCCGTGAACCGACCCCAGGCGGATCAGCGGCGCCTCGATGCGCAGGCGTCCGAGCAGGCGCACCCGCACCGAGGCCGGGGTGTGGCCGTCGAGCGAGAGGTCGACGTCGCGCTGCAGCGCCTGCGTCAACCAGCGCTGCATCGGCTGGGCCAGGAAGGGCCATCCGATCGCCTCGCAGCCCGCCGCCCCGGCGAGCACGGCCGCGCTCACCACGAGTGCCCCGGGCCAACGGCGGCGGCGCGGCCCGGCAGCCGCGACAGCGGTATTCATGGCGATCTCCCGGTCGGAACCTGCTGCATCCTGCGGCGAGGCGGCGCCACGTGCCAGCGGCGCACGCCGGCCCCGCGTGTGGGCCGCCTCCTACAAGGCCGCCCGCGCCGCGATAGAGTCATGGCATGCACTTGCATCCGCCGTCGCATCCACGTCATCCCACCAATCAACTCGCCAAGGTACGCGCCGAATGGGGCGGAAACAAGGACCTGTGGGTCTTCGGCTATGCATCGCTGATCTGGCGCCCCGAATTCGACGCGGTCGAGCAGCGGCCCGCCACCATCCACGGCTACCACCGCGCGCTCGAAATGCGCTCGACCGTCAACCGCGGCACGCCCGACTGCTCGGGCCTGGTGTTTGCGCTGGTGTCCGGCGGTTCCTGCCGCGGCATGGCCTACCGCATGGACCCGGAGCGTGCAGACGAAGAGCTGCAGCGCCTTTGGGAGCGTGAAATGCCCACCGGCGTGTACGACCCGAAGTGGCTGCCCTGCCGCACGCCCGAAGGTCATGTGCGCGCCCTCGCCTTCACCTTGAGCCGCAGCAGCCCGAGCTACGTCGGGCCGCTTCCCGACGAGACGATGGTCGACATCCTGCGGCGCGCCTGCGGCCGCTACGGCACCACGCTCGATTACCTGATCGGCACGGCCGCGTCTCTGCGCGGCTGCGGCATCCGCGACCGCGAAATCGAAAGGCTGGTGGCGCTGGCCCGCCGCCACGCGCTGACGGCATGACAGCGTGACGCGGCCCCGCGGTCAGCGCGACAGCGTTGCCGCGGCCGCGTGTGTCAAACGCACTTTTTCGAGGTCGGCCTCGGTGTCGACGTCGACCAGCACCCCGGGGTCGTCGACTTCCACGCCGTGGGCGGGATAACGCGCCACCAGGCGGCGCGCCCCTTCGTCACCCGACAGCGTGACGAGCTCGGAATACAACTCCGCCGAGAAACCAACCGGATGCCCGCGCCTGCCTCGGTATTGCGCATACGCCACGGGATGCTGCTCGAGCGCGGCGGCCACCGCCGCGAGGCTCGATGCCTGCACCATCGGCATGTCGCCGGGCAGCACCAGCCAGCCGGTCGCGTTGGGGCGCGCGGCCACGCCGGCGGCGATCGAGAACCCCATGCCCAGCGGCTGCGGGCCGGGCGTGCCGACGGCGGGCAGGATCACCACGTCGCGCGACGCCACATAGCCCCGCGCCGCGTCGGCCAGCGCCTCGGTGGTGACGACGACGACCGGCAGGTGGCTTGCAATCGCGTGCCGCAAGGTCGCGCCGAGCACGTTGGACGCGCCCAGCCGCTGCGTGAGCTTGTGACCCGGCGCGCCGAAACGGGAACCCGTTCCAGCTGCCAACACGATCACGGCCGGCCGCGACTTCATCATCCCTCCGACGACCCTTGTTCGACAAACGATGCGCGTGCCGCGACACGCGGCATGCATCTCAAGGATGGAAGCCGACGCCTCTTTCAGCCAGAGGGCCTCTACTTAAGGCCTTCCCCGTAAGCGTTTTCTGGGGGGTGGTGATTCCACGAATGCATTACGCGGAGTTACGGTGACAAGCAGCACGCTTTTCAAGCCGCGGCCAGCTTGAACGGCAAGTCGCGCAGCGGCTTGCCCGTCAGCTTTGCGATCGCGTTGGCAAACGCAGGCGCAAGCGGCGGCACGCCGGGCTCGCCCATGCCCGTGGGCGCTTCCGTGCTGGGAACGCTGTGCACCTCGATCACCGGCATCTGCGGCATGCGCGCCACCGTGTAGTCGCTGAAGTTGCTCTGCTGCACCACGCCGTCCTTCATCGTGATGGCGGAGCCGGGCAGCGTCGTGCCCAGTGCCATCAGCGCCGCGCCCTGCACTTGCGCCTCGACGGCCAGCGGGTTGACCACCGTGTTGCAGTGGACGCCCGCCGTCACGCGATGAAGCGTCGGCTGCCCGTCCTTGATCGACGCCTCCACCACATAGGCCACGACGCTGCCGAACGACTCGTGCAGCGCCACGCCGAAGGCATGCCCGGCCGGCAGGCGCTTCTTGCCATAGCCCGACTTGGCCACCGCCAGATCGAGCGCCGCGCGATGCCGCGCATGTTTGTCGCCGAGCAGCGAGCGGCGATAGGCCACCGGGTCCTGCCCCGCGCTGCGTGCGATCTCGTCGATGAGGGTCTCCATGACGAACGCGGTGTGCGTGTGGCCGACCGAGCGCCACCACAGCACCGGCACGTTGACCTTCGGGTGATGCACCTCGAGCGCAAGCGGCAGCGCGTAGGCGGTGTCGGCGACACCTTCGGTCATCACACCGTCCACGCCGTTCTTCACCAGGAACGACTCGAACGGCGTGCCCATCACGATCGACTGGCCGACGATGGTGTGTTTCCAGCCGAGCACCTTGCCGCGTTCGTCGAAGCCGATCTCCGCGCGGTGCACGTGCATCGGACGGTAGTAGCCGCCCTTGATGTCGTCTTCGCGGCTCCAGATCAGCTTCAGCGGCCCGCTCCGGCCCGCGGCCTTCCAGGCCTTGGCGACCTGCGCCGCTTCGACGAGGTAGTCGCTGGTGGGCACCGCACGGCGCCCGAAGCCGCCGCCGGCCATCAGCGTGTTCAGCTGCACGTGCTCGGGCTTGAGGCCGAGCGTGGCGGCGATGTTGGCCTGGTCGATGGTCTGGAACTGCGAGCCCACCGACACGGTGCAACGGCTGCCGTCGAAGTCGATCAGGCAGTTCAGCGGCTCCATCGGCGCGTGCGCCAGGTAGGGAAAGCTGTACTCGGCGACGATCGTCTTCGGCGCGCCGGCGATCTTCGAGGTATCGCCCTCGCGCACCTTGATGCCGGGCTGCGCCGCCAGCTGCTTGTAGCGAGCGAGCAGCTCGTCGGTGTCGACCTTCTCCACGCCGTCCAGATTCCACTGCAGCTGCAGCGCGTCGCGGCCCATCTTCGCCGACCAGTAACCGTCGGCGACGACCGCCACGCCGCTGGCGCCGCGATCGAGGTCGACCCGGAACACGTCGACCACGCCCTTGACCGCCTTGGCACGCGTGGCATCGACACCCGCGAGCTTGGCGCCGAACACCGGCGGGTGCACCACCAGCACGGTCTTCATGCCCTCGGCGTGGGCATCGATGCCGAAGGCCTGCCGGCCGGTGGCCTTGGCCACCGCGTCGAGCCGGCCCGTGGGCTTGCCGATGCGGGTGAATTGCTTCGCGTCCTTCAGCGCCACTTTCTGCGGCACCGGCTGCTTCATCGCCTCGGCGGCCAGCTCGCCGAAGCTCGCGCGCTTGCCGCCGGCGCTCACGACGCCGTTGGCCACGGTGCATGCCGAAGGCGCCACGCCGAACTTCTGCGCCGCCGCACCCACCAGCATGGCGCGGGTGCGCGCGCCGAGCTCCCGGTACTGCTGCCACGAGTTGCGGATCGACCCCGACCCGCCGGTCATCTGGATGCCGAAACCCGGGTCCTTGTAGGCATCGGCGGCCGGTGCCAGCTCGCCGCGCACGCGCGACCAGTCGGCGTCCATCTCCTCGGCCACCAGCATCGGCAGCCCGGTGACCACACCCTGGCCGAAGTCGAGCCGGTTGACCATCACGGTGACCGTGCCGTCCGGATCGATCTTCACGAAAGCGGCGGGCATCTGCGTCGGCTTGAGTGCGGCGGGCGCGTCCTGCGCCGACACGCTCGCGCCGGTGAACAGCCCGAGGGCAAAGCCGGAACCCGCGCCGAGTTTCAGGAAGTCTCGCCTGTCCAGGCCGCTGGCCGCCGCCGTGCGCCGGCCGACACGCTGCATCAGTTGCTCGTAGTTCATCTGCGTCTCCTCATGCAAGCGTTTTCGCCGCGTCCTTGATGGCCGTGCGGATGCGCGCGTAGGTGCCGCAGCGGCAGATGTTGCCGGCCATGGCCCCGTCGATGTCGGCGTCGCTCGGCTTCTTGTTGGTGCGCAGCAGCGCGGCCGCACTCATGATCTGCCCGCTCTGGCAGTAGCCGCACTGGGCGACGTCGTTGCGGATCCATGCCGCCTGCACCGCGCGGCCGACCTTGTCGCCCGCCACCGCCTCGATGGTCGTGACCTTCTGCCCGGCCACGGCCGAGAGGGGCGTCGAGCAGCTGCGCACCGGCTCCCCGTTCAGGTGCACCGTGCAGGCGCCGCACAGCGCCGCGCCGCAGCCGAACTTGGTGCCCGTCAGCTGAAGGTGGTCGCGCAGCGCCCACAGCAGCGGCGTCGATGGATCGGCATCGACGTTCACCGTCTTTCCGTTCACGTTGAACGAGGTCATCGCATCTCTCTCCCGTGGTCGATCGGTGGCAACGCCAAAAAAAAGGAAGTCGCCGGTATACGCCTGTTTCGAGTTCCTTGCAGGCGAGCGCCTTTGGCGGCGCACGTTCCTATACTCGACCCATGACCTCGATCGCCGACCTCCGCAAGAGCTACGAACGCGCCGAACTGGACGAGCAGGCCTCCGAGGCCGATCCGCTGAAGCAGTTCGACCGCTGGTTCCAGCAGGCGCTCGCGGCGCAGCTGCCCGAGCCCAACGCGATGACGCTCGCGACCGTCGGCGAAGAGGGCCGGCCGTCGACCCGGGTGGTGCTGATCAAGGGCTACGACGACCGCGGCATCGTCTGGTACACGAACTACCAAAGCCGCAAGGGCCGCGAGCTGGCGGCGCACCCGTTTGCGGCCCTGCAGTTCCACTGGGTCGAGCTCGAGCGCGTGGTGCGCATCGAAGGACGGGTCGAGAAGGTGAGCGACGACGAGTCCGACGCGTACTACCGCACGCGGCCGCTCGACTCGCGCATCGGCGCCTGGGCGTCGCCGCAAAGCGAGGTGATCGCCTCGCGTGCCGCGCTGGTCGCTGGCGCCGCGAAGTACGGCGCGATGTACCTGCTGAACCCGCCGCGTCCGCCGCATTGGGGCGGCTACCGGCTCGTTCCCGATCGATGGGAGTTCTGGCAGGGCCGTCCGTCGCGGCTGCACGACCGGCTGCGCTACCGCCAGCAAGGCGGCGCCTGGGTGCGGGAGCGGCTCGCACCCTGACGCCGCACGGGCCGGCCGGACGTTCTAGAAACTCAGCCGCACCCCCGTCTTCAGCGAACGCCCCGGCAGCGGCGACAGCTCCCGCACCGTCTCGAAGGTCGAGGCGCTGTAGGCGAGCCGATCGCCCGCATTCGCGAGCTTGACGAACCACAGGCCGTCGCTCTGCCCGAGCGCGAAGCGCCGCGTCAAGGTCAGGTTGGCGATGCTGTGGCCGCGTGTCGGCGAGTCGGTCGAGGGCACGCGGTTCTGCCTGGCCGCATGGTCGACTTCGACCCGCGCGCCCCAGGCACCGCGCACCGCCTCGACGCCGATCAGCAGGCGCGCCGGCGCCACGCGCGGCAGCGGCTCGCCGGTGCTGGTGTTGGTCGCGCGGGTGAAGTCGAGCTTGCCGCTCAGGTCGACGGTGGCGGCGGCCGATTCCAGCAGGCGCGTGCGTCCCTCGATCTCCACGCCGCGCAGGCGCGCTCGCACGGCACGGAACGCGTGCTCGGGGAAGTCGACCGCGTTGCCATCGTCGTCGAGCTCGGTCACGGTGTTGCCGGTCGCCTCGAGCGAGATGAAGCGCGAGAAGCGCGTGGCGAAGGCGCCCAGGCGCAGGTGGTGGTGGCCCGCGCGCCACATCAGCGCGAGATCGATGTTGCTGCCGCGCTCCTTGCGCAGATCGGCGTCGCCGCGCTCGAACGCGCCGGTCGCCACATGCACGCCGTTGGCGAACAGCTCGAACGAGGTCGGCGCGCGTTCGCTCAGGCTCAGCGCGGCGCTCACCGACCATTGCGCATCGAGCTTGAAGACGTTGGACAGCGAGCCGCTGCGCAGGTTGAAGCGGCGCTTCATGGCCGGCCCGAACTTCGGCTCGCCGGGGTCGGCGTCGCCGGCCGAGCTCACGGCCGCGCGTTCGACGCGCAGCCCGGCGGTCAGGGTGCCGAGGGCCCAGCCGAACTCCTCCAGGGCGAACAGCGCCTGGCGGCGGGTCGTCGTGCTGGGCACGAAGGCCTCGTCGCCGAGCGCCGAGAAGTCCGCGTCCTCCAGCTGCAGCCCGACGCTGCCGCGCAGCGCACCCACAGGCGCATGCTCGGCCTCCAGGCGCAGTTCGTTGCCGCGGGTCTTGAACACCGTGCCGATTTCGCCGTCCTCGACCTCCTGGTGCCGGTAGCGCGTGTGGTTGAAGGCGCCGCGCAGGCTGCGCAGCGGGCCGGCGAGCTCGTCGAGCGCCAGCGCCATGCCGAGGTGATCGCGCTTCATCTCGATGCCGACGTCGGGCTCGGCGGGTGTGCCGTAGTCGCTGTCGTAGCTGTCCACCGACAACCCCAGGTGGCCCTGGTCGAAGAAGACCGACGCGCCTGCGGCGCCGCCACGCGTGCGGCTGGCGGAGTTGCGGACGCGGCCGCTCTCGGGCAGGGCCTCGCCGTCTTCGACCGGCGTGAAGCGCGGCACCCGAAGGTCGGAGGTGTGGCGGCCGAAGGCGTCCAGATGCAGCGCGTACCGCCCGTTGCCGGTCTCGGCCATCGCCGCGCCGCCGCGTTCGCGGTCGGCGCCGCCCAGGCGCAGCTCGAGCGCGCCGCTCGAGCGATCGATGCGCTGCTTCGGAATGCGGTTGTCGATCGCGTTGACGACGCCGCCGAGCGCGCTGCCGCCGTAGAAGAGCGCCGCCGGCCCGCGCAGCACCTCGAGCCGTTCGACGAACAGCGGGTCGATCGGCACCGCGTGGTCGTAGCTGAGCGTCGACGCGTCGAGCGAGCCGCCGGCATTGGTGAGCATGCGGACACGCTCGCCGTCGAGCCCGCGAATGGTCGGGCGGTTGGCGTTGGGGCCGAAGTAGGTCGACGAGACGCCGGGCTGGCCGGCCAGTGTGTCGCCGAGCGAGCTGCCGCGGCGCAGCACCAGTTCGTCGCCTGCGAGCACGGAGACGGGCGCCGCCAGCTCGCTGCTGCCGAGCGGGTTGCCGGTGATGATCACCTTGTCGAGCGTGGTGGCCGCGGTGCGCGGCGGGGTGGTCTGCGCGAAGGCGCCGGGGACGAAGGCGAGCGCGGCGGCGAGCGCCAGCGGATGGAGCACGGTGTGTGTCATGCGATGTGTGAGCTGATTCGGATGCGACGGCATGCGCCCCCCGGAAAACGGGGCGCGCACGTCAAGGGAAGCGCGCCCGAGGGGCGCGAGGATCGAACGGGCCGCTGCGGCCCGGAACGTCAGCTCGGCAGTGGCGGGCCGCGGGCGAGGAACCCCGCAGCCTGGTGGGCGAGCTGCCACGCGTGGTGGCGCTCGGCAGGCGCGCTGGTCTGCTCGGCCGCCGGCGGCAGCGCCGGCACGCCGCACAGCGTGTCGGTGTGGGTCAGCTGGTCGAATGCGTCACAGCCATGCCGGTCGTGGCCGTCGAACAGCCGCTCGAGCCAGCCGCCGGGTTCGGCGGAGGCGGCCCCCGCCATCGCCTGCACATGCGGCGCATCGTCCGGCGCGCTGGCGCTGTGCACGATGCGGTGCAGCTGCGCGAGCGACTGCATCAGCACCAGCACGACCAGCACCACGCCGGCGAGCGTGGTGCGTGAACGATGGGCGCGGGTGGGCTGGTGCATGGCGATCAGCCGGCGAGCATACCAAGCCGGAACGCCGCAACGGCCGCCTCAATCCTTCTTGACGCGGCTCGCGAAGGTCCTGCGGAACTTCTCCACCTTGGGTGCCACGACGAAGGCGCAGTAGCCCTGGTCGGGATGGGTGGCGAAGTAGTGCTGGTGGTAGTCCTCGGCGCGGCTGTAGTTGGCGAGCGGCTTCAGCTCGGTGACCACCTTGCCGCCGTGATGCGCGTTGACTTCGGCCAGCACCTCGCGCGCCACGCGCTCGTGCTCCTCGTTCTCGACATAGATGCCCGAGCGGTACTGGGTGCCGACATCGCTGCCCTGGCGGTTCAGGGTGGTCGGGTCGTGGATCACGAAGAAGATCTCCAGGATGTCGCGCAGCGAGATCCTGCCGGTGTCGAAGCTCACGCGCACGACTTCGGCGTGGCCGGTGCTGCCGGTGCACACCTGCTCGTAGCTGGGCCGCTCGACATGGCCGTTGCAGTAGCCAGACTCGACGGCCGTCACGCCCTCGACCTTCTCGTAGACGGCCTCCACGCACCAGAAACAACCGCCGCCGAGGGTGATGGTCTCGATCTTCTCGCTCATGGACTGCTCCGTTGATTCGATGTGAGGGCGATTCTCGGTCAGTCCAGGGCGAGGTTGGCGCTGACCATGAGCGTCCAGGTGCGCGGCAGTGCAGGTTCGAAGAAGCGCCGGTTGCCGTCGTTGACGATCACCGAGCCCGCATAGCGACGATCCGTCACGTTGTCCAGCCGCAGCATCTCCCGAAATCGTCAGCGGCCGACCGTCTGCGCGAGACCGGCGCGCAAATTGAGGACCGTGGCCGCGGGCGCGGCGTCGTCGTTGGCGTCATTGACGACGATGCTCCCCGTGTGCACCAGCTCGGCGGCGGCGTGCCACCCCGACCAGGCGCGCGCCGGCGTCCAGACCAGTTCGGCGAAGGCGTTGCGCTGAGGCGTGCCCGGCAATCGGTTGCCGGCCGGCACGAACACGGCCGTCGCGCCGCCGCCACTCGTGAAATCCTCGTCGAAGCGGGCGCGCAGCTCGCTCAGGCTCAGCGTCGCGTGCAACGCATCGCCGAGCCGGCTCGCCACGGACAGCTCGAACCCGCGCCGAGAGGTGCGGCCGGCGTTCTTGAACGTCGACCGGCCGCCGCTGCTGGTGTCGACCACAATCTCGTCCCGTGTCGCGATGTCGAACCACGCCACGTCGAGGCGGTGGTCAGCGCCGATCTTCCATTTCGCGCCGATCTCGGCATGCCGGCTGCGCGATGCCCGCAGATCGGTGTTGAGGCCGGATCCCACGGCGCGATAGGCGAGTTCCGTGAACGTGGGTGTCTCGAAGCCGCGGCCCGCATTGGCGTACAGGTTCAGCGACGGGCTGGCGCGCCAGGCGATGCCGAGCACCGGGTTGGTCGCGCCGTAGTCGACGCCGCCACTGTCATCCGGGTTCTCCGCGGTGATGAAGTGGTCGTCGGTGCGAAAGCGCACACGGCTCGTGCGCAGCCCCGCCGTAGCGGTCCATCGGGGGACCACGTCCCAGGCGGCCTGCACGAACGCGTCGCGGTTGTGCACCGTGTTGCGTTCGTCGCGCTTGAGGGCACCGCGCTGGCCGCCATCGTTGATGTAGCCCTGGCGGTTCTCGCGCATGCCGTCGAACTCGACGCCGGCCGTGAGCTTCAATGCCCTGGTCGCGTCCAGGCGCACCCTGTGCGCGACCTGCAAGGCCGCTCCCGCATAGCCGCGTTCGAACTGCACCATGCCGCCGCTGGAGGTCGGCGAACCCTGCGCGGCCAGAGGAATCGACAGCGCATTGTCGAGATCGCGCCCGCCGAAGTACAGGCGGCCGGCCAGCGTCGTGTCACTGCCCAGCCGATGTTCCAGCACGGCGCCGAGCTGCTGCTGGCGCACGCTCTTGCGTGGGTCCTGCGACAGGGCGAGCGGCACCGCCTGGCGTGGGTCGGCTTGCCATTGTTCGCGGGTCAGGCCGAGCGGATCGTGTGTCGTGGGCTGGTCGACCGCGTTCAGCACCACGCTCAGGTGTGTCGAGGCGCCCACGCCGCCTTGCCAGCGCGCATTCAGCTGGCCGCGTTGCGCATCGCTGTGCTCGCGGTAGCCGTCGGTGCGGAACTGCGACACGTCCAGCGTCAGGCCGTGGCCCTTCGAGGAGGTGGTGCTGAACTTGGCGCCGATCTTGCGCTGCCCGAACGACCCTGCCGCGGCAGACAAGGTCGCCGTGGGCTGCAGCGCGTCGTCCTCGGTGAAGACCTGCACGACGCCTCCTGCGGCGTTGCCGTACAGCTGCGCCAGCGGCCCGCGCAGGACCTCGATCCTGCCCGCCGAACTCAACGCGATCGTCGAGGCCTGCCCCTGCCCGTCGGGCATGGTGGCGGGAATGCCGTCGACGATCAGCCGCACGCCCCGGATGCCGAAAGTCGATCGCGAGCCGAAGCCCCGAATCGACAGCTGCAGGTCCTGCGCGTAGTTCTGTCGGTTCAGCACGCTGATGCCCGGGACGCGGCTCAGCGCCTCGGAAAGGTTCACCTGTGGGCCCGCGCTCTCCAGCACCTCGCGCGTGACGGCGGAGATCGCCGCCGGTGCGTCGAAGGAAGCCTCGCGCCCACGCTGGGCGCTGACCACCACCGGATCGAGCAGCACCGCCGCGCCCGTCTCCTGCGCGCCCGACCAGGGCGCCCACGCTGCCGCCAGCAGGGTCAGAGCAAGGACCGGAAGGCGTGGACTTCGACGGCCAGCGGCGCGCTGCCGCGTCATGGCTGTCGCCTGACCTCGATGGCGATCGAGGAGAACCAGGCTGCGAGATCGGCGATGTCCGCGTCGGACAGCGGCTTGGCGATCACCGTCATCACCTCATGCGCGCGCTTGCCGCCGCGGAACGCGCGCAACTGCGCAGCAAGGTAGATGGCGGGCTGGCCCGCGAGGTGCGGCGCGTCGGGTGCGGTGCTCAGGCCGACCGGCCCGTGACAGACGACGCAGGCCTGGGCCTTCTGGCGGCCGGCGGCGGCATCCGCGGCCGCGCCCCACGACGCAGCGCAAGCGAGCGTCAGGGCGACGAGGTGCGTGCGCGCGTGGCGGCCCCGACGGGTTGGATAGTGCATGGGTTCGACCGCACAGGCGAGCAGATGAATCGGCATGATGGACGCGAGTTTGCCGGTACGCCGCAAAGCAGCCTACCGGCGAGGGGGAAAACTGGCTTCAGGGCGCGTAGGTGATGCGGTAAAGCGCGCCGGCGTAGTCGTCGGACACCAGCAGCGAACCGTCCTTCATCACCGCCACGTCAACCGGGCGCCCGCGGTAGGTGCCGGTTTCGCTGTCCAGCCATCCGTCGGCGAAGACCTCGGTCTTGTCGGCCGTGCCGTCTGCCTTCAACGAGGTGAACATCACGCGCGCGCCGATCGGCCTGGTGCGGTTCCACGAGCCGTGTTGCGCCGAGAAGATCCCGCCGTGGTACTTCTGCGGGAACTGCTTGCCGGTGTAGAAGGTCATGCCGAGATCGGCCGCGTGCGCGTCCATGTAGACCTGCGGATGCGTCACATTGGGAGGCAGCGGGTCCTTGTCGTAGCCATGCTCGGTGATGCGAGTCTTGCCCTGGATGTACGGATAGCCGAAGAACATGCCGGGCTTGTCGGCTCGGTTGATCTCGCCAGCCGGAATGTCGTCGCCCATCCCGTCGGTCTGGTTGTCGGTGAACCACAGGCTGCCGTCCTTCGGATTGAAGTCCTGCCCGACGGAGTTGCGGATGCCGCGGGCGAACACCTCGCGCTTGGAGCCGTCGAAGGGGTTCATGCGCACGATGCCGCCGATGCCGGTCTGCTCATACAGCTTGAGCTTGTCCCGCGGCTGCACGTTGTGCGGCTGGCCGAGCGTGATGTACAGCATCTTGTCCGGCCCGACGCGGCAGGTGCGCGCGCCATGGTTGTACGACTCCTCCTCCACCGGGATCAGCTGGCCTTGCGGCACCACCTCGATCACCGCCACGTCCGGCCCCTCGTAGAAGAATTCCGCGGCCGGGAAGTTGAGTACGCGGTTGTGCTCGGCGACGATCAGGAAGCCGTCCTTGGTCCAGCACACGCCGTTCGGGTTGGAGAACTTCAGCGACGGCGCGAAGGACTTGACCTCCGTGGCCATCGGACCCGAGTTACGGTTTGTCACCGCCCACACCGTCGTCTTGCGCGTGCCGACGAACAGCATGTTGGTCGACGGAGCGATCGCCATGTGGCGTGCATCGGGCACGATGGCGTACAGGTCGATCCTGAACCCTGGAGGCAGCTTGACCCGCTTCAGGTTTTCCCGCAGCTGGTCGGCGTTGGGGCCCGTCTGCGGCACCAGCGGAATGTTCAGGTCGGTGGTGGCGACCTTCATCTGCTTGAGCTTCTCGATGTTCTGCTGCGCCTGTGCCGACAGCACGGGGCCGAGCGTCAGCACGGCCGCGGCAAGGAGGGACAAGCCGGCGCGTCCTGCGAGTGAGTCCATGTTCGTCTCCGAAGTGATGATGTGCATGCAGTCGCCGCTGCGTGCGCGGCCATTGCATCTTGTGGCGACCCGTCCAACAGCGCCGCAGGGCTTATCCGCAGGCGGGCGCCGCGCCAGCCGACCCCGCTTGTCCACAAACGCGACGTGCGCAGCACGCACCTGTAGCGGAAGTGGCCAATTGCGGCGCGTCGTCACCGCTGCTAATGTCCCGCCTCCGCGGCGAAACGCGCAAATCGCCCGACGGTGGGCAACGATGGAGGCAGCCATGACCTCAGCCGAGGAGCGGAAGCTGGTCTATGACCGCGCCATGCGCAGTCGCGGTGCGGCAACCTCGCGCCACCTTCGCCCGCCCGCGGAGATCGTCGAAAGCTGGGTGCGCTGCATCGAGGCGGGCCTCGACCTGGCGTTGCCGCCACGCATGAGCGTCGTCGGCGACGCGCAACTCCGACGCCGCCGCGAGCAAGCGGACCGGGTGCGCAGACTGGCGCTGCCCGAACTCGAGACGCTGTTTCACCAGATCGCCGGATCGAACTTCCTGCTGGCGTTCGCAGATGCCGACGGCGTGATCCTCGACCTTTATGCGGACAACCGCTTCGCCATCAGTTCGTCGGGCGAGAGCATCGTCGTCGGCAGCCACTGGTCAGAGCAGGTGGCCGGCACCAACGGCCTGGGCACGGCGCTGGTCCGCGGAAGATCCGTCGCCGTCAACGGCCCGGAGCACTTCTTCACCAAGTTCGGCGACATCTCCTGCACCGCGTCGCCCATCCGGAATTCGGCCGGTGCCATCGTCGGGGTGCTCGACGCGTCGTCGTACTTCGAGTCACGCCAGCGCCACACCCAGGCGCTGGTGCAGATGGCCGCGTCCCACATCGAGAACACCTTGTTCGTCCGCGAGCGCAGCGCCGAGGTGCTGCTCGCGATCCATCCACGAGCTGAATTCTTGGCCACCATCAGCGCCGGCCTGCTCGCCTTTGCCGAAGACGGGCGTTTGACCGGCTTCAACGCGCGCGCGGAGTCCCTGCTCGCCGGGCTCGACTTGCGACCCGGCATCGGCTTCGAGCAGTTGTTCTCCGAGCCTTTCGCTCGCGTGCAGGCGCTGCTCGACCGACACGCCGAGGTGCCGCTGCGCGACGCGATGGGAAGCACGCTGGTGGCGTCGTGGATGAACCGCCGTCCGCGCCTGGTCCGAGCACACCCGCCGGAACAAGGCGCCTGTACGCACGAGCCGCCTCGCGCCGCCCCCGGCCGAGCCCGTGGCCGAGGATCCGTGCGCGCGTGTGGCGGTCGAATTCGTCCGCGCCGCCGTGCGCGGCCAGACCCCGATCCTGCTGCGCGGCGAGACCGGCAGCGGCAAGGACCTGCTCGCCCGCATGGCGCACCAGGTGAGCGGGCGAAAGGGGGAGTTCGTCGCGATCAACTGCGGGGAACTGCCGGCCGAGCGCTGCGAAGCAGCGCTGTTCGGCTACGTGGGCGGCGCCTTCGATGGCGCGCGCCGCGACGGCCAGCTCGGCTTGGTCGCCAGTGCCGACGGCGGCACGCTGTTGCTGGACGAAGTGAGCCAACTGGCGTTGCCCGTGCAGGCCGCACTGCTTCGATTCCTCGACGACCAGACCCTGCGTCCAGTTGGAGGATGGGCGCCGCGGCAGGTCGACGTCCAAGTGCTGGCCGCCACCAATGCCGATCTGGACGCCGAGGTGGCGGCCAAGCGCTTTCGCGCCGACCTGCTCTACCGCCTCAACACGATTTGCGTGGAGTTGCCCCCGCTTCGCCGGCGCACCGACTTCGCGCAGTGCGTGAGGGCGACCCTGCAGCGGATCGACGGCCAGGCCACGATCTCCGAGGCGGCGATACAGCGCCTCGCGCGGCACGCGTGGCCGGGCAATTTCCGCGAGTTGCGCGCCGTGCTGATGCGCGTCCTGCTGCTGCATCCCCTGCGACGTGTCGAGGCGACCGACGTGGATGCGTTCTTGTCATCCTCCGGCGAGACGGCCCCGCCCGCGCCCGCTGCGAGCGGCTCCGCGCTGCGCCGCGGCGCGACCGAAGCAGTGCTGCACGAGTTCGAGCGCACCGGCGGCTGCGTCAGCCAAGTGTCGCGCAACCTCGGCATCTCGCGCACAACGGTCTATCGCCACCTGCGAGTGCGACAGCCCGCCGACCCCGGCTCGCCGTCCCGGTAGTCGAAGTCGTTTTCGCGGTGCGGGCGCGCGAAGGCGCAGCGCTTTCGCGGATCGCGCGGCCGTGCTGCGGCACAATCGCGACCCGATGAAGCCCGCGCCGCGCGACACACCGTGAACAGCCTCTTCGCCGCGCTCGGCATCGAATCATGGAAGCCGCTGCTGACGGCGCTGATCCTGCCGCCGGTGCCTTTCCTGCTGCTGATCCTCGTCGGCGCCCGCCTCCTGCCGCCGCGCCGCGCTTGGGGATGGACGCTGATCGTGCTCAGCGTCGCCGGGCTGTGGCTCGGCACCTGCACCGGCACGGCGCGTGCGCTGGAGCAGTTCGTGCTGCGGCTGCCGCCGCCGCTCAAGGCCGAGCGAATCGCGCAGATCAAGGCCCGGGCCCGGGCCGCGGACAGCACGGCGATCGTCGTGCTCGGCGGCGGCACCGAGCCGTTCGCGCCGGAGTACGGCATGAGCAACCTCGGCTTCTACTCGCTCGAGCGCCTGCGCTACGGCCTGTGGCTCGGCCGCGAAACCGGCGTGCCGGTGGGCTTCAGCGGCGGCCTCGGCTGGGCCGCCGCGCAGGCGACGACCGAGGCCGAGGTGGCGTCGCGCATCGCCGAGCGCGAGTTCAACCGCCCGCTGCGCTGGATCGAGGACCGGTCACGCGACACGCGGCAGAACGCCGCGCACAGCGTCGCCCTGTTGAAGCAGTCGGGCATACGCCACATCGTGCTCGTGACCCACGGCTGGCACATGCCGCGCGCGCGGCGCGCCTTCGAAGAGGCGGCGGCGCCGCATGGCATCAGCGTCGAAGCCGCGCCGATGGGCCTTGCGCAGCGCATCGAGGCGCCGGCGCTCGACTGGCTGCCGAGCGGTACCGGCATGCTGCGGGTGCGCAACGCGCTGCGCGAATCGCTGGGCCGCCTGCTTGGCGCATGAGCGGAAAACGCGGCCGCCGCGGGTTTGACTCGCCGCAAGGCAGCGGGTGCATCGCCTCCTAGAGTTGCTTGAGCGCGGCCGGCCGCAGGTGTCTGCGGGCGCCGCTGCGACAGGACTGAATCAGGAGTTGACCATGAACGCACTCACCCGCATGGAACGTTTCGACGACATGTTTCCCGAGTTCTTCCGCCGCCTGGCGCGGCCGCTGGCGCTCAGCGAGGACAGCCCGGGCGACATCCGCATCGACGTCACCGAGAACGACAAGGACTACCTGGTCCGCGCCGAGGTTCCCGGCGCCAAGAAGGAAGACATCCGCGTCACCGTCGACGGCAACTTCGTCTCGATCTCCGCCGAGGTGCGCAAGGAGAAGGAAGAGAAGTCCGGCGGCCGCGTGCTGCTGAAGGAAACCTATTTCGGCAGCGCCTCGCGCGGCTTCTCGCTGGCGCACGAGGTCGACGCGAAGGCGGTCGTCGCCAAGCTCGAGGACGGCGTTCTCAAGCTCACGCTGCCCAAACGCCAGGGCGCCGGCGCACGCACTGTCGCCATCGAGTAGGCGCGCGGCCCCGTCGGGTGCGAGCATCGCCCGCGGCGGTGTCGCAGGCGCGACACCGCCGCGGCGGCGTTCATGAGGCAGGTCAACGTCGTTCCAGACTCCGGGGATCTGGCCTGCCGAATGGGGGTTGTCGCCCTTGTTTGAGAGCAGCATGTCGGTGTTGCAGTCATCTCCTGCGACTGGGTCCGACCGAGCGATCCCGGGCCGACCCGACCGGTCTGACACGCGGATCGCAGACCGGAGAACATCATGCTGCCCCGCGCCGTCGCCCGATCCCCCTCGGGTCTCGCTTCGAACGATGCCCCCATCCTGTTCGAGCGTTGCGCAGTCGCCACGAACGCCTACGCGATGCGCATCGCCGAATCGTTGCGCATCGTCGAGCGGCACGCCGGCGTCGTCCCGCGAACGGTGCACGCCGGCGATACGGTGTTCCGGGCCGGCGAGCGATTCACCAGCCTGCACGTGATCCGTTCGGGCTTCTTCAAGGTCGTCAACTTCGGCACCGACGGACGCGAGCAGGTCGTCTCGCTCCAGTTCAAGGGCGATTGGCTCGGCTTCGACGGCATCGCCGCCGGCCGCCACTCCTGCGACGCGGTCGCCCTGGAAGCCGGCGAGATCTGGAGCGTGCGCTACGACTCGCTGGTGCGTGCCAGCGCCGAGTACCCGCCCCTGCTCAGCGTGCTCAATGCCGCGATGAGCCGCGAAATCGCCCGCGACCGCGACTGGCTCAGGTCGCGCTGCACGCTGTCGGTGGATGCGCGCGTGGCCGAGTTCCTGCACCGGCGCATGACCGAGCAGATGCGCCGCGGCCTGCTGACCGACCAGGTGACCTTGCGCATGACACGCGCCGAGATCGGCAACTATCTGTGCATGACGCTGGAGAGCGTGAGCCGCGCCCTGTGCCGCCTGGCACGCGACGGCCTGATCGATTTCCCGGGCAACGGCCGGCAGGAGGTGCACGTTCCGGACGTCGATGGATTGGCACGCTTCGTTCGGCGCGACGCTGCGTCACCGGGCAGGGGCCATCCACACGAGCGCGCCAGGCGCCCGCGTGCCGCCGACACGAGCACGCCCGGCATCGAAGCCGCCGTGCTTGCATAGCGGCGATCGACCGCCGCACGACAACGCCGTATTCATTGATTGGCCGCAATGCAGGCTCCAAGGCGCGTCCAACAATGAATGTGATGCGGCGTGCAGCAGTGCGCCGTGTCCTCACAAGTACTATCTGGAGGTCCCCATGAAATCGCTTCAACTCTCCATCGCCGCCGCGCTGCTGGGCGCCCTGTGCGTGCAGCCCGCGCTTGCCGCGAAGAACACCCCCCCCGCCACCAGCGTCGAGTGCGAGGCCAGCAAGGCCGCACAACCCGGCTCGACCAAGAGCCGTGCCGACGTGAAGGCCGAGGCCAAGGGTGCCAGCGTCGATTGCGAAGCCAGCAAGCCCGTCGAGCCCACGGCATCGACGAAGGCTCGCGCCGACGTCAAGGCTCAGGCGAAGACAGCCGCCAAGGCCGGCGAAGTTCCCCAAGGCGAAGCGGGCCAAGTGAAGAAATAAGAAACAGCGGCGTTCAAGCCAGCGTGATGTTTCCCAGGGGGTAGATCCTGGGAGCCTTGGAGCGATGCGGGTCCGCCCGCATCGCTCTCATTTTTCCTGGGGTGGCTTGCCGCGCTGCGGTGGGCCGCTCACCAGCCGCTCCACGGTCGCGATCCAGGTGTCGAGTTCGAGTGGCTTGGCGACGTGGATCTGGAAGCCCGAGCGCATCGCACGCTCCTGGTCCTCTTCCGAAGCATACGCGGTGATCGCGGCGGCCGGTGTCGAGCCGCCCTGTTCGGGCGCCAGGCGCCGCACCCATGAGATGAACTCGAAGCCGTCGTGGACCGGCATGCCGACGTCGCTGAGCAGCGCATCGGGGCGGTGCCGCTGCAGCGCCTGCAGCCCCTCGTTTGCATCGCGTGCCTCGATCACCAACGCACCGGCCTTCTGAAGCACCTCCTTTGCGACCTCGCGGGCATCGGGCTCGTCGTCGACGATCAGCACCTTCACCCCCTGCAGCCGCCCTGCCGCCGGCGGCACCGCCGGCCCGGACACTGCCGCACGGCCGCGACGCCCGTCGCGCCAGGCCGAGTTCGGCAAGGCGGCGGGCAGCTCGACGAAGAAGCTCGCCCCGCGCTGCTCGCCCGCGCTTTCCGCGCGCACGCGCCCGCCATGCAGTTCGACCAGCTGCTTCACGATGGACAGCCCGAGGCCGAGCCCGCCCTGGCGCCGGGTGATCGACGAGTCGTGCTGGCGAAAGCGGTCGAACACATGCGGCAGGAACGACGCCGGGATGCCCTGCCCGTTGTCGGTGACGACGATCTCCACACCCTGGCCAGCCGGCCGCGCGCTCACCGTGACAGTGCCCTCGTCTGGCGAGAACTTGATCGAGTTGCTCAACAGGTTCCACACCACCTGCTGTAGGCGCTGCGCATCGGCCATGACGGGCGGCGTGTGCGGGTCGATGCTCGTGCGCAGCGCGATGCGCTTGGCCGCCGCGGCCGGTGAGGTCGCCTCGACCCCCGCGGCGATCACGCCCGCCACCTCGACCGGCGCCAGCTCGAGCCGCAAGGTGCCCGACTCGATGCGCGCCATGTCGAGCAGGTCGTCGATCAGCTTCGACTGGATCGCCGCGTTGCGCGAGATCACCGTCAGGCCATGCTGCACGCCTTCGGCGTCGTGCAGGCCGCGTTCGAGCAGGCGCGACCAGCCCAGGATGGCGCCCAGCGGCGTCCTGAGTTCATGCGAGATGGTGGCGAGGAAGTCGTTCTTCATCCGGTTCGCGCGCTCGGCCTCTTCGCGCGCGGCCTGCGCCACGCGCAGCAGCTGTTCGCGCTCCGCCTCGCGGCGTTTGCGCAGCGTGATGTCCTGCGTCAGCTTGAGATAGCCCAGCAGTTCGCCGTCGGGGCTGCGCGTGGCCGTCAGCACGACGAGGGCGTGGAAGTGCGACCCGTCCTTGCGCTGGCGCACCCCTTCGCCCGTGAACTCGCCGGTGGCCGCGGCGATCTGCATCTCCATCCGGGCCCGGCCGGCTTCGCGGTCCTCGGGCACGAACAGGTTCTCGAACGGCATGCCGATGGCCTCGTCGGCGCTGTAGCCCTTCATCCGCCGGGCGCCCTCGTGCCATGAGGCGATGCGCCCGTCGGGGCCGATGGCGAAGATGGCGTAATCGCGAACGCCATGGAGCAAGGCCTTGAACTGCTGGTCGCGCTCGGACAGCGCGCTCTCGATGCGTTTGATGCGCGTGAGGTCGTGGCCGATGCACGCCCACATGAGCGGCCGTTCTGCGTCGTCGTCGCGAACCGGGAAAGC
>DASWVR010000240.1:0-4818 GCA_036401155.1 Piscinibacter sp. | reverse complement strand
GCGAACGCCATGGAGCAAGGCCTTGAACTGCTGGTCGCGCTCGGACAGCGCGCTCTCGATGCGTTTGATGCGCGTGAGGTCGTGGCCGATGCACGCCCACATGAGCGGCCGTTCTGCGTCGTCGTCGCGAACCGGGAAAGCACTCCACAGCACCGGAATGGCCTCCGTCGACTGCTGATGGCGCAGCTCGACTTCGCCCGACCAGCGCTCGCCGCGCCGCAGTGCCGGGATCGCCTCGTACTCGATGCGCGGCCGGTCCGAGATGGCGAACAGCTCCATCAGCGAGACGCGCTCCTCCGCCTGCAAGCCGATCAGCTCGCGCCCCGCGCGGTTGAGGTAGGCCAGTTCGCCCGAGGGAGTCGCGAGCAGGATCAGCTCGCCGCTGTGCTCGACGATCTGCGACAGCCGGCGATGCTCGTCTTCGAGGCGGCGGCCGTGGGTGAGATCGCTGTTGACGGCCACCGCGCCCACCGTGCGCCCGTCGATCACTATCGGCGCGGCGGCGCCCCGCACGTACACCGGCTCGCCGCTCGACGCATGCGTGGTCCAGGTCTCCAGCACACTGCGCTCGCCTGCGAGCGCGCGCACGAAGGGCAGCTCGTGCGGCTCGAGCACTCGCCCCTGACGGAGATGGCGCACCCGGAAACGCTGGCCGAGCTCGCCGATCGGCCGCCGCAGCTCGTCGATCGAGGACACGCCCAGCATCTCCAGTGCGCGTGCGTTGCAGCGCGTGATGCCGCCTTCGTCGCCGATGTACACCGCGTCGGGAATGCTTTCGAGCGCCGCGTCCAGCTCGGCGGCGCGGCGCTCCGCCTCGGCACGCGCTTCGCGCTCGGCCGCCAACAGCGCGCGGCACTGTGCATCCGCGTCATCCACCCGGGTGAGGTCGCTGGCAAAAACGACGCAGCCACCGCCTGTACCGGCCTCGGCGGCGCCGGCATGGGCGAGCGCGATCGCGCCCGCGAAGTCGGACCCGTCGCGACGCCGCAGCCGGCCTTCGTGCGAGGCGTGGCCGTCGGTGGCGGCATGCGCGAGCAGGGCTGCCGGGTCACCGCCTTCAGCGGCAAAGAGCATCGACCAAGGCTGCCCGATCCACTCGGGCTCCGCCCAGCCGAAGGTGCGCTGCACGCCCTCGTGCCAGCTGGCGAGGCGGCCCGCCGCGTCGACCATGAACAGCGCGTGGCCGCGAACCGCCCGCAGCGCCGCGTCCAGCGGCAACGGCAACCGAGCGAAGCCGCCCGCCTGACCCGAAGGTGAATGAGGCTGCGGGCTCACAGGCGCTGCAGCAGGTTCCGTCGAGCCCGGCGTCATGCCAGCCCACGGCAAGCGGCGTGCCCGTCGGGGCAGGCGTGGTGCCCTGGCGCCGCGTGCCCGTCGGCAGCCTCAGCGCGCCTGCTCGGCCCAGCGCCGCAACAACCCGCGCTCGGCGTCGGTCATGCCGGTCGCGTTGTTCATCGGCATCGTGCGCGCGACCACGGCCTGCTGAACGATCTGCTGCGCCTGCTGGCGGATCAGCGCCTCGGTGTGCAGCTGCACGTTCTTGTTGGCGAGCTGGGCGTTGTGGCACATCACGCAGCGCTGGTTGATCACCGCCTGCACCTCGCCCATCGCGACCGGCCCGGCCTGGGCGGAGTGGCTTGGCGTCGTCGCCGGCGCCATCGCCGCCACCAGGCCCGCGATCATCACCACGCCCACGGCCGCCGGCACCCACGGCGCTGCGCGCCCCTCCACGCGAGCCTTGTGGCGCGCGACGAAGAAGTGCCGCACCAGCGCGCCGGCCAGCATCAGCACCACCAGCACCAGCCAGTTGTGACGGCCGCTGTAGAGAAAGCCGTAGTGGTTCGACAGCATCGACACCAGCACCGGCAGCGTGAAGTAGGTGTTGTGCACGCTGCGCTGCTTGGCACGCTGGCCGTGCGCCGGGTCGGGCTGCTCGCCCGCGCGCAGCTGCGCCACCACGTTGCGCTGCCCGGGGATGATCCAGACGAGCACGTTGGCACTCATCGCGGTGGCGAGCATCGCGCCGATCAGCAGGAAGGCCGCGCGGCCGGCGAACAGCTGGCAGGCGAGCCAGCTCGCGAAGCACACGATCACGGCAATCAGCACGCCGACGAGCGCGTCGCCTCCCGGGCGCCGGCCTGCCGTGCGGCACACCGCGTCGTAGACGAGCCAGAACACCGCCATGAATCCGATCGACGCGGCGACCGCGGCACCGGCCGGCCAGTCGTAGACCGACCGGTCGACCAGGAACGTGCCGGCATTGAAGAGGTACAGCACGGTGAACAGCGCAAAGCCGGTCAACCAGGTCGAATAACTCTCCCAGTAGAACCAGTGCAGGTGCTGCGGCAGCGACTTGGGCGCGACGAAGTACTTTTGCGGGTTGTAGAAGCCCCCGCCATGCACCGCCCACAGCTCGCCGTCCACGCCCTTGGCCACGAGTTCTGGCGAGGTCGGCTTGGTGAGGCTGCTGTCGAGAAAGACGAAGTAGAACGACGAGCCGATCCAGGCGATGGCCGTGATCACGTGGGCCCAGCGCAGCAGCAGGTTGGCCCAGTCGAGCAGGTAGCTTTCCATGCTGCCGCAGGCCTCAGCTGCCGCGGTAGGTGGAGTAGCTCCACGGCGTGCACAGCAGCGGCACGTGGTAGTGCGCCGCGCCGTCGGCGATGCCGAAATCCAGCGGCACCTCGTCGAGGAAAGGCGGCTCGGGCAGCTGCACGCCGCGCCCGCGGTAGTAGGCCGCCACGCCGAACACCAGCCGGTAGCGCCCGGGCATCATCGCCCCTTCCGCCAGCAGCGGCGCATCGGCGCGGCCGTCGTGGTTGAGCGCGATGCGCGCGAGCAGTGCGGCGGCGCCGCCGTCCACGCGGTACAGCGCCACCGCCATGCCGGCGGCCGGGCAGCCGTTCATCGTGTCGAGCACATGGGTCGTCAGCATCGCGGATTCCTGGGCGCCGCCACGCAAGGCCGGTTGCGTGGACCGGCAAAGTGTATACAGTGCTGGCGCAGATGCTGGCCGACCTCCTGCTGCGCAGTTCGCTGATCTCGCTCATGGACGACTCGTCGCATGCGGCCCAGGTCGCCGCACTCAGCCACCCCTTCGCCCCATGACGACACCGCCCGCCTACCCGCGCGACCTGATCGGCTACGGCCGCCACCCCCCGCAGGCGAACTGGCCGGGCCAGGCGCGTGTGGCCCTGCAGTTCGTGCTCAATGTCGAAGAAGGCGGCGAGCGCTCGGTGCTGCACGGCGACGCCGGCAGCGAGCAGTTCCTGTCCGAGATGTTTGACCCGGCGTCGTTCCCGGCGCGTCACCTCAGCATGGAGTCGATCTACGAATACGGCTCGCGCGTGGGCGTGTGGCGCATCCTGCGCGAGTTCGAGCGGCGCGCGCTGCCGCTCACGGTGTTCGGCGTCGCGATGGCATTGGAGCGCCAGCCCGAGCTGACCGCTGCCTTGAAGGAACTCGGTCACGAGATCGCCTGCCACGGCTGGCGCTGGATCAGCTACCAGACGGTGGACGAAAGCACCGAACGCGAGCACATGGCGCGCGCGATCGCGGTCATCGAACACCTCACCGGCGAACGGCCGCTCGGCTGGTACACCGGGCGCGACAGCCCCCATACGCGCCGCTTGGTGGCCGACTTCGGCGGCTTCGAGTACGACAGCGACTACTACGGCGACGAGCTGCCGTTCTGGCTCACGGTGCGCAAGACCGACGGCTCACGGGCGCCGCACCTCGTCGTGCCCTATACCCTCGACGCCAACGACATGCGCTTCGCCAGCGCTCAGGGGTTCGGCACCGGCGAGGACTTCTTCGACTACCTGCGCGACAGTTTCGACGTGCTCTATGCCGAAGGCGCGGCGCAGCCGAAGATGATGAGCGTCGGCATGCACTGCCGGCTGCTCGGCCGGCCCGGCCGCACGCGCGCGCTGCAGCGCTTCCTCGACCACGTGGCGCAGCACGACCGGGTGTGGGTGTGCCGCCGAATCGACATCGCGCGCCACTGGAAGCAGGCCCATCCCTATGACGCTGCGCGCGCCTTCGAGTGGAGCTGAATCGATGCCGACCCTGCAAGAACTCAACCAGGCCGGCGTCGAACGCTTCGTCGCGTTGCTCGATGGCGTGTACGAACATTCGCCGTGGATCGCCGAGCGCGCGTGGGGCCAGCGCCCGTTCCAGACGCTGGCGTCGCTCAAGTTCGCGCTCGCCGCCGTGGTGCGGCAGGCCTCGCGCGAGGAGCAGCTGGCCCTCGTGCGCGCCCACCCGGCGCTGGCGGGCAAAGCGATGGCGGCCGGCGCGCTTACCGCCGAATCGGCCCAAGAGCAGGCCGCCGCCGGCCTCGCGAACTGCAGCCCCGACGAATTCGCGCGACTGCAGCAACTCAACGCCGCGTACACGCAGCGCTTCGGCTGGCCGTTCATCCTCGCGGTGCGCGGCCCCCGCGGCAGCGGCCTCACGCGCCGGCAGGTCATCGCCGACTTCGCGCGGCGCCTGGCCGCGCACCCCGAGGCCGAACTCGCCGAGTGCCTGCGTCAGATCCACCGCATCGCCGAACTGCGCCTGAACGACAAGTTCGGTGCCGTGCCCGCGCTCGGCAACCAGGTGTGGGACTGGGCCGAAGCGCTGGCACGCCACAGCGACCCGGGCTTTGCCGAACGCGGGCAGCTGACCGTCACGTACCTCACCGACGCGCACCGCGCGTGCGCGCAGGACCTGAGCGCGTGGATGCGCGGCTGCGGCTTCGACGAGGTGGACATCGATGCGGTCGGCAACGTCGTCGGCATCTACCACGGCAGCGACCGCAGCGCGCGGCGTCTG
>DASWVR010000239.1:0-1678 GCA_036401155.1 Piscinibacter sp. | reverse complement strand
GTCCTGCCACACCTCGCCGCGCACCGCGAGGTAGCCGTCCGTCGCCCGCTCCAGGCCCGCGAGGCAGCGCAACAGCGTCGTCTTGCCCGAACCGGAGTGACCGAACAGCGCGCTGACGCCGCGCCCGGGCAGCTGCAGCGCGGCATCCAGCGCAAATCCGGACCACGCCAGCCGGAAGCGCGCCTCGATGCCGGCGCCGGGGAGCGGTGCGGCGGCGGAGGGCCTCATCGCATGCCCCCGCGCTTGCGGCTGTAGAGCAGAAACAGCACGAGGAAGCTGAACGCCACCATCCCCGCGGAGAGCCAGTGCGCCTGCGCGTATTCGAGCGCCTCGACGTGGTCGTAGATCTGCACCGACACGACGCGCGTCTTCTCCGGGATGTTGCCGCCTATCATCAGCACCACGCCGAACTCGCCGACCGTGTGGGCGAAACCCAGCACCGCGGCGGTGACGAAACCCGGCCGCGCGAGCGGCAGCACCACGCTGAAGAAGGTGTCGAGCGCGCCCGCGCGCAGCGTCGCGGCGACCTCCAGCGGCCGTTCGCCGATCGCCTCGAAGGCCTGCTGCAGCGGCTGGACGACGAAGGGCAGCGAATAGAACACCGAACCGACGACGAGGCCGGCGAAGCTGAAGGGCAGCAGGCCCAACCCCAGCGCCTGCGTGAGCTGGCCGACCGGACCGTGCGGCCCCATCAGCAGCAGCAGGTAGAAGCCGATCACCGTCGGCGGCAGCACCAGCGGCAGCGCGACGACCGCGCCGATCACGCCCTTCCACGCCGAGCGCGTGCGTGCGAGCCACCACGCGACGGGCGTGCCGATCACGAGCAGGATCGCCGTCGTGACGGCCGCCAGCTCCAGCGTCAGCCGGATCGCCGCGAGATCCGCCGCATCCATCATCGTCGCGCCCGCCTCATTGTCCGTAACCGTAGGACTTGATGATCGCGGCCGCCTTCGCACCGCGCAAATAGTCCGCGAGCGCTCGCGCGGCGGGCCTGTCGCGCCCCGCGGCGAGGATCACCGCATCCTGGCGCAGCGGCGCGTGCAGCTCGGCCGGCACCAGCCAGGCCGACCCTCCCGCGAGCCGGCCGTCGGCCCACACCTGCGACAGCGCGACGAAACCGAGTTCGGCATTGCCGCTGGCGACGAACTGGTGCGTCTGCGCGATGTTCTCGCCGGTGACCAGCTTCGCGGCGAGCGCCTCGGCCAGGCCGCGCTTGCGCAGCACTTGCATTGCCGCCGCGCCGTAGGGCGCGGTCTTGGGGTTGGCCACCGCGAGGTGGGCAAAGGCGCCGCGACTGAGCACCTCACCCCTGTCGTCGACGACGCCGGGCTGCGCCGACCACAGCGCGAGCCTGCCGATCGCATAGGTGAAGCGGCTGCCCGCCACCGTCGCGCCCTCCTCCTCCAGCTTCGCCGGCGTCGTATCGTCGGCGGAGAGGAAGATCTCGAAGGGCGCGCCGTTCCTGATCTGCGCATAGAACTTGCCGGTCGCGCCGAAGGCGAGCCGGGCCTTGTGGCCGGTGTCGCGCTCGAACTCCGCGGCGATCTTCTGCATCGGCGCGGTGAAGTTGGCGGCGACCGCGACGCTGACTTCGGCGGCACGGACAGTCCCGCATGACAGGACGGCAGCGCACAGCAGGCGGGCGAGGAGGGCTTGCATGGAAAGTCCTTGTCGGCAG
>DASWVR010000238.1:0-8732 GCA_036401155.1 Piscinibacter sp. | reverse complement strand
CGGCTGCGTCGGCTTGGCGCGCGCCACCGGCGCCATCGCCACGTCTCCGCCTGCCTGCGGCCGGAACGCAAGCATGCGCAGCAAGACCATCACCAGGCCGCTGTATTCATCGGGCGCGAGGCCCAGCTCGGCGCGGCCATGCAGCGCCATGCTGTAGACGAGCTGCGTTTCGTCCGCCGGCAGCAGGCCGGCGAGCCGCGACACGGCCGGCGACGCCGGATCCGTGGCATCGAGCGCATCCGGGACCACCTGCGCGACCGCCATCTGCTGCAGCAGGTCGGCCAGTTCCTCCAGCGTGCCGGCAGCCGACAGGCCGAGCCCGCGCAGGGCGTCGGCCGCTGCCACCAGCGCCGCGCCGTCGCCGGCCGCGAGCGCCTCGATGATGCGCACCGCATGCCCGCGATCGACCGCGCCCAGCATCTGCCGCACGCCGGCTTCGGACAAGGTGCCGGCGCCGAATGCAATGGCCTGGTCGGTGAGCGACAGCGCATCGCGCATCGAACCGCGTGCGGCGCGCGCCAGCAGGCGCAGCGCGCCCGCATCGGCGGCGATGTCCTCGTCGCGCAGCACGCTCGCCAGGTGGTCGTGCACCGTCTGCGGCGCCATCGGCCGCAGGTTGAACTGCAGACAGCGCGACAGCACCGTCGGCGGCACCTTCTGCGGATCGGTCGTCGCAAGCACGAACTTGAGGTAGTCGGGCGGCTCCTCCAGCGTCTTCAGCATCGCGTTGAAGGCGGTGTTCGACAGCATGTGCACTTCGTCGATCATGTAGACCTTGAAGCGTCCGACCACGGGCTTGTAGACCGCCTGGTCCAGCAGCAGCGAGATCTCCTCGACACCCCGGTTCGAAGCGGCATCGAGCTCCACGTAGTCGACGAAGCGGCCGCTGTCGATGTCGCGGCAGGCATCGCAGGCGCCGCAGGGTTGCGCGGTGATGCCGCCCGAGCCGTCGGCGCCGGTGCAGTTCAACGACTTGGCGAGGATGCGCGACACCGTCGTCTTGCCGACGCCGCGTGTGCCGGTGAACAGGTAGGCGTGGTGCAGGCGGCCCTGCGTCAAGGCATTCGCCAGCGCCTGCACGACGTGCTCCTGCCCCACCAGCCCTTCGAAGTTGCGCGGGCGGTACTTGCGGGCGAGGACCTGGTAACTCATCGGGCCATTCTACGGTCCCGACCTCGGCCGGCCGGCGTGCACCCTGACCGATAATCGCCCCCCATGAAGCCCGCTGCGCCCCACGAACGGAACACCACGCTGAGCTACGAACAGGCCGGCGTCGACTACGACCTGATCGACCCGCTCAAGGTCGCCGCCCAACGCGCCGCAGCGGCCACCGGGGTGCATCTGGCCACACACGGCTTCAGCGAGGTCAAGGCCTCGCGCGGCGAGTCGGCCTACGTGGTCGATGTGGGCCCCTTCTACATCGCCAGCATCGTCGAGTGCCTCGGCTCGAAGGCGCTGGTGGCCGACGAAATGCATGCGCTGACGGGCAAGAGCTACTACGACGGCATCGCGCAGGACACGATCGCCATGGCGATCAACGACCTCATCACGGTCGGCGCGACGCCGCTGGTCGTGCAAGCCTACTGGGCCGCGGGCGGCTCGGACTGGTTCGCCGACGCCGAGCGCGCGCAGGCGCTGGTCGCCGGCTGGAAGCGCGCCTGCGACACCTGCCGCGTCGCCTGGGGTGGCGGCGAGACGCCGGCGCTTGCCGGCATCGTCGCCGAAGGCCGCATCGATCTCGCCGCCTCGTGCACCGGCCTCATCAATCCCAAGGAGCGCTTGTCGGTCGGCGACAAGCTCGCTCCCGGCGACGCGATCGTGCTGCTCGCCTCCAGCGGCATCCATGCCAACGGCCTGAGCCTCGCGCGCAAGCTCGTCGAGCGGCTGCCCCAGGGTTACCTGACACCGGTGGCGCCGGGGCTCACCTACGGCGAGGCGCTGCTCGCGCCGACCATGCTCTATTCGCCGGTCACCGAAGCGCTGTACCACGCCGGCATCACGCCGCACTACTGCGCCAACATCACCGGCCACGGCTGGCGCAAGCTGCTGCGCCATCCGGCTGCGCACACCTACCGCATCGACCGCATCCCCGACGTCACGCCGGTGTTGAAGTTCATCCAGCAGCACGCCCGGCAGGACGACCGCGAGGCCTACGGCACCCTCAACATGGGCGCGGGCTTTGCGCTGTTCGTGCGTGCCGAAGACGCGCAGCGCACGGTCGAGGTGGCACAGGCGCAAGGCGTGGCGGCCCTCGTTGCGGGCCGGGTGGAGGCCGGAGCCAAGCGGCTCGTCATCGAACCCTTGGGCGTCGAGTTCGGCGACGACGCGCTGCAGTTGCGCTGAGCCGACGCAGCGAAGCACCCACGCATCTGGCAGCGCACTGGGCTCGCTCAGAGGCCAACCGCAGGATCCGAGGCAGCCCATGCCTCGCGGCCTCCGAGACGCGAAAGGCCCGCCGCCCTGAGGTTCGGCAGACCCTCCCCTACAATCGTCGGTGACGGGCCTCCCCGCATGGAAGCGCGGCCAACCGGGTCAGGTCGGGAACGAAGCAGCCCCAACCGTTGCGACCAGTGCCGGGGGTAAGGCTCGTCACCCCTTCCTCCCCCAACAGACCCACTAATTGCGGCTCACGCCCGTGCGTCCGAGGCGTGCCATCGCGTCACGGTACTCGTCCTGCGCACGCCGGATGCACTCGCGCGGCGCTGCGTCGTTTCGGCAGCCTTCGGTTTTCGCCCAATGAAGGGCATTCACCGCCTCTTCGCGCGCGGCCTGCGGGTCGGCCGGCGGTCCGGGCTCGGAGGTGAGGTCGACGTTGGTCTCGACGACGATCGGAGCCGGGGTTTCGGCGGCAGTTGCGACCGGGGCCGGTGTGGCCGGGGCCGGTGCGGCCGGGGTCATCGGCGTTTGCAGCTGGGTCGGGGTGTCGGGCAGGCTTTGTGTCTGTGCCATGGCGGCGCCGGACAGGGCGAAAGCAGCGGCGACAAGCAGTGAGATTGATTTCATGGCGATTCCTTTCCAAAGGCCCAAAGGGCGCACAGGAAAGTGCGGCAAGCCACGTGCCCGCGTCAGTTGGCCTGCTTGAACGCCATCACCGCCTGGTTGCGAAGCGTGCGCAGCAGGGACAGCTCCTTTTCCCCCAGCTCGATGCCACCGGGCGTGGCCTTGTCTGCATAGATCAGGGCAAACGGCGCGCCCTTGAGCATCAACGGCAGCAGCAGGAAAGCCGGTGCATTGACCGATTGCCGGAACCATGGAGGCAAGCGTGACGCGATGTTCGCCGAGGTCGCATCGCTGATCAGCGTATCGGCGCCTTTCAGGCACACCGCAGCGAACAAGTCGCTCGGCGCCTTCAGCGGAATCTTGAACTGCGGCGCAAGGCGATCCACACCCTCGCCGAGGCCGAAACGCCCCGTCAGCGTGTCTGTCTTGGCATCGCGCAGGCAGAAGATCACGCGGCGGAAGCCGAGGGCGCGGAACATCGTTTCGAGGATCATGCGCAGCACCTCGTTGAGGCGGAAGTTCTCCACCATCGAGTTGGTGATGTCCTGGATGCCGGCGGTCATCATCTCGGCCGCATTGACGGCTTCGGCCGCGCCTCCGGCGCGGGCCCGCGCCGGCGGCGGGGTGGGCAGCGTGGCATGCAGTTCGTGCGGCGAGAGCGAGTCGCCGGCTTCCAAGGTCGGCGGCACCTGGCTGGCCTGGTTCAGCAGCCGATTCGCGGGCGACGCCGGCGACACGTGCAGGTTCATCGCCCGCGCCATCTGCGACAGCTTGCCGCGGGCCTCGACGGCCGCTGCTTCGATGCCGCTGGCGCTCACGCCCAGCACGGTCGAATAGCGTTCGGCCAGTGCGCTGACGGCGGCGACGCTGGCCGCCGGATCGCAGCGCAGCAGCGTGTCGGTGATCTCGTTGGCCGCCTGCGCCAGCCAGCGCAGGCGCTCCGTCGGCTTGTCGACCCCACGCGCGGGCGCAGGGCCGGGCAGCTTGCACATGCAGCGTTGCAACGCCTCGGGCAGGCCCCAGGATTTCGCAATACCGAGCCCGAGATCCTCGAAGCTCAGGCCCAGCACGCTGATCGACGCGGCGGCTTCGACGGCGTCGCTGTGCGCACGGCCGCTGTCGACGTGGTCCGCCACGATGGCGCGCACCTGGCGTGCTTCCTCGGGAAAGTAGAACTCGGTCAGCAGGCGCCCGAGGTTCTGGAACATCGCGCCGATGAAGGCCTCCTCGCCCTCGCGCGAGAGCGGGCACAGCGCGCTCGCCACCGAGCCGGCCATCAGCGAACGCAGGAACTCCTCCTTCAACTGCTCGGCGTGTCCCTTGTCCTGCATGTGCTCGAGCAGCACCAGGCTGAACGCCATGTTGCGGATGCCGGCGAAGCCGACCAGCGCCACCGCGCGCGAGACCGTGCTGATCGAGCCGCCGCCCGCGTGCGTGAACTGCGCGGTGTTGACCATGCGCAGCAGCTTGTTGGTGAGCGCCACGTCCTTGAGGATCTCGTTCGAGAGGCTGCCCAGGCTCTCCTTCTCCGATCCGGCCACGCGCTGGATGCTGGCGACCGAATCCGACATCGCCGGGAAATCGCTCTTGTGGCGCATGCGGCGCAGCAGGAACTCGAGCGTGCCGCTGTTGCCGGCGCTGCCCGCACCGGCCGGGCCGACCACCGGAGACAGCCACTGCTGCAGCGCCTCGCGCAACCGCGCCGCGCTCGCGTGGCGCTGTGTCGGGTCGCGCGCCAATGCACGCAGCACGATCGCGCGCAGCGCATCGTCGACGTCGGCGGGCATGTCGGCGGGCAGCGCTAGGTCTTCGTGGGCGGTGCGGAAGATCGCGCGGTAGGGGTCCTCTTCGCGGATCAGCGCCTTGCCGTGCAGCGCTTCGGCGAGCACGAGGCCGGCGCTGAATATGTCCATCACCGGCGCCGGGGCCGCACCGTTCGCCGCTTCGGGCGACATGTAGCCCGGGGTGCCGACGGGCTCCTGCCGGTTCGGCCTGTCCCTCACCTGCACGGCGATGCCGAAGTCCATGACGCGGGCCCGGCCGCCGCCGTCGACGAGGATGTTCGACGGTTTCAGGTCGCGGTGCACCACGCCGGCCGCATGCGCCGCCTGCAGTGCATCGAGCACGCCGAGCATCAACTGCACCGCCTCGCGCGGCGGCAGCGCACCGCGCGAACGCAGGTGATCGGCGAGCGTGCGGCCCGGCACGTACTCGAACACCAGATAGGGTTGCCCGTGGTGAACGTCGGCCTCGAAGACCGGCACGATGTGCGGATGGGTGAGCCGGCTGACGCTGCGCGCCTCCTGCAGCCAGTGGTCGACGGCGCAGGCATCGATGCCGGGGGCCGCACGCATCACCTTGATTGCGACCTCGCGCTGCAGGCGCGGGTCGTAGCCCAGCCACACGGTGGCCTGGGCGCCCTTGCCGAGGACGCGCCGCAGTTCGAAGCGGCCGATCTGGCCAGGGCGCGATGCCGGTGCAGGAGACGGTACGGCGGCCATGGTGTTCAGTGTTCCTCTTGCACGCCGGCGGCAGCCGGGGCGGCGCCTTCCACGCTGCGCGCCACGGCGACGGTGGCCACCGGCCGCCCCGCGCGCGAAGCCGCACGCGCGGCCTTGAGCGCGTCCTGCAGATCGCGCGCACCGATCTCGAGCGCGCGCGCATAACGCTGCGCGATCAGGTGCAGGCCATGGCCGATGCGCGCGGCGGGCAGCATGCTGAGCGCATCGACCGCGTCGTTGGCAGCGCTTGCGGCCATCCGAAGCACGTCGGCGTCGCTGTCGGGCATGCGCGCGGCACGCTCGCGCGGCAGGCGGTGGATCATGTGCTGTACGTCTTCGCCCAGGCCCCAGTGCTTGGCGACGGCCGCGCCGAGCGTCTCGATGTCGACGCCCATCACCGCATAGGACGCGCCGGCTTCGCTCATCCCCGGCTGCTCGGGGGTTCCCGGCTCCGCGTCGGCGGGAGCAGGCACCGGCCGCATCAGTTGCCGGATCTGCTCGGCTTCGTCGCTGAAGTGATACTGCACCAGCAGGCGGCCGAGGTTCTGCAGCACGGCCACGAGAAACACCACCTCGGAGTCGTAGCCCGCGGGGCAGAGGACCTGCGCCGTGTGGCCGGCCAGCCGGGCGTGGTCGATGGTGCGCTGCATCGCTTCGGCACCGCTTGGAGTGAGCGGGCCAGGCCACACGCGCAGCGTGGACGCGGCCTGACGGATGCCCTTCACGCCAACCAGCGAAATCGCGCGGCGGACCGTCAGCACGGGGCCGTTGCCCGCGATCTGCGTGCCCCGCACCTGCGCCGAGTTGACCTGCCGCAGCAGCTCGAAGCTGAGCGCCATGTCCTGCAGGATGTGCTCCGCCATCTCGTCGGTGCGCTGTCCTTCCTGGGCCGTCAACCGTGCAACGCGCCCGCCGACGCCGGGCATCGCCGGCAGGTGGCCGATCGTGCGCATGCGGTCCAGCAGCAGGGCAAGCGGCCCGCCGTTGTCCTGCGCTTCGGCCGCCCGCCAGCCGTCGAGCGCGTGCAGCAGCGTGCGCGCATTGAGGTAGCGCTGGCGCGCCTGGCTGGCGCTCGTGCGGTTGGCGATGGCGCGCAGCGCCTCGGGGATCGGATGAGGCGTCGTCCAGGGCAGGCGCACCAGTTCCTTGCCGTGGGGCGGCAGGCGTGCAATGACGAGGGCCGTGTCGGGCTCCTCCAGCGCAGGCTGGCCGGCCAGCAGATGCTGCAGCAGCAGGCCGCAGGCCAGCACGTCGCGTTCGGCGAGCTCGCGCTGGGCGCGCAGGCGGTTCGGATCGAGCGCGATGCCGCGCTCGTGTGCAGGTGTTTCGCCCTCACCCGCCGGCGTGGCGGCACCTGCGGCGGCGAGCGCCATCACCCGCACGCCGCCTTGTTCGCTGACGACGAGGTGATGCAACTGCAGATCGCCATGCGCGGACCCGGCCTCATGGGCGAAGGCAATTCCCTGCAGCGCATCGCACAGCCAGCCGGCCACCTCCAGCGGCGACGGATTCGGGTGCGCTGCGAGCCATTCGGGCAGCGTGAGGCCCAGTGCGCGGTCGACCGCGATGAAGGGCCAGTGCTCCTGCACGCCGATCTCGACCACGTGCGCCAGGTTCGGGTGATTCACGCGGGCGGCAAGCCGAACCTCGTCCAGCCAGCGCTCCATGGCGGCAGGCGACGCAGGCTGCACACGCGGCAGCGTGAGCACCAGTTCCTGATCGGTGCGCGGGTCGTGGGCGAGCCACACCATCGTGCCGGCACTCTTGCCGAGCAGTTGCTTCAGCTCGAAACGGCCCAGCCGCCGCGCCACGGTGGCAGGGGCAGGTCGAGGAGCGGAAGACGCAGGAGCGGCCATCGTGGAGAGAAGACGAAGTTGCCCTATTGGATGGGCTGCCAGACTCGGGCGAACCCTCGATGAACCCCGCCAATGCGTGGCTTTTTCGCGCGGACCGCGGCGCGACGTTCTCGCGCCCCGCATGACCTGCCGGTCGGCGATTCGATTGCCGCCCAGTGTGCGGCGCGACAGGGGCGTTTGGCAGGCCGGCGCTCGCCGAGTGTGCGAAATGCCTCACTCGTGGTGCCAGCAGCCGCGGCCAGCTCAGGGGATCTCGATCAGTTCGCCGGCGCCTGTGATGAAGGCGCAGCGCACGGGCTGGGCAGGCTGCAGGGCCTGCACCGCGCGGCGATAGCGTTGCAGTTGGTCACGGTAGGCCGGCAGGCTGTCGGGCGCGTGCTGCAGCTTGTAGTCGAGCACCCACCAGCAGCGCTGGCCGGCCTCGTCGAGGTCGACCAGCCGGTCGATGCGCAGCACCTCGCCGGCATCGCTCACCGGCACCTCGTTGCCGGCCCAGCGCAATCCCGGGCCGGCGAAGAAGCGGGCACAGGCCGGGCTGCGCCAGATTCGGCCGGCAAGCCGCGCCACCTCGTGCCCATCGACCGCGAATTCCGCCGCGGCGGCCCGGCTGTGCAGTTCGATGTCGGCGCCGCCGTCGCGTGGCGCCGCGCTGATCCACTCCAGCGCCCGATGCACCGCCTGCCCGAGACGGCTGTGCGCGTCGTCCTCGGCGGCGAGCACGAGCGGCAGCTGTTGCGGAACATGCTGCCAGCGCGGCAGCACGTGCAGCACGACTGCGTCGGCCGCGGGCAGCGGCGCACGGCGATCGCCGTGTGCGAGGTGGGCGGGCATCGGCTGCGCATGCGCGACGACCCGCTCCCACCACGATGCCCGCAGTGCTGGACGGTGCGGTTCGGTGGCGCTGAACACCAGGAGTCGCCTGGCACGTGTCATCGCGACGTAAAGACCATTGAGTTCCTCGCGCTGGCGCGCTGCCAGCTCGCGCTCCAGCACCGGCTCGAGCGACGGCGGGCACTGCGAGTGCGCATAGACGAAGGCGCAATGGCGCGGGTACGCCGACTCGACGGGCCAATCCACCAGCAGGGTGGCCGTGTCCGGCGCCTTGAGTTCGGGGTCGGCATCCATCACGAAGACGACCTGCGCTTCGAGTCCCTTTGCCCCGTGCACCGTCAGCAGCTGAACCGCATCGCGCTGCAGCGCAGCGGGCACCTTGATGACACGGCGGCGCAAGGCGCGCACGAAGTTGTATGGCGTCGCATAACGCGCGCCATCGAGCGTCAGCGCCTGCAGCAGCACGGCGTCGACGGCCGCGAGCGCGGCGAGCCGCCGCTCGGGCGGTTCCGCGGCCGCCACCCGCTCGCGCAGTTCGCCCTCG
>DASWVR010000237.1:0-10742 GCA_036401155.1 Piscinibacter sp. | reverse complement strand
ACCGGCGTCGGCAGCGCGATGACCTTCGTCGCCGGCGGGCTGATGGCCGCGGCGCTGAGCCAATCGTCGGCCCAGCGCTCGCCGCCGGTCAGTGCGGGACTGGTGCTGGGGCTGTATTACGGCGGCACGGGGCTGGGCATCATCGTGTCGTCGCTGCTGGTCCCGCCGCTGGCCGAGATGTCGCGCCCGCACGCCTGGCAATTGGCCTGGCTGGCGCTGGCCGCGACGGCGCTGCTGTGCGTGGTCGCCATCGCGCGCGTCACGCGCCGCTTCACGGTGGCGCCGATCGCCTCGGCCGCTCGCGTGCGGTTTCGCTGGAGGTCACTCGGCTACGGCCTGGCCGGCTACCTGATGTTCGGCCTCGGCTACATCGGCTACATGACCTTCATCGTGACGCTGCTGCGCGAGCAGGGCGTGCCGGCAGCGCAGATCGTCGGCTTCTACATGCTGCTCGGCGCCGGCGTGATCGCCTCGTCCTGGCTGTGGGCGGGGCTGCTGCAGCGCGCCCGCGGCGGCGGCGCGCTCAGCCTGCTCAACGGCCTGCTGGCGCTGGCGACGCTGCTGCCGGTGCTGAGCACGCATGCGCTGGCGCTCACGGTGTCAGGCGCGCTCTTCGGCTGTGTCTTCCTGTCGGTGGTCGCGTCGACCACGGCGATGGTGCGCCACAACGTGGCGCCGTCGGCGTGGGCGGCCGGCATCAGCGCCTTCACGATCATCTTCGCCGTGGGACAGATCGTGGGACCGAGCCTGGTCGGCTGGCTCGCCGACGGCAGCGGCGGACTGCGCAGCGGCCTGGCCTGCTCGGCGGCGGTGCTCGCCCTCGGTGCGCTGCTGGCATCGCGGCAGAAGCCGCTGGCCGCCGCTCAGCCGTCTTGAAGCCCGAGAAAACGGCCCATGCGCTCCAGCTCTTCGCCGAGCGCCGAACGGAACAGGCGCTCCCTTGGCGGACCACCCGCCACGAAGCCGGGGCTGCTCACCAGCTGTCCGTCCTTGACCGCCACGTTGGCCCAGCCGATCACCTCGTCGCGCCACAGCAGCGGCAGCGCGTAGTAGCCGAGCTTGCGCCTGGGCGCCGGCGTGTAGGCCTCGAAGCGGTAGGCCCAGCCCCACAGCAGCTCGAAGCGGCGGCGGTCCCACACGATGGGGTCGAACGGTGCCAGCAGGCGCACCTCGTTGCGCGGTTCGTGCCGGCTCGACGCCGGCCGTTCGTCGGCCGGCCAGTACCAGTCGACGCCGTCGATCCGCTGGTGCGCCAGCCGCTGCTTGGCGCGCTGCAGGCTCGCCTTCAGCTCGCCATGCCACTGCGGCGCGCCGTAGCGCAGCCGGCTCACGAGCATGTGCAGGCTGGTGGCGGGCAGCGGCGCGTACTTGTGCACGACCACGTCGACCAGGCGGTCGAGTTGGGCCTGCCGCACCGCGGGGTCGCCGCTGTGCGGTGCATGCTGATGCGCTGCGTAGAGGCGGATGCCGTTGTCGCGCCGCACCACCCGCAGCATGCTGCGGTAGTGCATGCCGTCGAGCAGATGCGTGGTCGCGTTCGAGGAGCCGCCCCAGTAGTTGGTGACACGGCCGTGGGCGAAATGTTCGTCGACCTCGCGCGGGTGCACCGCGCCGCGTTCGCGGATGAAGTCGAGCAGCGCCTGCGCACGCCGCCGCGTCGCGGCATCCCAGGCGGCGCGGGCGGTGCGCGGGTGCATCAGGGCATGGACCTCGCGCGTCAGGAAGCCGTAGTTGACGAAGAAGTCCTCTTCGACGTCGAGCCGCGGATAGCGCCGTTCGAGGTCGCCGGCACGGTAGTCCTTGACGCGGTGGCGCAGCGTCAGGTCCTGCGCGCGTGCGGGCGCACGAATCGGGTCGGCCTGGATGAAGCCCAGCTTGCGTATCGCGCCCGGCAGCGTCGTCGCGCTGAAGAGGCTGCGCGAGACGGCGTAGCGGCGCAGGTCGTCGAGCGAGAGCGGAGGGGACATGCCGTCGATGCTGCCAGAAACGAAAAAAGGCGGCCGGGGCCGCCTTCGTCCGGTGCGCGGCGCACAAGCGCCGCATGTTTCAAAGGCCGGCCGCCGCACGCAGCGCTTTGGCCTTGTCGGTGCGCTCCCAGCTGAACTCCGGCTCCTCGCGCCCGAAGTGCCCGTACGCCGCGGTCTTCTGGTAGATCGGGCGCAGCAGGTCCAGCATCTGGATGATGCCGCGCGGGCGCAGGTCGAAGAACTCGCTGACCAGCGCTTCGATCTTCTCGTCGGAGATGACGCCGGTGCCTTCCGTGTAGACGGTCACGTTCATCGGCTTGGCCACGCCTATCGCGTAGGCGACCTGGATCTGGCACTGGCGCGCCAGGCCGGCGGCGACGATGTTCTTGGCGACGTAGCGCGCGGCGTAGGCGGCGGAGCGGTCGACCTTGGTCGGGTCCTTGCCCGAGAACGCGCCGCCGCCGTGCGGGCAGGCGCCGCCGTAGGTGTCGACGATGATCTTGCGGCCGGTCAGTCCGCAGTCGCCCTGCGGGCCGCCGACGACAAAGCGGCCGGTCGGGTTGATCAGGAACTTGGTTTCCTTCAGCCACTCCTTGGGCAGCACCGGCTTGATGATCTCCTCGATCACCGCCTCGGTGAAGGCCGGCAGCATCTTCTTGCCGTCGCTCATCTCCGGCGCGTGCTGGCTCGACAGAACCACGGTGTCGATGCTGTGCGGCTTGCCGTTGACGTAGCGCATCGTCACCTGGCTCTTGGCGTCCGGGCGCAGGAAGGGCAGGCGCCCGTCCTTGCGCAGCTGCGCCTGGCGCTCGACCAGGCGGTGCGCGTAGTAGATCGGCGCGGGCATCAGCTCGGGGGTCTCGTCGCAGGCGTAGCCGAACATCAGGCCCTGGTCGCCGGCGCCGGTGTTCAGGTGGTCGTCGCTCGCGTGATCGACGCCCTGGGCGATGTCGTTGCTCTGCTTGTCGTAGGCCACCAGCACCGCGCAGCCCTTGTAGTCGATGCCGTACTCGGTGTTGTCGTAGCCGATGCGCTTGATCGTGTCGCGCGCGACCTGGATGTAGTCGACGTGCGCGTTGGTGGTGATCTCGCCGGCGAGCACCACGAGGCCGGTGTTGCACAGCGTTTCGGCGGCGACGCGCGAGCGCGGATCCTGGGCGAAGATCGCGTCGAGGATCGCGTCGGAGATCTGGTCGGACACCTTGTCGGGGTGACCCTCGGACACGGACTCGGAGGTGAAAAGGAAATCGTTGCTGGCCACTCTTAAACTCCCATCAGGTTGCACGGTGCGTTGCCGGCCTGATGTGTGGAGGAGCGGCGAACGCTTTAGCAGTATTTGTTCGGACCGCCATCGGTCCCGCAGTCGGCGCCCGGCGGGCGCCTCATGCATCGCCCTGCAAGTAGTTCATAACTCGGCGACGCCGCGATTATAGGAAACATGCGAACCCTCTTCCGCTGGCTGTCGCGCTGGCCTTTGTGGCTTCTGCACGCGCTGGGCGCCGCGCTCGGCTGGCTGAGCTATCTGCTGTCGCCGTCGTACCGCCGGCGCTTCCTCGCCAACCTCGGCCAGGCCCGGCTGCCTGCCGGCGTGCGCGGGCCTGCCGTCGCCGAGGCGGGCCGGCTGCTGATGGAGCTGCCCTTCCTGTGGATGCGCCCCGCCGACCAGCCGATCGCCCCGTACGTGCGCTGGGAGGGCGAACGCTTCATCGACGAGGCGCATCGCGAGGGACGCGGCATCGTCTTCCTGACGCCGCACATGGGCTGCTTCGAGGTGACCGCGCAGGCCTACGCCGAGCGCTACGCGGCCGGCCACGGGCCGATCACGGTGCTGTATCGCCCGGCGCGCAAGCCCTGGCTGCGCGAACTCGTCGACACCGCACGCGGCCGCCCCGGTCTTGCCACCGCGCCGGCCACGCTCGCCGGCGTGCGCCAGATGATGCGCGCGTTGCGCCGCGGCGAAGCCGTGGGCCTGCTGCCGGACCAGGTGCCGCCCGACCCGATGGGCGTGTGGGCGCCGTTTTTCGGCCGCCCGGCCTACACGATGACGCTCGCGGCGCGCCTCGCCCAGCAGACGGGCGCGATGCTGCTGCTCGCCTGGGGCGAACGCCTGCCGCGTGGCCGGGGCTACGTGCTGCATTTCGAACCGTTCCGGGAGGCCCTGCCGGAAGGGGCCGACCATCAGGCAGAATCCGCCGCGGCCGTCAACCGGGCGATGGAGCGGCTCATCCGCCGGCGCCCCGAGCAGTACCTGTGGGGCTACGACCGCTACAAGACGCCGCGCAGCGCCGCCGGCTCGCCGGGCGACGCGCAGAACAAGGATTGACGTTGGGTTCTCGATTGCTGCTCATCGTGCTGTGGCTGCTGCATTGGCTGCCGCTCGCGCTGCTCGCGCCGCTCGGCCGCGGCCTCGGACGCGTGCTGCATGCGCTGGCCGGATCGCGCCGCAGCATCGCGCGGCGCAACATCGAGCTGTGTTTTCCCGACATGGCCCGGTCGCAGCGCGAGGCGCTGGTGCGCGAGCACTTCCAGTGGCTCGGACGCAGCATCGTCGAGCGCGGCCTGCTGTGGTGGGCGCCGACCGAGCGCCTGAAGCGGCTCATCCACGTCGAAGGCGACGTGACGCTGGCCGAGCACAGCCAGCGTCCGGTCATGTGGCTGGTGCCTCACTTCATGGCTCTGGACGTCGCGGGTGCGGCGACGCAGCTGTTCCAGAAGCAGCAGGTGGCGTCGATCTACCAGGAGCAGAGCGACGAGATCATGGACGAGGCGATCCGCCGCGGCCGGCTGCGCTTCAAGCAGGGCGAGGTGTTCCCGCGCAGCGATTCGGCCAAGCCGCTGATCCGCGCGATCCGCAAAGGCTGGGCCTTCTTCAACCTGCCCGACATGGACTTCGGCCGCAAGGACGCCGCCTTCGTGCCGTTCTTCGGCGTGCCGGCGGCTACGCTGCTCGCGCCGTCGCGCATGGCACGTGCGCTGGACATGGTGGTGCAGCCTGTGGTCGCCGAGATGCTGCCGGGCGGGCGCGGCTACCGCGTGCGCTTCCTCGATCCGTGGACGCAGTTCCCGAGCGACGATGCGCTCGCCGACACCGCCGCGATGAACCGCTGGATCGAAAGCGAGATCCGTCGCAACCCGGCGCAGTACCTGTGGGTGCACAAGCGCTTCAAGACCCGGCCCGTCGGCGAGACCTCGCTGTACGCGTAGGCGCGTGGCCGCCACGGCGGGCGGAACGATGTCACGCCGCCGGCACGGGCCCACAGACAAATGCAACCAAACGTCAATTCGTCCCTGGGCGGGTGGTCCGCAGCCGTCGATAAACGGGGCCATCCCGCCCGTTTCGGAGACGCCATGCATCCCGCCCCCTGGATTCGCGCTGCCCTCGGCGCCTTGATGTTGACCTTGATCGCCGGCCCGGCCGCCGCCACCGACGAAGCCGCCGACACGATGATCAAGCGGCTGGCCCATGAGGTGATGGAGGCGGCGCGCGCTCCCGGCGAAGCGGGCGATGCCCGCTCGGTCAACGCGCTGGTGGACCGCCAGATCATGCCGAACGTGAACTTCGTGCGCATGACGGCGTCGGCGGTGGGGCGCCACTGGCGCCAGGCCACGCCCGAGCAGCAGGCGCGGCTGCAGGAGGAGTTCAAGCTGATGCTGGTGCGCACCTACGCCGGCGCGCTCACGCAGCTGAAGGACCGCACGATCAGCGTCAAGCCGATGCGTGAGGGCGCCGACGATGCGCAGGCGACGGTGCGCACGCTGGTCAAGGGCCAGGGCGAGCCGGTGGCGATCGACTACCGGCTGGAGAAGACGCCCGCCGGCTGGAAGATCGTCGACCTCAACGTGATGGGCGTGTGGCTGGTCGAAGCCTACCGCGGGCAGTTCTCCGCCGAGATCAACGCACGCGGGCTCGACGGGCTGATCGCGACGCTCGCCGAGCGCAACCGCCTGGTCGCGGCGCGCTGAGTCGCCGCCAGCTACTTCTTCAAGACCTTGTCGACCGCTGGCGCGCGCAGCCGGTGGGTCTCGGGCATGCCGCTGCCGAGCAGCGGCTGCAGGTAGGCGCGGAATGCGTCCGTCACGTCGGTGCCGCTGCCGGCGATCAGTTCGGCTTCCATCACGCGCGTCTTGCCGGCCACGCTGTCGAGCGCCACCAGTTCGTAGTCGACCGCGTAGCGGCCGGTGCGCTTGATCGCCACCGAGCCATCGCGGCCGCCCCACATCGCGAACTGCACCGCGCGCTCGCCGGCTTCGCGTGCTTCGCGCTGGTCGACGTCGGACACGCAGCCGAGGAAGGATCGCTGCAGGTAGCCGAAGGTGTCGCCGCGCACGCGCTTGATCTTCAGCTGGTCCTTGATCTGGTCGCACAGCAGGTCGGCGAGCGCGCCGGTGCCCGACAGCTGCACGTTGCCGTGGGCATCGCGCTCCACCGTCTTGGCGAGCTGCGTCGCGATCGGCGCACCGGAGGCGTCGTGGATGCCTTCGGAGACCGCGATGATGCAGCGCCCGAGCCGGTCGTAGGTGGCCTTCACGTCGGCGAGGAAGCGGTCGATCGCGAAATCGCGCTCGGGCACGTAGATGAGGTGCGGGCCGTCGTCGGCGAACTGGCGCGCGAGCGCGGACGCTGCGGTCAGGAAGCCCGCATGCCGGCCCATCACCACCCCGACGTAGACGCCCGGCAGCGCCGCGTTGTCGAGGTTGGCGCCCGCAAAGGCCTGCACCACGAAGCGCGCCGCCGACGGGAAGCCCGGCGTGTGGTCGTTGCCGACGAGGTCGTTGTCGATCGTCTTCGGGATGTGCATGCAGCGCAGCGGGTAGCCGGCCTTGCGTGCCTCGTCGCTGACGATGCGCACCGTGTCGGACGAGTCATTGCCGCCGATGTAGAAGAACTGGCCGATCTCGTGGGCGCGCAGCACCTTGAAGATCTCCTGGCAATAAGCGATGTCGGGTTTGTCCCGAGTCGAGCCCAGCGCCGACGCCGGGGTGGCGGCGACGCGTTCGAGATTGGCGCTGGTCTCCTGCGTCAGGTCCACGAGGTCTTCGTTGACGATGCCGCGCACGCCGTGGCGCGCGCCGTAGACCCAGTCGATCTGTCGAAAGCGGCGCGCTTCGAGCACCGCGCCCACCAGCGACTGGTTGATCACCGCCGTCGGGCCGCCGCCCTGCGCGATCAGGATCTTGTTCATGGCCATCGTGTTCTCCTCGTTCGGGTTGCGCACGGTCATCGAGTATTCAGCAAATCATTCTGCAAGGCGAATCGCAAAACCTGTCGTCCCGCAACGCTTGAGCGCGTTGATATAGCGCCGTAACCGCGTTGTTCCTCCCGGGTTGATCCCTAGGATGCAGGGGGCGGTGGCGTCACGCTCCCCCAAGGTGGAGGATGGCGCCGGGTCATCGAGGCGCATAGCCTGTGATGGTGGGGTCAAGCAGCGTGGGCACGGGGCTTGCCGAACAGGAGTCAGGACGCACGGAACGCCATGAGCATCGCCCTCTATCAATTGCGCTTGTACTGGGACGGCCGTCAAGGTGCCGCGAGAAACGGCAACGACACGCGCATCCTGGTCGAGCCGCCGCTGCTGCAAGGCGCCGTCAATGCCGAGCAGTTGCAGGAGATCGATTACGCACCCGAGGTGCACGTGGCCCAGGTGCGTGAACGCGAAGGCGACTGGCGCGAGATGACCCCCGACGAAGTGGCCGCCGCCGAAGCCCTGCTGGCCTCGCTGAACGCCTCGCGGCCCGAGTGGATGACCGAGCGCGTCGCTTGAGGGCGCCCTAGGCGTGCTCGTCGAGCAGCGCGCCCAGCATGTCGTCGTGCGTCTGCAAGACGCGCAGGTTCGCCTTGAACAAATAGCTCGCCACCATCTGTTCGAAGACGTCGCCGGCGAGATCGGCGCCGGGCTGCACCGCCTCGACGACCGACGCGGCAACGCCGCCTTGCGCCAAGGGCTCCTGCAACACGACCTGGCGTCGCTGGTCCGGCGTCTGCAGGTTGGCGATGTTGTGGGCAGCCGCGCCCAGGCGCATGACGGCGGCGCCGAGACCCGACTGGACGATGGCAGGAATCGAACTCATGGCGTGTCGTCCGGGTTATCGGCGCCAGCCCGGCGGACTTGAACTCTCTTTCGGCCGGCCGGCGTGTCGGCCGTGGCACGAGACAATCGGCCATCCCAGACGCCGCCTCCTCATGAAGACCTCCGAGCGCATCACCCGGGCCGCCGACACGATCGAGGCGGTGCTCGATACCCACCGCACGCCCGGGGCCAACGCCGCCGCCATGCAGGCGCTGCGCTCGGCCGCCGCGGAACTGGGCGGCCGCGATGCGTTCGCCTCGGGCAAGCTGGTCGAACTGATGGAGAAGGCGCAGGTGTTCTACGGCCGCCAAAGCCTGTTCCGCCTTCCCGGCAGCGCCCGGCGGCTGTGGGCCGCGATGCGCGGTGACCTGCTCGACCTGCTGCGAATGCGCGCGCGCGTGCTGGCCTCGCAAGGCGATTGAGCCACCTCGGCGGGTGGGCCGGTGCGTGCGGGATTCCCGTGCACAGATCGGCCGCGCACTCAACCTGTAAAGGCTTGCAGTTACGAGGACGGCTGCACGCTGCTCCAATGCATTCACGCGGCGATTGATGACAGATCGCCGCGGACATAACTTGGAGCTCCGCCAGATCGGGGCCCATGCTCAGGGAACAGGGAACCAAGAAAAATGACGCTGTCATCCGGGCGGCGGTGCCAATCCATTCGGGTTGGCACCGCTTGTCTCGTCACTGCCCTGACGGCCGGTAGTGCTTGCGCCGTCGAGCCACCCGAGACGCCTCGGGCCGCTTCCGAGCCGCAGGCGACTTCCGCAGCCGTTTCGCCCGCCCCGCCCATCATTCCCGGCAGCCATGTGACCCTCCGCGACGCGACCGGCCGCGACTGGTGCGCCACCGTGGTGCACCTGAGCGAGGGCCCCGGCGGCGACACGTGGGCATGGGTGCGGCTGAACGCGGACCCGCGGCGCACCGACCGCGCACCGCTGCGCGAACTCAGCCCAGGCTGCTCGCCGGCTTGACGGCGGGCTACTTCGCCATGCGTGCCGCCTGGGCGCGAAGCGTGTAGTCCTGGTAGGCGGGAGTGGCGACGGCGGCGATGATGCCGATCATGAACACCGCCGGCAGCATGAGCGCAAGCACGCGAACACCCCAGGTGTTGGGCGGTGGCGGTGCGCCGAAGCGGTTGGCGCCCGGCGTGCCGCCGTTGAAGATCCACACCAGGGCGACCAGCGGGATCAGCAGCAGCAGGATGGCCCAGCCCGACCAGCCCATGTCGTGCGCACGCTGGATCGCGATCAGGCAACCGAAGGTCACGTAGGCGATGGCGGCCAGCGCGATCCCGACGCTGGCGATGACCGGGTCGACCAGGCCGCCGACGGCGCCGAGCACCCCGCCGGCCAGCGCGATCAGCAGGTAGCCGGCAAATCCGTAGGCCAGGAAACGCAGCCGGCCGATGCGCCCGCGTGCGGACCAGATGCGAATCTCCTGCACCCCGTGGGGCGCGTCGTCGACATCGGCCACATGAGCCCGCGGGGGCAGGTACGGATTGATCGTCGACATCGGTTCTCCTCCGGGCGTGCTGTGGATGTTGTGGTGCGCGCGGCGCGCTCGCCGGCATCGTACCGGAGCGTCGATACGCGCCGCATGGCGCGGCGACCGCTTGTCGGTCGACGGGCGCCGCCGATGTAGGAGTTGTCCGTTTTTGGCGACGCCGGCGGCCGCCTGCCGGGGTGTCGATCTATGCTCGATCCGAGCTGCGAAAGGAGACCACACCATGAGTTCGCTGCGTCAGGCGCCTGCGTCCCATCGCGCCGCGCCCGCGGCCCTTGCCGCTGCCGCGGTGCTGCTTGCGGGTTGCGCGTCCACCCGGCTGGACGCCCAGTGGTCCGATCCGCAGCTGTCGGCCAACCCGCTGCGCGGCGCGCGCATCATGGTGGCGTGCGAAGCGCACGACCTGGTGGTCAAGCGCATCTGTCAGGACCAGCTCGCCGCCGAAGTGGTGGCGCGCGGCGCCACGCCGGTGATCGCGCCCGACACCACCAACCCCGCGCCCGGCCGGCCGCTCGGCGACGAGCAGTACCTGAACGCCGCGCGCAATACCGGCGCGCGTGCCCTCTGGACGCACTACGTCGCTCCGGCCACGGCCAGCGGCGGCTCCGGCGTGTCGGTGGGGCTGGGCGCCTTCGGCATCGGCGGCGGCAGCGTGCGCGGCGGCGTCGGCGTGTCGCTGCCCGTGGGCGGCGGCCAGACGAGCTTCGGCTACTCGCTCAACAGCCGTGTCACCGACGCGCGCAGCGGCCGCCTGCTGTGGACCGCCAAGGCCACCGCGCCACCGTCGAACGACCTCAACCTGCAGCTGTACGAACTGAGCAAGGCGGTCTTCGCCGCGGCCGACAAGACCCCGCTGTTCTGAGAGCGGTCGGGCGCCCGACAGAATTTTCCGCTTCGGGCGCATGGCGCCCGCCGAACTGCCGCGCAGTAACCTCGGGCGATGGATTCCCTCATCTCCGCTGCCGCTCGTGCGCTCGCCGCCGGCGACGCGCTGGCCGCCCTCAAGCGTGTCAGCCTGCGCGACGACCCGCCGGCTCTTGCGCTGCGCGGCATCGCGATGGCCCAGCTCGGGGAGCACCCGCGAGCGCGCGAACTCCTGCGCCGCGCCGCCCGCGGCTTCGGGGCCCACGAGGAGCTGTCGCGCGCCCGCTGCGTCGTCGCCGAGGCCGAAGTGGCGCTCGCCATGCGCGACCTCGGCGGT
>DASWVR010000236.1:0-18596 GCA_036401155.1 Piscinibacter sp. | reverse complement strand
TGTCGCGCGTGGCCGCGCTCAACGCCTTGGCACGCCGCCTCGTGCGTGTGACCTTCGCGCTGTTCAAGACCAACACTTCCTTCAACCCGGGGAGCCTCGCTGCCGCTTGAGCGGGCTTGACGAAAACCATAGAACCTCAGGGTGATCGGAATACCAACCCGTTCGGGCTGAGCTTGTCGAAGCCCCGGTGCGTTGTCCGCGCCGCCCTTCGACAGGCTCAGGGCGAACGGGGTGGAAGCTCAGGGCGAACGGGGTGGAAGCTCAGGGCGAACGGGGTGGAAGCTCAGAGCGAACGGGGTGGAAGCTCAGAGCGAACGGGGTGGAAGCTCAGAGCTTGGGGATGAGCCTCGGCTTGCCGTCCTGGTCGATCGCCACGTAGGTCAGGTTCGCTTCGGTCACCTTCACCACGTGCAGGTCGGCCGGGTTGCGTTCGGCGTACACCTCCACATGCACCGTCACGGAGGTGCGGCCGATTCGTTCCACCTTGGCGTAGAAACTCAGCAGGTCGCCGATCGACACCGGCTGCTTGAAGACGAACTGGTTGACCGCGACGGTCGTGATGCGCCCTTTGGCGAGGCGCGCCGGCAGCACGCCGCCGGCCAGGTCGACTTGCGCCATGATCCAGCCGCCGAAGATGTCGCCGTTGCCGTTGGTGTCGGCCGGCATCGGCATCACCCGCATCACCAGCTCGCGGTCGGACGGCAGCTTGAGCGGTGTCAGCTCCGCGGGAAGCCGCTTTTCTTCGGCGCTTGTAATCTCGGGCATATTCCCTCACTTCGGACGATCGGTCCCCGATTCTTCCACGATGCGCCGCGCCTCCTCCGATCTGCCTCCCGCCGTCAACACCCCGCGTGCCCATTCGGACGCGGCGACGCTGCGCAAGCTGCTGCCCTACCTGTGGCGCTACCGCTGGCGCGTCGTCTTCGCACTCGCCTTCATGGTCGGCGCCAAGCTCGCGAACGTGGGCGTGCCGCTGCTGCTCAAGGAGCTGGTCGACAGCCTGACGATCCCGCCCGGCGACGTGCGCGCGGTGCTGGTGGTGCCCATCGGGCTGCTCATTGCCTATGGCGCGTTGCGGCTGTCGACGACGCTGTTCACCGAGCTGCGCGAGCTGGTCTTCGCCAAGGCGACCGAAGGCGCGTCGCGCAGCATCTCGCTGGAGGTGTTCCGCCACCTGCATTCGCTGAGCCTGCGCTTTCACCTCGAGCGCCAGACCGGCGGCATGACGCGCGACATCGAGCGCGGCACGCGCGCGGTGCACTCGCTGATCTCGTTCTCGCTCTACAGCATCGTGCCGACCTTCATCGAGGTCACGCTCGTGCTGACGCTGCTGGGCGTCAAGTTCGACGCCTGGTTCGCCTGGATCACCATCGCGGCGCTCGCGCTGTACATCGCGTTCACCATCCTGGTGACGAACTGGCGCACCCAGTTCCGCAAGCAGATGAACGAGCTCGACTCGACCGCGCACACCAAGGCGGTCGACTCGCTCTTGAACTACGAGACGGTCAAGTACTTCAACAACGAGGACTACGAAGCCAGGCGCTACGACGACAGCCTCGAGCGGCTGCGCCGGGTGGCTCTGAAGTCGCAGACCACGCTGTCGATCCTCAACACCGGGCAACAGCTGATCATCGCCACCGGCCTGGTGCTGATGCTGTGGCGCGCCACCGCGGGCGTGACCGCCGGCACGATGACGCTCGGCGACCTGGTGATGGTCAACGCCTTCATGATCCAGCTGTACATCCCGCTCAACTTCCTTGGCGTGATCTACCGCGAGCTGAAGCAGAACCTGACCGACCTCGACAAGATGTTCACGCTGATGGAGCGCAACCGCGAGGTCGACGACGTGCCCGGCGCGACGCCGCTCGAGGTGACGCACGGGCGCGTGCGCTTCGAGCGCGTGACCTTCGGCTACGAGCCGGCGCGCACCATCCTGCACGATCTGAGCTTCGAGATCCCGCCCGGCAAGACGGTCGCGGTGGTCGGCCCGTCGGGCGCCGGCAAGAGCACGCTGGCGCGCTTGCTCTACCGCTTCTACGACGTCAACGCGGGCGCGATCACCATCGACGGCCAGGACATCCGGCAGGTGACGCAGACGAGCCTGCGCCAGGCGATCGGCATCGTCCCGCAGGACACCGTGCTCTTCAACGACACGGTCGCCTACAACATCGCCTACGGGCGCACCGGCGCCAGCCGCGCCGAGATCGAGGCGGCGGCCAAGGCGGCGCGCATCCACGACTTCGTCATGTCGACCCCCAAGGGCTACGAGACGATGGTCGGCGAGCGCGGGCTCAAGCTGTCCGGCGGCGAGAAGCAGCGCGTGGCGATCGCGCGCACGCTGCTGAAGAACCCGCCGATCATGATCTTCGACGAGGCCACCTCGGCGCTGGACTCGGCCAACGAGCGCGCGATCCAGGCCGAGCTGCAGGGCGTGGCGCGCAACAAGACCGCGCTGGTGGTCGCGCACCGGCTGTCCACCGTGGTCGATGCGCACCAGATCCTGGTGATGGAGCAGGGCCGCATCATCGAGCGCGGAACCCATGTCGAGCTGCTGGGCCGCAACGGGCGCTACGCCGAAATGTGGAGCCTGCAGCAAAGCAGCGCCGACGAAACCGCTTGAACCGCGCGAGGCCGCCGGGCCAGCTCGTGCACGGCGAGCCGCGACCGGCCGATACACTGCTCGGCCATGGAGACCAAGTGGCTTGAAGACTTCGTGAGCCTGGCCGAGACGCGCAGCTTCTCGCGCTCGGCGCAGCTGCGCCACGTGACGCAGCCGGCGTTTTCGCGCCGCATCCAGGCGCTCGAGGCCTGGGCCGGGCTCGACCTGGTCGACCGCTCCTCCTACCCGACGCGGCTCACGCCCGCCGGCGAAACCTTTCACTCGCAGGCGCTGGAGATCCTCGGCAGCCTGCAGGCCACGCGCAACATGATGCGCGGCCACCAGGTGGCGGGCCAGGACATGATCGAGTTCGCGGTGCCGCACTCGCTCGCCTTCACGTTCTTCCCGCACTGGGTGATGGAGCTGCGCAGCCGCTTCGGCGCGGTCAAGAGCCGCCTCATCGCGATGAACGTGCACGACGCGGTGATGCAGCTCACCGAGGGCGGCTGCGACCTGCTCATCGCCTACCACCATCCATCGCAGCCGCTGCAGCTGAGCCCCGAACGCTACGAGATGCTGAGCCTCGGACACGAGACGCTCGCGCCTTACGCCAAGGCCGACAAGGACGGCCAGCCGATGTTTCAGCTGCCGTCCACGACGGGCGGCAAGGTGCCTTTCCTGAGCTATGCCTCCGGCGCCTACCTCGGCCGCCTGGTCGAGCAGATCGTCAAGCACTCGCCGGCGCCGCTGCACCTCGATCCGATCTACGAGACCGACATGGCCGAAGGCCTGAAGGCGATGGCGATCGAGGGTCACGGCCTCGCGTTCCTGCCGGGCAGCTCGGTGAAGAAGGAACTCAAGGGCCGGCGCCTGGTGCGTGCCGCCGCGCCGGGCGCGTGCGAGGTCACGATGGAAGTGCGCATCTACCGCGAGCGCCCCGAAGTCGCACGCCACATCAAACCCGGCGCGCAGGCGCTGTGGGACTTCCTGCGCGACGACGCTGCTGGTTAACCCTGAGTGGCTATGCATCGAACGCATAGCGGCGCCGGGATTGAGCATTGGACGGCCCGGGCCGGGCGACCGTACAGTCCGCGCCCAACACGCCGAGCGCCACGCACCGCGGTTCCTTCATCGGACTGAGCGGCAGCGGTCCGCCGGCCGAGCGTTGGCCACACCGGCCTGCAACCCAGGCTCCACATCACGCACGTCGTCGGGAACCGCCATGCAGTACACCCTTTCAGCGCCTCACGCGCTGGCCGCGATCGTCGGCCTCGCCCTGTCGATGCCCGCGTGGGCCGGCCCGGTGCTCGATCGCATCGGCCAGAGCGGCAAGATCGTCATCGCGCACCGCGAATCGTCGGTGCCGTTCTCCTATGTGCTGGCCGACAAGAAGCCCGTGGGCTACGCCATCGAGCTGTGCCTGAAGCTGGCCGAGGCGGTGCGCAAGAAGCTCGAACTCAAGACCCTCGTGCCCGAGTACCTGCAGGTGACGCCGGCCAACCGCATCGCGGTCATCGCCGAGGGTCGGGCTGACCTGGAGTGCGGCTCCACCACCAACAACGCCGAGCGCCGGCAGAAGGTGGCGTTCACGGTGCCGCACTACATCGCCGGCGCGCGCTACATGGTGCGCGGCGACAGCCAGGTCGAGGACCTGGCGCACTTCGAAGGCAGGAAGCTGGTCTCGACCAAGGGCACGACGCCGCTGAAGGCGATCGAGCAGGCCAACCGCGAGCGCCTGCTGGGCATCACGCTGCTGGAGGCGCCCGACCATGCGAAGGCGGTCGAGATGGTGGAGCAGGGCGAGGCCGACGGCTTCGCGATGGACGACGTGTTGCTGTACGGCCTGATCGCCGGCCGTGCCGACCCGAGCAAGCTCAAGGTGATCGGCAAGTTTCTGACCATCGAGCCGCTGGCGATCATGCTGCCCAAGGACGATCCCGAGTTCAAGAAGATCGCCGACGACGAGATGAGGCGGCTGATCCACAGCCGCGAGGCGCATGCCATCTACGACAAGTGGTTCCTCAAGCCCATCCCGCCCCAGAACAGCGCGCTCAACCTGCCGATGAACTACCTGCTGAAGGACTTCTGGAAGTACCCCACCGACCAGGTGCCCTATTGACGGCGCCTGCGCCGATGGCGCAGGCGGTTTTTCGAATCGATTTTCGTGGCTGCCGTTCGAGCAGCACCCTCACCCCGAAACCACTGAAGGACTCATCCCGATGAAGAAGCCGATGTTCGCCCTTGCCGCCATGTTGGCCGTGGGCGCCGTGCATGCCGACACGCTGAAGAAGATCAAGGACACCGCGAGCATCACCGTGGGCGCACGCGAGTCCTCGGGCGCCCTGTCCTACACGCTCGGCGACGGCAAGTACGCGGGCTTTCACACCGAGATGGCGCAGCGCATCGTGGCCGATCTGCAGAAGCAGCTCGCGCTGCCGAAGCTCGACGTGAAATGGCAGGCGGTGACGTCGCAGAACCGCATCCCGCTGGTGCAGAACGGCACCGTCGACCTCGAGTGCGGCTCGACCACCAACAATCTCGCGCGCCAGAAGGACGTCGCCTTCGCGATGACGACCTACATGGAGGAGGTGCGCATCGCCACCCGGGTGAACTCGGGCATCAACTCGATCAAGGACCTGACCGGCAAGACGGTGGCGACGACCACCGGCACCACCTCGGTGCAGACCCTGCGCAAGCACGAGCGCGCCAACAACGTGGACTTCAAGGAGCTGTACGGCAAGGACCACGCCGACAGCTTCCTGCTGCTCGAGTCCGGCCGCGCCGACGCGTTCGTGATGGACGGCCAGATCCTCGCCGGCAACATCTCCAAGTCGAAGAACCCGGCCGAGTTCCGCATCGTCGGAGAAGTGCTGTCGGTCGAGCCGATCGCCTGCATGCTGCGCCGCGACGACCCGGTCTTCAAGACGGCGGTGGACGACAGCATCAAGAACATGATCAAGACCGGCGAGCTGGCCCGCCTCTACGACAAGTGGTTCATGCAGCCGATTCCCCCGACTCAAACCAAGGTCGGCCTGGCGCTGTCGAACGCGACCCGGGACGCCTGGGCGAACCCGAACGACAAGCCGATGGAAGAGTTCGCCAAGAAGTAGGTCGACGCGGGGGCGGTACTTCGGCGGCCGCGGCCCTCACCCCAACCCTCTCCCGAAGGGAGAGGAGACGGGAGCTGCTCTCACGGGCTTTGGGACTGCACCGCATGGCCCCCTCTCCCTTTGGGAGAGGGCTGGGGTGAGGGCTGCGACCGGCACTGGGACGGGTCGCCAAGAACAATTCGGAGCAAGTGGTGGGCAGCAGTTGGGACTGGCAGGTTTTCCTGCAGGACACCGGGGGAGGGGAGACCTACCTCGAATGGATGATGTCGGCCTGGGGCTGGACTCTTTCGGTGGCCGCGTGCGCGCTGGTGGTGGCGCTGGTCGTCGGCGCGCTGATGGGCATCTTGCGCACCGTGCCTAACCGCGGCCTGGTGCTGCTGGGCAACGCCTGGACCGAGCTGTTCCGCAACGTCCCGCTGCTGGTCCAGCTGTTCCTCTGGTACCACGTGCTGCCTTCGATCTTCCTCGGCCTGCGCGCCGTGCCGAGCTTCGTGCTGGTGGTGTTCGCGCTCGGCTTCTTCACGTCGGCGCGCATCTCCGAACAGCTCAAGGCCGGCATCCAGGCACTGCCCAGGGGCCAGCGCCACGCCGGCCTCGCCATGGGCCTCACGCTGCCGCAGACCTACCGCCATGTGCTGCTGCCGGTGGCGTTTCGCATCGTCGTGCCGCCGCTCACCTCGGAGTCGATGAACATCGTCAAGAACTCGTCGGTGGCGTTCGCCGTGTCGATCGCCGAGCTGACGATGTTCGCCATGCAGGCGCAGGAGGAGACCTCGCGCGGCATCGAGGTCTATCTCGCCGTCACGGCGCTGTACTTCGTCTCCGCCTTCGCCATCAACCGGATCGCGCTCGTCATCGAGCGTCGCGTGCAGGTGCCCGGCATGATCGGAGGCGGCAGATGATCGCCACGCTCGACTTCGGCTTCTTCGACTGGACGGTGATCCAGAGCTTCATCGTCAAGGGTTTCCTCTTCTCCGTGCAGCTCACGCTCGTCGCGATGGTCGGCGGCATTTTGCTCGGCACGCTGCTCGCGCTGATGCGGCTGTCGGGCAAACCCTGGCTCGTCACGCCGGCGGCGGCCTACGTCAACACGATGCGCTCGATCCCGCTGGTGATGGTGATCCTGTGGTTCTTCCTGCTGATCCCCGGCGGGTTCTATTCGGCCGTGGGCGGCAGCTACGGGCTGAACTACCGCGCCGAGATCTCGGCCATCGTGACGTTCACGCTGTTCGAGGCGGCGTATTACTCGGAGATCATGCGCGCGGGCATCCAGTCGGTGCCCAGGGGCCAGGTGTATGCCGGCTACGCGGTGGGGATGAACTACCAGCAGTGCATGCAGCTGGTGGTGCTGCCGCAGGCCTTCCGCAACATGCTGCCGGTGCTGCTCACGCAGACCATCATCCTGTTCCAGGATACTTCGCTCGTGTATGCGATCGGCGCCTACGACCTGCTGAAGGGTTTCGACCTGACGGCGAAGAACATGAACCGTCCGGTGGAAAGCTACCTGCTCGCCGCCGTCGTCTACTTCGTCATCTGCTTCAGCTTGTCGATGCTCGTGCGCCGGCTGCAGAAGAGAATCCAGATCATCCGCTGAGCCACCCACCACCATGATCGACATCAAGAACGTTTCCAAGTGGTACGGCAGCTTCCAGGTGCTGACCGATTGCACGACGACCATCAAGAAGGGCGAGGTGGTCGTCGTCTGCGGGCCCTCGGGCTCGGGCAAGTCGACGCTGATCAAGACCGTGAACGCGCTGGAGCCCTTCCAGAAGGGCGACATCGTGGTCGACGGCATCTCGATCTCCGACCCCAAGACCAACCTGCCCAAGCTGCGCAGCCGCGTGGGCATGGTGTTCCAGCACTTCGAGCTGTTCCCGCACCTGAGCGTGACCGAGAACCTGACGCTGGCGCAGGTCAAGGTGCTCAACCGCAGCCAGGACGAGGCCCGCGCGCGCGGCCTGAAGATGCTCGATCGCGTCGGCCTGATGGCGCACAAGGACAAGTTCCCCGGCCAGCTCTCGGGCGGCCAGCAGCAGCGCGTGGCGATCGCGCGTGCGCTGTCGATGGATCCGATCGTGATGCTGTTCGACGAGCCGACCTCGGCGCTCGACCCCGAGATGGTCGGCGAGGTGCTCGACGTGATGGTGCTGCTGGCCAAGGAAGGCATGACGATGATGGTCGTCACGCACGAGATGGGGTTCGCCCGCAAGGTGAGCCACCGCGTCATCTTCATGGACCAGGGCAAGATCGTCGAGGACTGCACCCGCGACGACTTCTTCGGCAACCCCGAGTCGCGCACGCCGCGCGCCAAGGAGTTCCTCTCCAAGATCCTCCAGCACTGAACCGAGGCAGCGGAGCACCCATGCGCGTCGCACGTGCGAAACCGGTTCCCGCCGCTGCCGGTCCCCCGCTCACGGGGGTTCGCGCCGTGCGCGCCCAAGGGTGTGTACGGACTTGTCGCGCCGTGAGGGCTTCCTAGAATCCGCGTTCGTCAGCTCGTCAGCTGCATCCTTCAGGAGAAGACACATGTTCCATCGAGTCCATAAACTGGCCGTCGCCGCCCTCGTCGCCGCCGGCGCCGCCGCATCGTTCCCGGCCTACGCCGGCAAGACGCTCGACGCGATCAAATCGCGCGGCCAGGTGGTGTGCGGCGTCAACACCGGCCTGGCAGGTTTCTCGCAGGCCGATTCGAACGGCAAGTGGTCGGGGCTCGACGTCGACATGTGCCGCGCCATCGCCGCGGCCGTGCTGAGCGACCCCGAGAAGGTCAAGTACGTGCCGCTGAACGCGCAGCAGCGCTTCACCGCGCTGCAGTCGGGCGAGGTCGACCTGCTGTCGCGCAACACCACCTTCACGCTGACGCGCGACGCATCGCTCGGCCTGCACATGACGGTCGTGACCTACTTCGACGGCCAGGGGTTCATGGTGCCGACCAAGAGCAAGATCAAGAGCGCCAAGCAGCTGAAGAACCAGACCGTGTGCGTGCAGTCCGGCACAACGACCGAGAAGAACCTGACCGACTACTCCAAGGCGAACGGCCTGGCGATCAAGCCGGTGGTGTTCGAGAAGGTCGAAGCGGCCACCGGCGCCTACTTCGCCGGCCGCTGCATCGCCTACACCACCGACGCGTCGGGCCTCGCCTCGGTGCGCAACAAGGAGGCCAAGGACCCGGCGGAGCACGTGATCCTGCCCGAGCTGATCTCCAAGGAGCCACTCGGGCCGATGGTGCGCCGGGGCGACGACGAGTGGTTCGGCATCGTCAAGTGGGTCATCACCGGCCTGCAGGAGGCCGAGGAGTACGGCGTGACGCAGGCCAACGTCGACCAGATGGCGTCGAGCACCGACCCGGTCATCCAGCGCATGCTCGGCACCACCGAAGACACCGGCAAGCTGCTCGGCCTCGACAAGGCCTGGCTCGCCCGTGCGATCAAGGCCACCGGCAACTACGGCGAGATCTTCGAGCGCAACGTCGGGCCGAAGTCGCCGCTGGGCATTCCGCGCGGCCTCAACAACCTGTGGAACAAGGGCGGGGTCGTCTACCCGATGCCGATCCGCTGATCGGCCGCTGATGCGGCGGCACGCGGCGCCCTCCCTGCCTGCAGCGGCGGGGCGCCGCTCCTCCGGCGCGATCCACCCCACCCGGCACGCGCCAGCGCGGCGTGCATCGTGATGACCTCATCCTCGCCACCCAAGAAGAAGAGCTGGTCCTGGCGCAGCCGTGCCTTCCGCGGCCTGGTCTATCAGCTGATCGCGCTCGCGCTGATCGCGCTGGTGCTGTGGTTCCTCGCGCACAACACCGTGCAGAACATGCGGCTGCGCGGCATCCAGAGCGGCTTCGACTTCCTCGCGCAGCCGGCGGGCTTCGATATCGGCGAGAGCCCCATCCCCTTCGACTCGGCCGACGCCTACTGGAAGGCGTTCGGCGTGGGCCTGGCCAACACGCTGCGCGTGGCGCTGATCGGCATCGTGCTGACGACGCTGCTGGGCACCATGCTCGGCGTGGGCCGCTTCTCGCGCAACGCGCTCGTGCGCGGGCTGTGTTACGCCTACGTCGAGTTCTTCCGCAACATCCCGGTGCTGCTGCAGCTGCTGATGTGGTACCTGCTGATGACCGAGCTGCTGCCCGCCTCGTACGAGGCCTGGCAGGTCGGCCCGGTGTTCCTCAGCAAGGGCGGCTTCAACGTGCCGATGCCGGTGTGGGCACCGGGCCATGTCTTCATGGCCGCAGGCCTGCTCGTCGGCATCGGGCTGGCCCTGGCCTATCGGCGCTGGGTCATCCGGCGCTTCGAGGCCACCGGCGTGGCGCGCAGCATGGTGCTGGCGCCGATCGCCATTGCCCTGGCGGTCGGGGCGCTCGGCTGGCTGGCCGGCGGTGCGCCGGCCGCGTTCGAGATGCCGTTCAAGGGCGACTACGCCATCGAGGGCGGCGCCGCGCTGACGCCCGAATTCATGGCGGTGCTGCTGGGCCTCACGATGTACACCGCGGCCTTCGTCGCCGAGGTGGTGCGCGCGGGCATCCAGTCGGTCTCCGGCGGGCAAGCGGAGGCCGCCGCGGCGCTGGGCCTGAACCGCCAGCAGGAGATGCGGCTCGTGATGCTGCCGCAGGCGCTGCGCGTGATCATCCCGCCGCTGACCAACCAGTACCTGAACCTCACGAAGAACTCGTCGCTCGCGGTGGCGATCGGCTACCCGGACGTGGTGTCCATCGCCAACACGGCGCTGAACCAGACCGGCCGCGCGGTCGAGTGCATCTCGATCATCATGCTCGTGTACCTCACGACGTCGCTGCTGACCTCGGCGCTGATGAACTGGTACAACGCACGCGCCGCGATCAAGGAACGGTGACCTCGATGAGTGCTCAGCTGTTTCAGCCCATCCCGCCGCGCCCCGCGCCGGTGAACACCGAGGGTCCGGTCGCCTGGGTGCGCGCCAACCTGTTCGGCGACTGGCGCACCTCGCTGTCGACGCTGATCGTCGGCGGCCTGCTGCTGTGGTACGTGCCGCAGTTCCTGCACTGGGCGCTGTTCACCGCCGAGTGGCGGCCGAACGCCGATGCCTGCCGGGCCGAGGACGCCGGCGCCTGCTGGGGCGTGGTGGCCGAGAAGTACCGCCTCATCATCTTCGGCCGCTACCCGTTCGACGAACAGTGGCGCCCGCTCGCGGCCACCGTGCTGATGGTGGCGCTGCTGATGGCGAGCTGCACGCGCGCGTTCTGGCGCCCCTGGCTGCTGCTGCTGTGGGCGGTGGTGCTGTTCGCCTTCTTCGCGCTGATGTACGGCAACATCTTCGGACTCACGCTGGTCGAGACCGACCGCTGGGGCGGGCTGCCGCTGACCATCCTGCTCGCCTCGCTGTCGATCGTGTCGGCCTTCCCGATCGCGCTGGCGGTAGCGCTCGGCCGGCGCTCGAACCTGCCGGCGATCCGCAGCTTCTGCACGATCTACGTCGAGCTGGTGCGCGGCGTGCCGCTGATCTCGGTGCTGTTCATGGCCTCGTTCATGTTCCCGCTGTTCATGCCCGAAGGCATGACCATCGACGTGCTGGTGCGCGCGCTGGTGGGCATCACGCTGTTCGCCGCCGCCTACATGGCCGAAGTGATCCGCGGCGGGCTGCAGGCGGTGCCGCGCGGGCAGATCGAGGCCGCCGCCACGCTCGGCCTGTCGTACTGGCAGACGCAGCGCAAGATCGTGCTGCCGCAGGCGCTCGCGATGGTGGTGCCGGGCATCATGAACAGCTTCATCGCGATCTTCAAGGACACCTCGCTGGTGAGCATCGTCAGCCTGTACGAGCTCACCGGCGCGCTGGGCCTCGCGCTCAACTCCGACGCCGACTGGCGGCCGTTCAAGATCGAGGGCTATCTGTTCATCGCGCTGATCTACTTCGCCTTCTGCTTCGCGATGTCGCGCTACAGCCTGTGGGTCGAAAGACAAGTCAATAGAGGGAAGCAACGGTGAGCGAGCCCATCATCACGTTCGACAAGGTCAACAAGTGGTACGGCAACAGCTTCCACGTGTTGCGCGACATCGACCTCGTCGTCGCCAAGGGCGAGCGCATCGTCGTCTGCGGGCCCTCGGGCTCGGGCAAGTCGACGCTGATCCGCTGCATCAACCGGCTGGAGGAACACCAGGAAGGCCGCCTGATCGTCGACGGCGTCGAACTCGCCGACGACGTGAAGGCCGTCGACGAGGTGCGCAAGAAGGTCGGCATGGTGTTCCAGCAGTTCAACCTGTTCCCGCACCTGACGGTGCTGGAGAACCTGACGCTGTCGCCGATGTGGGTCGGCAAGCTGCCGAAGAAGGAAGCCGAGGAGCGCGCGATGCAGCAGCTCGAGCGGGTGCGCATCGCCGAGCAGGCGCAGAAGTACCCGCTGCAGCTCTCGGGCGGGCAGCAGCAGCGCGTGGCGATCGCGCGTGCGTTGTGCCTCACCCCCAAGATCATGCTGTTCGACGAGCCGACCTCGGCGCTCGACCCGGAGATGATCAAGGAAGTGCTCGACGTGATGATCGAGATGGCCGGCCAGGGCATCACCATGATCTGCGTGACGCACGAGATGGGCTTCGCCAAGGCCGTGGCCGACCGCGTGATCTTCATGGACCAAGGCCAGATCGTCGAGCAGAACTCGCCACACGAGTTCTTCAACAACCCGCAGAGCGAACGCAGCCGGGACTTCCTGTCGAAGATACTGGGGCACTAGCCAGAACGTTGGGCCGGAGGTCGGTATTCGCCCACGAGCGTTTTTTCAAGGGCACCGGCTGCAGCAGAGCCGTTCGCACTGAACTTGTCGAAGGTTCGCCGCCCTACGCCACGAACACCTTCGCCAGCTCGTACGGCGTCGTCACCTCGAGCTGGTCGTAGCGGCAGTCCTGCGGCGGCTTGTCGGGCCGCCAGCGCACGAACGCCGTCGCGTGACGGAAACGCTTGCCTTGCAGGTGGTCGTAGCGGACCTCGCAGACGCGCTCGGGCCGCAGCGGCTGCCAGGCCAGGTCCTTGCCGCCGCTCCAGCGGCTTTGCGCGCCGGGCATGCGCTGTGCGTCGCCTACGGCCGCGTCGGCCCACTCACGCCATGGGTGCGACTCGATCGCGCCTTCGCGCAGCGGGGCCAGCTCCTGCAGCAGTTGCTGGCGCATCGCCATCGTGAACGACGAGGTCACGCCGACGTGATGCAGCACGCCGGCGTCGTCGTAGAGCCCCAGCAGCAGCGAGCCGACGGCATCGCTGTGGTCCTTGTATCCGCGAAAGCCCGCGACGACGCAGTCGGCGGTGCGCATGTGCTTGATCTTCAGCATCGCGCGCTTGCCGGGCTGGTACGCCGCCGCTTCGAGTTTTGCGATGACGCCGTCCAGGCCGGCGCCCTCGAAGTGCGCCAGCCAGCGTTCGGCCTCGGCGCGATCGCGTGTCATCGGCGTCAGGTGCAGTGGCGGCTTGGCGCTGCCGAGCAGCCGCTCGAGCCGCGCGCGCCGTTCGCTCTGCGGCAGCGCCATCGTCGACTTGCCGCCGGCGGCAAGCAGGTCGAACGCGACGAAGCGCGCCGGCGTCTGCGCCGCGAGCTTCGTGATGCGCGACGCGGCGGGGTGGATGCGCTGCTGCAGCGCGTCGAAGTCCAGCCCGCGCGGCGAGACGACGACGATCTCGCCGTCGAGCACGCAGCCCTTCGGCAGCGCCTCGTGCAGTGCGCGCTCGAGCTCGGGGAAGTAGCGGTTCAGCGGCTTGAGGTCGCGGCTTTGCAGCAGCGTCTGCTCGCCGGTGCGAAAGACGATCGCGCGGAAGCCGTCCCACTTGGGCTCGAACAGGAAGCCCGGTTCGGTGGGCAGCGCGTCGGCGATCTTGGCGAGCATCGGCTCGATCGGCGGGGTGGGGAGAGGAAGGGAAGCCATGGGGCGATTTGACTGCCAACTGAAGTCCCCGGCGCGAAGGTGGTGCTGCCTCTGCCCTGTACCGACATGGCGGGTGAGAAAATCCGCGCATGACGTCCACCCTCACGATCACCCGGCCCGACGACTGGCATCTGCATGTGCGCGACGGCGTGGCGCTCGCGGCCGTGGTGCCGCACAGCGCGCGCCAGTTCGGCCGCGCGCTGATCATGCCCAACCTCAAGCCGCCGGTGACGACGGCCGAGCAGGCGGCCGCCTACCGTGAGCGCATCCTCGCCGCGGTGCCGCGCGGGCTCGACTTCCAGCCGCTGATGTCGCTGTACCTCACCGACAACCTGCCGCCCGAGGAGATCCGGCGCGCCAAGGAAGCCGGGGTCGTCGCGGTGAAGCTCTATCCGGCGGGCGCCACGACGAACAGCGACGCCGGCGTGACCGACCTGCGCAAGACATACAGGACGCTGGAGGCGATGCAGCGCGAGGGCCTGCTGCTGTTGGTGCACGGCGAAGTCACCGATCCGGCGATCGACATCTTCGACCGCGAGAAGGCCTTCATCGACCAGCAGCTGATTCCGCTGCGCGCGGACTTCCCCGAGCTGAAGATCGTCGTCGAGCACATCACCACGCGCGACGCGGCGCAGTACGTGCATGAGGCAGGCAGCCACACCGCGGCCACCATCACCACGCACCACCTGCTGTACAACCGCAACGCGCTCTTCACCGGCGGCATCCGGCCGCACTACTACTGCCTGCCGGTGCTCAAGCGCGAGGAACACCGCCTTGCGCTGGTGCGCGCAGCCACCTCGGGGAGCAGCAAGTTCTTCCTCGGCACCGACAGCGCGCCGCACGCGGCGCATCTGAAGGAACACGCGAGCGGCTGTGCCGGCTGCTACACCGCGTACAGCGCGCTGGAGCTGTACGCCGAAGCCTTCGACGCGGCCGGCGCGCTCGACCAGCTCGAAGCCTTCGCGAGTTTCAACGGGCCGGCCTTCTACGGCCTGCCGCGCAACACCGGCACCGTGACGCTGCGCCGGGAACAGTGGACACTTCCCGAGGCGCTGCCCTTCGGCGACGCCCAACTCAAGCCGCTGCGCGGCGCCGAACAACTGTCCTGGATCCTGGTGGAGCCCCAATGATCGAAAAACAAGCCCGCATCGCCCTGCTGATCGATGCGGACAACTCGCCCGCCAGCAAGATCGACGTCATCCTCGCCGAACTCGCGAAGATAGGCGTGACCAACATCCGCCGCGCCTACGGCAACTGGAAGAAGGACGGCCTGAAGGGCTGGGAGAACGTGCTGCACGAGTACGCGATCCGCCCGATCCAGCAGTTCGATTACAGCAAGGGCAAGAACGCCACCGACATGGTGATGGTCATCGACGCGATGGACCTGCTCTACACCGATGAGCCCGAGGCCTTCGGCATCGTCTCGTCGGATGCCGACTTCACGCCGCTGGTGATGCACCTGAAGGCCAAGGGCGCGCAGGTGTTCGGCTTCGGCGCGAAGAAGACGCCGTCGCCGTTCGTCAACGCCTGCTCGCGTTTCCTCTACCTCGAGAACCTCGGCGCTGCGACGCGCGAAGTCGAGGAGGCGCCGGCCGACAAGCCGGCCAAGGTCAAGGCCGCCTCGCGCCGCAAGCCGCGCGCGGGTGCCAAGGCCGAGGCGCCTGCGGCCGAGCCGGTGCCCGAGGTCGCCGCCGACACCGTGGCGCCGCTCAAGCAGGACAGCACCGCCCTCAAGCGCGACGCGCGGCTCGTCACGCTGCTGCGCAACGCCGTCGAATCGGCGGCCGGCGAGGACGGCTGGTCGTCGCTCGGCTCGGTCGGGCAGCAGATCGGCAACCAGGCGAGCTTCGATCCGCGCAACTACGGCTACCGCAAGCTGATCGACCTGATCGAGGCGACGCAGCTGTTCGAACTCGACCGCCGCGGCTCGCAGTTCGTGCTGCGCGACAAGCGGCAGGCGAGGCCCGCGCGCGCCTGATGGGCTTCTGGCGCGCCGTCGACTGGCAGCGCCCGTGGCTGGCACCGACCCGCGCGCTCGGCGCTGCCGTGTGTGCCGACCTGGAGCGCGGTGACAGCGTGGCGGCCGCGCTCAACCGGTACGCCGGCACCGAAACACCCACGCTCGCCGCGGGCCCCTTGCGCTTCGTCGCCCATGAGGCTCTCCCTGTCGGCGAGGCGTACGAAGCCTTCATCCGCCGCACGGGCCAGGTGCCCACCCGCGACAACCTGCACGACCTGTTCAACGGGCTCGTGTGGCTCGCCTTCGCGCCGCTCAAGCGCCGGCTCAACGAACTGCAGGCGGCGGAGATCGAGCGGCTCGGCATCGGTGCCACCCGCGGCCCGGTGCGCGACGCGCTGACCCTGTTCGACGAAAACGCCGTGCTGTGGCAGGCGCCGCCGGAACTCGTGGACGCGCTGCACCGGCGCGACTGGGAGGGGCTGTTCGTCACCCGGCGCAGCCAGTGGCGCGAGGCGCGCACGACGCTGTTCGGCCATGCGCTGATGGACAAGCTCGTCACGCCGCGCAAGGCGATCACCGCGCACGCCTGGCTCGCGCCGCAAGGTGTGGACGCGGCCGGCCACTTCGCGGCCACGCTGACGGCCGACGCTCTGGCCGCCAAACCATTTCTGCCGCTGCCGGTGCTGGGCGTGCCCGGCTGGTGGCAGGACAACGCCGACGCGGGTTTCTACGCCGACGCCAGCGTGTTTCGGCCGGCGCGGGGATAATCCGCAAGTGAAGCGAGCCAGACCGCCGCTGGTGCAAGGCCCGAAAGGGCGCACTGGAGGAAGGTCCGGACTGCACAGGGCGGCGTAGCAGCTAACGGCTGTCCACCGTGAGGTGAGGATCAGAGCAACAGAGACGAGTCGGCGGGCGGTCGCAAGATCATCCGCCGGGTGAAACGGGCAATCTCTACGCGCAGCAATACCAAGTAGGCACACGTTGATCTGGTCCCGGAGAGTGTGCGGGTAGGTAGCACCGAGCCGCAGCAGCGATGCACGGCCCAGAGGAATGGCGGTCACGGGGGCGGCTTCGCAAGAAGCAGCTCTCGCACAGAATCCGGCCTATCGGTTCGCTTCACACTTTTGAACCTCGTCATCCCGGCGAAAGCCGGGATCCACCGTGCGCATAGGCAGCGCTCCTGGATCCCGGCGTCGCCGGGATGACGAGCGCGCGACACATCGATCAAGAAGCGACAACCACTTGAACCCCGACGCCCACCTGCTCTGGCGCGCCCCGCGATGGGCCCTGGCCTTCCTGCTCGCCTGCCTGGGCATGCTGGGCCCGTTCTCGATCGACACCTACCTGCCGGCCTTCACCGGCATCGCCAAGACCATCGGCGCGACGCCGGTCGAGATGCAGCAGACGCTGTCGGCCTACCTGTTCGGCTTCGCGGTGATGAACCTGTTCCACGGGTCGCTGTCCGACAGTTTCGGGCGGCGCCCGGTGGTGCTGTGGGGCGTGGCGCTGTTCACGCTCGCCTCGGCCGGCTGCGCGCTCGCCGACAGCATCGGCGCGCTGGTGTTCTTCCGCGCGCTGCAGGGCATGTCGGCCGGCGCGGGAATCGTGGTGTCGCGCGCGGTGATCCGCGACATGTTCCCGCCGGCCGACGCGCAGCGCGTGATGTCGCAGGTGACGATCTACTTCGGCGTCGCGCCGGCGGTGGCGCCGATGGTCGGCGGCTTCCTGTTCGTCAACGTCGGCTGGCACTCGATCTTCTGGTTCCTCACCGCGATCGGCGCCGCGCTGTGGATCGCCAACTACCGGCTGCTGCCCGAAACGCTGCACACCACGCACAAGCAGGCCTTCAACGTGCGCAACCTGATGCGCGGCTACTGGCAGCTCGGTTCCAGCCCGCGTTTCCTGATGCTCGCGCTGGCCAGCGGCATCCCCTTCAACGGCATGTTCCTCTACGTGCTGTCGGCGCCGGTGTTCCTCGGCGAACACCTCAAGCTCGGGCCGGGCGAGTTCTTCTGGTTCTTCACGCTGACGATCGCCGGCATCATGGGCGGCGCGTTCATGTCGGGGCGGCTCGCCGGGCGCATCAAGCCCAAGCACCAGATCCGCCACGGCTTCGTCATCATGATCCTGGTGTCGATGGTGAACCTGGGCCTGAACCTGCTGTTCCCCGCCGAGGCCTGGTGGGCGCTGCTGCCGATCGCCGTGTTCGCCTTCGGCTGGGCGCTGATGGTGCCGGTGGTCACGCTGATGGTGCTCGACCTGGTTCCCGACCGCCGCGGCATGGCCTCGTCGTTCCAGGCCTTCATCGGCAGCATGGCCAACGGCCTGGTGGCCGGTGTGATCGCGCCCTTCGTGATGCATTCCACGGTGTCGCTCGCGGTGGCGTCGATGCTGATGATGAGCATCGGGGTGTTCGCGTGGATCTGGGTCAAGCCGCGCGTGACGTAGCCGGGGAGACCGGCCCTCCTCGCGGGTCAACCCCACCCCGTTCGGACTGAGCTTGTCGAAGTCCAAGCGCCGATCTCAGCAGGCGACCCAGCTACATTCGAACCGCCGAGCGGGCCTTCGACAAGCTCAGTCCGAACGGAGGTTGGGGGCGTGCGGGCCAGTCCGCTCAACATCGCGCCGCCGCGGCCGATATCCGGGCATGGCGAAGACCCCACCCGCATCCGCTGCCGCGCCCGTGCTCGACGAAGCCGTCGACCTGCCCGGCGACGGACAGGCCGTGCCCCGCCGCTGGAGCGGCCTGACGGCCTTCATCAGGCGGCCGCTCGCCATGCTCGCGCTGCCGAAGAAGACCCTGCTCATCGTCGCCGCGGCCATGCTGGGCGTCTCGGGCGCCGGCGTGGCCGCCTTCGCCTTGTGGCCGGCCGAGCCCGAGCCGCCCATGTCCAGGAAGGCCAAGGCCAAGCGCGTCAAGCCGGCGGCCTCGGCGCCCGTGGCGGCTGCAGCCGATGCGGCAAGTTCCCCGGCCTCGGCCGCCGAGGCGGCGACCGCCGCGGCGTCGGCCCCCGTCGACGTGCAAGCCCAGGCCCGCGCCGCAGCCCCGCCGG
>DASWVR010000235.1:0-2415 GCA_036401155.1 Piscinibacter sp. | reverse complement strand
GGGCGGCGACCGCGGCGCTGGTTTCGCCGTCGGGCGCGACGGCCAGCACCGAGGCCGGCACTGCCGGCACCTCGACCTGAAGGTCGATGCGGTCGAGCAGCGGTCCGCTGAGCCGCCCCTGGTAGCGCGCGATGCCGTCCGGCGAGCAGCGGCAGGCGCGCAGCGCGCTGCCGTGGTGGCCGCACGCGCACGGGTTCATGGCCGCGATCAGCTGGAAGCGTGCCGGGAACTCCGCCTGCCGCGCGGCCCGCGAGATGACGATGCGGCCGGTCTCCAGCGGTTCGCGCAGCGCCTCCAGGGCGGCGCGCTGGAACTCGGGCAGTTCGTCGAGGAAGAGGATGCCCTCGTGCGCCAGTGAGATCTCGCCCGGCCGGGGCGGCGAACCGCCGCCGACCAGCGCCACCGACGAGGCGCTGTGGTGCGGCGTGCGCAGCACACGCTGCCCCCAGCGCCGCGGGTCGAAGCTGTTGTTCAGGCTCAGCACGGCGGCCGATTCCAGCGCCTGCATCTCCGACAGCGGCGGCAGCAGGCCGGCAAAACGCTGCGCCAGCATCGACTTGCCCGTGCCCGGCGGGCCGACCATCAGTACGGAGTGCCCGCCGGCGGCGGCGATCTCCAGCGCCCGCTTCGCGCCGGCCTGGCCTTTCACGTCGCGCAGGTCGGGCGTGGACGCGGAGACCGCGCGGCGCTCGGCAACCGCCGTCGGGAGGTCCTGTGCTGCGTCGCCGGGCAGCAGCATCTGGACCACCTCGAGCAGGTGCGCGGCCGGGTGGATCGTGAGTCCGTCGACCAGCGCCGCCTCGCGTGCGCTGAGCTGCGGCAGGACGAGCGCACGCTGCGTGCCGAGCCGGCGCAGGGCAAGACCCATGGCGAGCGCGCCGCGCACCGGCCGCAGGTCGCCGGCGAGCGAGAGTTCGCCGGCGAACTCGTAGCGGGCGAGCCGCTGGGCATCGATCTGTCCGCTGGCGGCGAGGATGCCGAGCGCGATGGGCAGATCGAAGCGGCCGGATTCCTTCGGCAGGTCGGCCGGCGCCAGGTTCACCGTGATGCGCTTGTTGCTCGGGAAGTCGAGCCCGCTGTGCAGCAGCGCGGCCCGCACCCGCTCGCGCGCCTCCTTGACCTCGGTGTCGGCCAGGCCCACCAGGGTGAAGCTGGGCAGCCCGTTGGCGAGGTGGACCTCGACCGTGACGTCGGGGGCGGCGAGCCCGTCCAGGGCCCGGCTGTGCAAGACGGCCAGCGACATCGATGTGGTTCTCTTTCCGGCGCGCCCACGCGCCACGCGTCCAAACGAAGGGGAGCGCCCGCGGCTCCGGCGGCCGATTGTGGGCGGCACCGGCGCGGCGGCAGAAGCCTCTTGTGGGCCACCCTGATGGGCGATGCGGACTGGCTGCGGCGATGCACCAAAACACGGCGCGCGCCCGCGAATCTCCAGATTGGGTCTGAGAGGCACTCTTTCGGGGCACTTATGGGCCTGCATGGGGCGTTTCGGGTGCCTGCAGCGCGGGCACAGAAGCTGCAAAAGCCATCCGCCACCCATTCACCCGGAGTCGAGGACGTTCAATGAAGAAGACCCTGCTCGCGCTGGCTGCCGCCACCGCGCTCACCGCACTGCCCCCTGTCTCGCATGCACAAGACAACCCGCTGTCGTTCAACGTCAGCCTGACCAGCGACTACCGCTACCGCGGCATCTCGCAGAGCCGGCTCAAGCCCGCGCTGCAAGGCGGTGCCGACTACGCGCTGCCCAACGGCTTCTACGTCGGCACCTGGCTGTCGACCATCAAGTGGATCAAGGACGCCGGCGGCGGCGCCGACGTCGAGTGGGACATTTACGGCGGCTACAAGGGCGAACTCTCGCCGGGGCTCGGTTTCGACGTCGGGGTGCTGAGCTACCAGTACCCCGGCCACGACTTCGACACCAGCCCGGTGACCAACGAGATCTACGGCGCCCTCAGCTTCGGGCCGGCGACGCTCAAGTACTCGCACAGCGTCAGCAACCTGTTCGGCTTCGCCGACAGCAAGAACAGCGGCTACCTCGACCTGAGCGCGACCTTCGACGTGAGCGGATTCTCGGTCACGCCGCACATCGGCTACCAGAGGGTCGCGCACAACGGCGACTTCTCCTACACCGACTACTCGCTGACGGTCTCCAAGGAGGTGTCCGGCTTCGGCCTGAGCGCGGCGATCGTGGGCGCCGACACGAAGACGATCGCCGGCACCAAGGCCTATGCGTCGCCCGCCAACGGCAAGGACCTCGGCAAGGCGGGCCTCGTGCTCGCCGTCAAGAAGAGCTTCTGATTTTTCCCCTGACTGGAGATGACCATGAAGATGGTGACTGCCATCGTCAAGCCGTTCAAGCTTGATGAAGTGCGTGAAGCCCTGAGCGCCATCGGCGTGCAGGGTGTCACGGTGACCGAA
>DASWVR010000234.1:0-29551 GCA_036401155.1 Piscinibacter sp. | reverse complement strand
CGCGATCGCCAACCGCGCCGACTACGCGGCCGCCGGCGTGCCGATGCTGCCGGTGGTCGTCGGTGCCGAGCGTGCTGCGCAGGTCGTGCTGTGGAGCACGGTGGCGCTGGTCGCCACCTCGCTGCTGCCGCTGTTCTTCGGCGCCGGCCTCGTCTACGGCCTCGGCGCCGCAGCCGGCGGCGGCTGGTTCATCCACAAGGCGCGGCTGCTGGCGCGCCACACGACGCGCCAGACCGCGATGGCGTGTTTCTTCTCCTCGCTGGTTCAGCTGAGCGTGCTGCTCGCCGCCGCCAGCATCGACGGCCTCGTGCGATGAGATGAACCCCGCCACGACCGTCAGGCTGCTCGGCTGTATCGCAGCACTGTGCATGTTCGTGGCGCCGGTGCGGGGCGAGGACGCGCCGCGTCCCGCGGGGCTCGACCAGGCCGAGGCGCTGCGCGCCAGCCAGGCCGCCATCGGTCGGCAGATCGCCGACTACACGCTGCTCGATCGCGAGGAGCGGCCGGTGCGGCTAAGTACCTTCCGCGGCAAGCCGCTGCTGGTGAGCTTCATCTACACCGGCTGCTTCGAGGTCTGCCCAACCACCACGCGCTCGCTGCACGAGACGGTGAAGTCGCTGGAGGGCCGCTTCGGCGACAAGACCTTCAACGTGGTCAGCATCGGCTTCAACCAGCCGATGGACTCGCCGCAGGCGATGCGCGCCTTCGCCGCGCAGCACCGCATCGGCCGGCCGAACTGGGAGTTCCTGAGCCCGCCCGCCGCCGTCGTCGACCGGCTGACCGAGGACTTCGGCTTTCGCTACGAGGCCACGCCGAGCGGCTTCGACCATGTGCTGCAGGTGTCGCTGCTCGATGCCGAGGGCCGCATCGTCAAGCAGGTCTACGGCGACCGCGTGGCCGCCGACCTGCTCGGCGAGCCGATGAAACAGCTGCTCGCCGGCGCGCCGCTGCCGCCGCGAATGCAGCTCGACGACCTGATCGACCGCATCCGCATCCTGTGCACCGTCTACGACCCCGAGACCGGCGCCTACCGGGTCGACTACCGCATCATCTGGGAAGCGGCGGGCGGACTGACCTTCGTGCTCGCGGTGCTCGTCTACATGCTCAACGAGTGGCGCACGCGGCGCAGGCTGAGGCGCACGCGATGAGCGTCGCCGCGGGATACCGCTGGGTCGAACACGCCGCCGACGGACCGTTCGGCTCCGCGCTCAACCCGCTGCGCCACCTCGGTTCGCTCGGCTTCCTGATGCTGTGGCTGCTGGCCGCGAGCGGCATCGTGCTGTACATGCTGCTCGACACCTCGGCGCAGACCGCCTACGAGTCGATCGCCGCACTGTCGGCCGAAGCCGGCAGCGCCGGCAGCGCGCTGCGCGGGCTGCACCGCTACGCCGCCGACGGCTTCGTGCTGCTGCTCGTGATGCACCTCGCGCGCGAATGGATGCTCGGGCGCACCAGCGGATTCCGGCGCTTCTCGTGGCTCACCGGCGTGCCGCTGCTGCCGCTGGCCTTCATCTGCGCGATCGGCGGCTTCTGGCTGCACTGGGATCAGCTCGGCCAGTACTCGGCCACCACCACCGCCGAATGGTTCGACGCCCTGCCCTTTCTCTCGACGCCGCTGACCCGCAACTTTCTCGGCGTCGCGAGCGTGAGCGACCGCCTGTTCTCGCTCTTCGTCTTCGTGCACCTGGGGGTGCCGCTGCTGCTGGTGTTCGGCCTGTGGTTCCACGTGCAGCGCATCAGCCGCGCCGAGGTGTTCCCGCCGCGCCGGCTGGTGCTCGGCACCGTCGGCGTGCTGTTGCTGCTGGCGCTCTTGATGCCGGTGCGCAGCCAGGGCCCGGCCGATCTCGCGAGCGTGCCGGGGCCGCTGGCGATGGACTGGCTGCTGCTGTTCGTGCATCCGCTCACCGAGGCGACGTCGCCCGCCATCGTCTGGGTCGCCGTGCTGGCGCTGCTTGCGACGCTGGTGGCGCTGCCCTACCTGCCCCGCGGCGCGCTGCCGCCGGTGGCGCAGGTCCATCCGCCCAACTGCAACGGCTGCCGCCGCTGCGCCGACGACTGCCCCTACGCCGCGATCACGATGGTGCCGCACCCGCTGCACCGCGGCCGCCAGATGGCCGAGGTGCGCGCCGCCTCGTGCGCGAGCTGCGGCATCTGCGTCGGCGCGTGCCCGTCGTCGACGCCGTTTCGCAGCAGCGAGCGGCTGGTGACCGGCATCGACATGCCGCAGCAGCCGATCGATGCATTGCGCCGCCAGCTGCTGCAGGGCCTGTCGGCGATGCGCGGCGAACGCCGCCTGGTGGTGTTCGGCTGCGACCAGGGGGCCCGCACGGCGGCGCTCGCGGCACCCGACGTGCTGCCGCTCGGCATGATTTGCACCGGCATGCTGCCGCCGTCCTTCGTCGAGTACGCGCTGCGTGGCGGCGCCGACGGCGTGGTGATCGCCACCTGCCGCGAAGGCGGCTGCGCCTTCCGCCTCGGCGACCGCTGGACGGCCGAGCGTCTCGGCGGCGAACGCGAACCGCACCTGCGTGCGAGCGTGCCTCGCGAGCGACTCGTGGTGGTGGCCGCCGACGCCGGCGACGAGGCCGCCGTGCGGCGCGCGCTCGACACGCTGCGCGAGGAGTGCACGGCATGATGAAACGCAGCCTGCGCTGGGCCGGACAAGCGGTGCTGTACGCGCTGTTCGCGCTGGCCATCGGCCTGCTCTCGCGCTGGCCGGCGTACCGGCCGCTGCCGGAGGGTCAGGCGCTCGTCAAGGTGAGCTTCGTGCACCACGGCCAGCGGGTCGCCGAGTGCCGCCAGCTCAGCGCCGAGGAACTCGCCAAGCTGCCGCCCAACATGCGCGCGCCGATGAAGTGCGAGCGCGAGCGCTCGCCGGTGGTCATCGAGGTCGACTTCGACGGCCAGCCGGCCTTGCGCCACACCGCCGCGCCCTCCGGACTCTCGCGCGATGGTGCCTCCTCGGTCTACCGCCGCTTCGCGGTGCCGGCCGGCGAGCACCGCATCGTCGTGCGCCTGAGGGACAGCAAGGCCACCGCCGGATTCGACCACCAGCGCGAAGCCACCGTGATCCTGAAGCCGGCCCAGGTGCTGGTCATCGACTTCGACGGCGACAAAGGGGAGATCACTCTGTCATGAGCCTCACGCATCCATCCTCCTGGGGACGCATCGGCGCGCGCCGGTTGCCGGCGGCGCGGTCCGACGCCGAATACCTGCTCGCCGTGCCCTCCGACGCCCGCCGCGAACTGGCGCGGGGCTGGCTGTGGCTGGGCCTGCTCGCGCTGATCGGCTCGGGGCTGTTCTCGATCCTGCTGGTGCTGTCGCGCACGCCCGGCATCAACCAGTGGCTGCCGGTGGCCGATTTCTTCCACGTCTCGCTCGTGGTGCACGTCGACCTGTCGGTGCTGGTGTGGTTCATTGCGCTGGCCGGCCTGCTGTGGAGCATCAACAGCTCGGGGCAGCGCCTGCGCTGGGGCTGGCTCGCGCTGTGGCTCGCTTCGGCCGGCACGGGGTTGATGGTGATGGCGCCCTTCCTCGATCGCGGCGAGGCCATCATGGCCAACTACATCCCGGTGCTGACCGGGCCGCTGTTCATCGGCGGGCTGCTGGTGTTCGCGCTCGGCGTCGCGCTGCTCGTGCTGCGCAGCCTGGTCAACGCGCCGGCGCTCGGCCTCGGCTTCGACGGGCGCGGCGCCCTGCGCTTCGGGCTCAACGCCGCCGCGGTCGCCACCGCGATCGCGCTGTTCGCGTTCGCGTGGTCGGCGGCGGTGCTGCCGACAGCGCTGTCGGGCAAGACCTACTACGAGATCCTGTTCTGGGGCGGCGGCCACGCGCTGCAGTTCACCTGGACGCTGCTGATGCTGGTCGCCTGGCTGTGGCTCGCCGGCGCGAGCGGCGCCCGTGTGCCGCTGAGCCCGCGCGTGACGCTGCTGATGTTCGCGCTGGCGCTGGCGAGCGTGTTCGTCACGCCCTTTGCGTACATGGCCTACGACATCGCCTCGGTCGATCACCGCGCGCTGCTGACCTGGGCGATGCGCTTCGGCGGCGGCGTGGCGATCCTGCCGGTGAGCCTCGCCGTGGTCTACGCCCTGGTCACGGCGCCGAAGGCCGATGCAAGGGCGCGCCCGCTGCGCGCGGCGCTGATCTCGTCGGTGCTGCTGTTCGCCGCCGGCGGCGTCATCGGCATGTTCATCAACGGCAGCAATGTGCGCATCCCCGCCCACTACCACGGCTGCATCGTCGGCGTGACGCTCGCGCTGATGGGTCTCGTGTACCACCTGCTGCCGGCGCTGGGCTACGGCACGCCGCAGGGCGCGATGGCCACCTGGCAGCCGCGCCTGTACGCCGCCGGCCAGCTGATGCACATCGTCGGGCTGGTCTGGTCGGGTGGCTACGGCGTGCAGCGCAAGGTGGCCGGCGCCGAGCAGGTGCTGCGCAGCACGGCGGAAGTCGCCGGCATGGGGCTGATGGGTCTGGGCGGCCTGATCGCGATCATCGGCGGGCTGCTCTTCGTCGTCGTGGTCGTGCGCGCGATGCGACCGCCGGCGCCGCTGGCACTGCTCGCTGCGGCACGATGACCCGTCGCCTGCAATCGCTGTTGCAGTGGTTCTTCCTGCGTGTCGAGGGCCTGTTCAACGCGGCCTTCGGCGACCGCCTCAACCCGCTGTACCACCTCGGGTCGATCACCTTCTTCCTGTTCTGGGTGGTCGGCGCGAGCGGGCTGTACCTCTACGCCTTCTTCGAGACCAGCGTTAACGGCGCCTACTCCTCGGTGCAGTCGCTGACCCACGGCCAGTGGTTCGCCGGCGGCATCATGCGCAGCCTGCATCGCTACGCGTCGGACGCGATGGTGGTCACGATGCTGCTGCACCTGCTGCGCCACTTCGCCTTCGATCATTTCCGCGGCTTCCGCTGGTTCTCGTGGTTCACCGGCGTGTCGCTGATCTGGCTCGTCTACATCTCGGGCATCAACGGCTACATGCTGCCCTGGGACCGGATGGCGCAGTTCGTCATCGTCACGAGCTTCGAATGGCTCGACTCGCTGCCGACATTCGGCGGCACGCTGATGCGCAACTTCATCACGCCGGCGAGCGTGAGCGACCGGCTGTTCTCGCTGCTGTCGTTCATGCACATCGGGCTGCCGCTGCTGGTGCTGCTGCTGATGTGGGTGCACGTGCAGCGCGTGCCGAAGGCGCGCACCACGCCGCCGCGGCCGATCGTCGCGAGCCTGATGGTCACGCTGCTGGTGCTGTCCGTGGTCATGCCCGCGCTCAGCCAGGGCGGCGCCGCCGACCTGGCCACCGAGGTCGGGCCGCTGCAGATGGACTGGTTCTACCTGGCGCTCTTTCCGCTGCTCGTCTCGTGGCCGCTGTCGCAGGTGTGGGCCCTGGTCGGCGCCGGCACCGCGCTGCTGGCAGTCCTGCCGTGGTTGCCGCCGCGGTGGCGGCGCGGACCGCGCCGCGAGTTCCAGCTCGTGGTGCACGGCGCGACGGCCAGCGGCGAAGCGCAGATCCACATCCGCGACGGCGAAACGCTGCTCGAGGCCGGCCTGCGTGAAGGCCTGCCGCTGCCGTTCGAATGCCGCAACGGGGGCTGCGGCGTGTGCCTGTGCAGCATCGAACACGGCACGGTGAATCACCGACCCTACCAGCGCAGCGCCCTGTCGGACGCGCAGAAGGCGCGGGGCCAGGCGCTCATGTGCTGCGCCGAGCCGCTCGACGACGTGGTGATCGCCATCGAACCGGTGGCCGGCGCCGCGCCGGGCCCGGCCCGGCACGTGGCCACCGTGGTTCGCATGGAGCGGCTGGCCGACGAGGTGATGCGCGTGCTGCTCGAACTGCCCGAGGGCCGCACGCTCGACTTCAAGGCCGGCCAGTACATCCACATCGTGCTCGACGACGGCCAGCGGCGCGCCTTCTCGTTCGCCAACCCGCCGCACGACAAGCGCTTCATCGAGCTGCATGTTCGCCACATCCCCGGCGGGCGTTTCACCAGCCACGTGTTCGACGGCATGAAGGTGGGCGACTCCCTGGCGTTCGAGGGCCCGCTCGGGGACTTCACGCTGCGCGAGAGCGAGCGGCCGATCCTCTTCGTGGCCGGCGCCACGGGCTTCGCGCCGGTCAAGAGCATCGTCGAGGACGCCTTCCACCGCGGCGTGCGCCGGCCGATGCGCCTGTACTGGGGCGTGCGCCGCCGGCAGGACCTGTACATGCTCGAACTCGCCGAGCGCTGGCAGCGCGAGCATGACAACTTCCAGGTGGTGCCGGTGCTGTCGCATCCGACGCCCGAAGACCATTGGACGGGGCGCATCGGCCTGGTGCACGACGCGATGCTGGGCGACTTCGCCGACCTGACCGGCTACGAGGTCTACGTCTGCGGCTCGCTGAAGATGGTCGAGGCGGCGGTGCCGGCGTTCATCGCGCAGGGACTCAGCGACGACGCCTGTTTCTCCGACGCTTTCCTGCCGGCGAGACCGGACATGATCTAGGTCAAGGAGGGCCCGCGGGCGGGTTTTTACTATAGGTGCATCTGAAATACACCTTCAAACCCCCTCGAACGGAGCCTTCATGACCACGACTTCCGCCACCACCATCGACGTGCGCAGCATCCCCCCGCGCGAGCGTCATCCGCTGATCTTCACGACCTTTCGCGAACTGCCCGCCGGGCAGGTGATGCAGCTGGTCAACGACCACGACCCGAAGCCGCTGTACTACCAGTTCCAGGCCGAGATGCCCGGCACCTTCAGCTGGGACTACCTCGAGTCCGGCCCCGACACCTGGCGCGTGAGCATCACCAAGCTCGCCAACGGGCATTCGGACGGCCGCTGCTGCGGCTCGTGCGGCGGGTCTTGACCTTCATCTGATTGCTCCCTCTCCCCCTGGGAGAGGGCTGGGGTGAGGGCCACCCCCGCTGAAGTTCATGAGACATCTTAAACGCGACCGCCGCGGCCCTCACCCTGACCCTCTCCCAGAGGGAGAGGGAACCGAACAAACTTCAACTCTATTCAGGACCTCATTCAAATGACCTCCAACAGCAGGCTGTGGCGATGGCTCGGCCTCGTCTTCGTGCTGTCGTTCGGCGCGCTCGGCTACCTCGGGTACCAGATCTACGTGAGCGCGCCGCCGATCCCCAAGGCCGTCGTCAGCGTCGACGGCGACGTGATCTTCACCGGCGAGCAGATCCAGGCCGGGCAACAGGCCTGGCTGTCCACCGGCGGCCAGCAGATGGGCTCCGTGTGGGGCCACGGCAGCTATGTCGCGCCGGACTGGTCGGCCGACTGGCTGCACCGCGAGGCCGTCGCCCTGCAGGCGATCCGCACTCAGCAGCACAGCAAGGCGCAACCCACCCTCTCGGCGATCGACCGCGCCGCGATCGACGTCGCGTTGAAGGACGAGATGCGCCGCAACACGCACGACGAGACGAGCGGCAACATCACCGTCTCCAAGGAGCGTGCGCAGGCGATCCGCGAGGTCGCAGATCACTACGAGACGCTGTTCAGCGGCGACCCGTCGCTCACCGCGCTGCGCGACCAGTACGCGATGCTCGACGACGCGCTGCCGGCCAAGGCCGACCGCCAGGCGCTGACCGCGTTCTTCTTCTGGACGTCCTGGGCCGCCAGCACCGACCGGCCGGGCGAAACCCATCTCTCCTACACCAGCAACTGGCCGCATGAGCCGCTGGTGGGCAACACGCTGACGGGTTCGGCCGCCATCTGGTCGATGGTCAGCATCGTGCTGCTGATCGCCGGCATCGCCGCCATGCTGTGGTTCCACGGCAGCCAGAAACACGAGGGCCCGCTGCAGCCGCTGAAGGCCGACCCGCTGATCGGCGCCGCCGCCACGCCCTCGATGAAGGCCACGCGCAAGTACTTCTTCGCCGTCGTCGGCCTGATCCTGCTGCAGATCGGCATGGGCGTCGTGACCGCGCACTACGCGGTCGAAGGCGACGCCTTCTTCGGCATTCCGCTGGCCGAGGTGCTGCCCTACGTGGTGAGCCGCACGGTGCACACGCAGGTCGGCATCTTCTGGATCGCCACCGCGTGGCTCGCCACGGGACTCTACATCGCGCCGCTGCTGTCCGGCCGCGAGCCGAAGCTGCAGAGGCTCGGCGTCGACGTGCTGTTCTGGGCGCTGATCGCCATCGTCGTCGGCTCCACCGCCACCGGCTGGCTCGGCACGCTGCAGCGCCAGGGCGCGGACTTCAGCTTCTGGGTCGGCAACCAGGGCCTCGAGTTCACGAGCATGGGCCGAGTCTGGCAGATCCTGCTCTTCGTCGGGCTGCTGTTCTGGGTCTTCCTGCTCGGCCGCGCGCTGTGGCCGGCGCTGACCAAGCCTTCGGAGTCGCGTGGCCTGATCGCGATGGTGTTCCTGTCGGCCACCTGCATCGGCGGCTTCTACGCCACCTCGCTCGTCTGGGGCCAGCACACGCACTACTCGATGGTCGAATACTGGCGCTGGTGGCTTGTGCACCTGTGGGTCGAAGGCTTCTTCGAGGTGTTCGCCACCGCCGTCGTCGCGCTGATCTTCACGCGGCTCGGCCTGGTGCGCACCGTGAGCGCCAACCGCGCCATCGTCGCCGAGACCATCGTGTTCCTGTTCGGCGGCATCCTCGGCACGCTGCACCACCTGTACTTCACCGGCACGCCGACCTCCATCATCGCCGTCGGCGCCGTGTTCTCGGCGCTCGAGGTGGTGCCGCTCGCCCTCATCGGCCTGGAGGCGCTGCAGACCTATCGCCGCTCGAAGGACGCGCCGTGGCTCGTCGCCTACAAGTGGCCGATCCTGTGCTTCGTCGCGGTGGGCTTCTGGAACACGGTCGGCGCCGGCGTGCTCGGCTTCGCCATCAACCCGCCGGCCGCGCTGTACTACGTGCAGGGCCTGAACATGACCCCGGCGCACGGCCACGCCGCGCTGTTCGGTGTCTACGGCATGCTGGGCATCGGCCTGATGCTGTTCTGCCTGCGCGGCCTGTACGCGCGCAGCCTGCACGCCGACCGCCTGCTCAAGCCCGCCTTCTGGGGCCTGAACATCGGCCTCGCGATGATGGTGTTCCTGTCGCTGCTGCCGGCCGGCATCTACCAGGCGTGGGCCAGCGTCACCGAGGGCCTGTGGTTCGCTCGCTCGCCGCAGTTCATCCACTCCACCGCGATGGAAACGCTGGTGTGGCTGCGCGTGCCCGGCGACATCGTGTTTGCCGGCGGCGCGGTCTTCCTCGCCTGGTACGCGCTGCGGCTGCTGCGGCCCGGCACACGCGAGGTGAGCGGCCTTCCCGGCGCCGCCTCCGCGCGGAGCTGAGTTCGATCACACTGCGCAGGCTGCCGTCATGAAACTCACAGCATTCACCGACTACAGCCTGCGGGTGCTGATCTACCTGGCCTCCGACCCCGCACGCCGCGCCACGATCGCCGAGATCGCGGGCTCGTTCGGCATGTCGGAGAACCACCTCACCAAGGTGGTCCACTTCCTCGGCAAACAAGGCTGGCTCGCCAACGTGCGCGGCAAGGGCGGCGGGCTCGGACTCGCGCTGCCGCCCGAAGCCATCGTCATCGGTGAGGTCGTTCGCGCCACCGAAGGCGCGGCGATGCCGGCAGAATGCTTCGGCGACTCGCCCGACAGCTGCTCGATCGCGCGCATCTGCCGCCTGCGTGGCGTGCTGACCGAGGCGGTCGACGCCTTCCAGGCGGTGCTCGACCGCTATACGCTGGCCGACCTGGTGCACAACCGCTCCACGCTCGCCCGCGTGATGTTCATCCAGCCGCGAGACGGATTCCCTCGGGCATGACACCGCCACCGAAACCACCATGAACATCCCACCCGACGTTCCTCCCCCCGAACAGCCCTACCCCTACGAGGGCCCGCCCGAGCTGGCGCAGCCGGTGCTCGCCGCGCTGACCCGCGTCGTCGACCCCGAGGTCGCGATGTCGATCGTCGACGTCGGCCTCGTGTACGGCGTGCGCATCGCCGACGGCGTGGCGCATGTGCGCGTCACGATGACCTCGGCCGCCTGCCCCGTCACCGACGTCATCATGGACGAAGTGCAGCAGGAACTCGAATGCACCCTGCCCGCCGATGTCGCCGTCGACGTCGAACTCACCTGGTTCCCGCCCTGGACGCCCGATCGCATGAGCGAACGCGCGCGCGACTTCATGGGATGGTGACGATGACCCGCGCACGGCCGCCGGCCCGCAGCCCGACGCCGCTCGTGGCGACGGCGGCGCGGCCGCTGTTCGTGCTGCTCGTCGCCGCGTCGCTCCTGGCCGGCATCGCAGGCGGCCTGCTGCGCGCGGGCATTGCCTGGCCGCTGGCCGCCGATGCGGCGCTGATGGGCCAGGCCGGCCTGTCGCACGCGGCGTTGATGATGTCGTGCTTTCTCGGCACGGTGATCGCGATCGAACGTGCCGTCGCGATCAAGCTGCGCGCGGCATTCGCCGCGCCGATCGCCTCGGGCGCGGCCGGCGTGCTGCTGCTGGCCGGACAGGTCGCCCCGGCGGCATGGGCGCTGGTGTTCGCCGCGCTGGTGTTCGTGGCGGTGAACGTGGTTGTCGTCATTCGCCAGGCCGCCGCGCACACCACCGTGCTGCTGGTGGGGGCGTTCGCCTGGCTGATCGGCAATGTGCTGTTCGCCGCCGGGCTCGGCAGCGGCGCCACCCTGCCATGGTGGTTCGCCATGCTGGTGCTCACCATCGCCGGCGAGCGGCTGGAGATGACGCGGTTGATGCGCCGCCATGCGGCGGCGCAGCCCGCGCTGATCGCGATCCTGCTTGCCCTTCTGGCCGGCGCAGCCGGCTCGGCGGCGTGGCCCGCGGCGGGCGGCGTCATCTATGGCGGTGCGCTGGCCGCGCTCGCCGCCTGGCTCGGCGTGTTCGACATCGCACGGCGCACGGTGCTCGCCCACGGGCTCAGCCGCTACATGGCGGTGTGCCTGTTGAGCGGCTACGTCTGGCTCGCGCTCGCCGGCGTTGCCTGGGCCGCCACCGCGCTCGGCTGGCCGGCACGCGACCTGGCGCTGCACGCGCTCGGGCTCGGCTTCATCTTCAGCATGGTGATGGGCCACGCGCCGGTGATCCTGCCGGCTGTGGCGCGCATCAAGCTGCGCTTCGGCGCGCACTTCTACGCGCCCTTGCTGCTGCTGCACGCCTCGCTCGTGCTGCGGCTCGGCCTGGGCTTCGCCGATCACGACTGGCGCGCCATCGGCGCGATCATGAACGCGGTCGCGATCGCCTTCTTTGCTGCGACGGTGGCCGGCTCGGCCATCGTCTGGACAACGCGAGGCGGACAGCCCGCCCCTACCAAGACACCGTGATGGCACCCTTGATCTCGATCGAAGAACCCCGCCGGCCCGCCCAGGCCGCACCGCGCGGCTTCGCGCTCTGGCAGCTCGGCTTCCGGCCCTTCTATCTGCTCGCGAGCTGCTTCGCGGCCTTGTCGATCGGGCTGTGGGCGCTGCAGTTCGCCGGCTGGATCGGCACGCCGTACCTGGCCGGGCCGTTGTGGCACGCGCACGAGATGGTGTTCGGCTTCGCCCTCGCGGTGATCGTCGGCTTTCTCTTCACCGCCGGGCGCAACTGGTCGAACCGGCCCACGCCCACCGGCATGCCGCTCGCGGCACTCGCCTTGCTGTGGCTGGCCGGCCGCGTGCTGGTGCTGACCCCGTTCGGCTGGGCCGCGGCGGTGGTCAATGCCGCCTTCCCGCTCGCCGCCGCGGCGGCGCTCGCCATTCCGTTCTGGGCTTCGCGCAACCGCCGCAACTACTTCTTCGTCGCGCTGCTGGCGCTGCTGGGCGTGGCGAGTTTCGCGATCCACCTGTCGCAGCTGGGCGTGCTGCAACTGCCGGCCTGGATCGGCGTGCAGATCGCGCTCGACGTCGTGCTCTTCATCATGGCGGTGATGGGCGGACGCGTGATTCCGATGTTCACCAACAATGGCGTGCCCGGCGCCAACGCGACGCGCCACCCGTGGGTCGAGAAGGCCGCCCTCGGCTCGGTGCTGGCGCTGCTGGCCGCCGACCTGCTTCAGCTGCCCGCCGCGGCGATGGCGGCGCTGCTCGGCGTGGCGGCGATCGCGCACGGCGCGCGCCTGTGGCTGTGGCAACCCTGGACCACGTGGCGCACGCCGCTGGTGTGGGTTCTGCATGCGGCCTACCTGTGGATCGTGCTGCACTTCGGCCTGCGCGCGCTTGCGCTGCTCGACGTTCTCGCGCCGACCTTCGCCACCCATGCGCTGACCGTCGGCGCGGTGGGCGGGCTGATCATCGGCATGATGACGCGCACGGCGCGCGGGCACACCGGCCGGCCGCTGCGGGCCGACCGCGTCGACGTCGCCTGCTATGTGCTGGTGATGCTGGCGGCGCTGGTGCGGGTGGCCGTGCCGATGGTCGCGCCATCGGCGACACTGCACGCGGTGCTCTGCTCGGCCGCGCTGTGGTCGGCAGGTTTCGGCTTGTATGCCGTGCGCTACTGGCCGGTGCTGAGCCGGCCGCGCCTGGACGGCAAGCCCGGCTGATTGAGGGAGCAGAACACAATCCCCGTTCGGGCTGAGCTTGCCGAAGCCCCAGGCTGCCAACAGGCTCAGGACGCACGGGCACTTCGACAAGCTCAGTCCCTTCGACAGGCTCAGGACGCACGGGCACTTCGACAAGCTCAGTGCGAACGGATCGAGTGAGCATGCGAGGGCCCTCGTTCCCATCAAGACCATCACAATGGACTACCTGACCCTCAAGACGATTCACCAGACCGCCGTCGCGCTGTCGTTCACCGGCTTCTTCGCCCGCGGGCTCGGCGCGCTGCTCGGCGCGGCCTGGGTGCAGCGCCGGCCGGCGAAGACGCTGCCGCACATCGTCGACTCGGTGCTGCTGCTGTCGGCCATCGCCATGGTGTGGATGATGCGGGTCAACCCTGCGACCATGCCCTGGCTCACGGCGAAGATCATCGGGCTGCTGATCTACATCGGCCTGGGCATGCTGGCGCTCAAGCCGGGCCGGCCGCTCGCCGTGCGGGCGGCGGCCTGGGTGGCGGCACTCGCCACCATCGCCTACATCGTCTCGGTCGGCTTCAGCAAGAACCCCTGGGGCTTCCTCGCGTTGCTGTAAGGTCCGCGCCGAAGTCCGCTCGCGCGGCGGGGTCGATCGCGCGCGGTCACACTGCGCTCCTACCATCGCTCGACACGCGGGAGACAAGAACATGCTGCGCACGCTGAAGGACTTGTTCGATTCGTTGAAGCCGCCGGCCGCCACCGAGCCGCCGCAGCAGCGCGAGCACCTGCTGCAGCTCGCGGCGGCCGTGCTGCTGGTCGAGGTGATGCGTTCGGACACGCAGATGGACGACGGCGAACGCAGCGCCGTGCTGGCCGCGCTGCAGCGCAAGTTCGCGCTGGCAGCCGACGAACGGGAACGCCTGCTCGAACTCGCCGAGCAGACCGCGCGCGACGCGCACGATTTCCACAGCTTCACCTCGCGCATCAACGAGGGTTTCGACTTCCCCCAGAAGGTGCGCATGATCGAGGCGCTGTGGGAAGTGGCGTACGCCGACGGGCAGCTGAGCGCGCACGAGAACCATGTGATCCGCAAGATCTGCGATCTGCTGCACGTGCCGCAAGGCGCCTACATCTCGGCCAAGCTGCGGGTGCAGCAGGCCCGCGAGGGCCCGCCGCCCGCCGATGGTTGACCGCGATCAAGCGCGCGGCGGGCCGGATCGCCGACAAAGGAGGCCATGCTTGCTGCCGACCCTCCCCACGCTCGCGGCAAGGGCCGCGGCGGACGCCGCTCACCGGCCCCGATGACCGCCAGACCGTCCGCCGCGCCGCCGCAGGGCGACTCACGCGCCGCCTGGTGGACGCCGCTGTTCTTCGCCTGGTTCGTCGCCCTGCTGGCCAGCGCCGGCGCGCTCTTTCTCGGCGAGGTGATGGGCATGACGCCTTGCGTGTTGTGCTGGTACCAGCGCATCGCGATGTTTCCGCTGGTGGTCGTGCTCGGCATCGGGCTGCTCGATTCCGACGCACGCAGCCTGCGCTATGCCCTGCCCCTGGCGTGGGCGGGATGGGGCATCGCCGTCTACCACGGCCTGCTGTTCTGGGGAGTCGTGTCCGAGGGGCTGGTGCCCTGCGGCGAAGGGTCGTCGTGCGCGGACGTGAAGCAGCTGGTGGCGGGGCTGGTCCCGATTCCCTTGCTGTCGATGATGGCGTTCACGGCGATCCTCGGTCTGTTGTGGTTCGCCAAGAAGAGAAGGACTGAAGCGTGAACAGGAAATGGCTGGTTATCGCGACATCGGCGGCCGTGCTGGTGGCGTTCATCGTGGGCATCGGGGTCTTCAACGACCGCTCCCGGCAGGAGACCGTGCAGGCCGCGAGCACGAACAGCGAAGCGCTGGTCAGGCCGCACTCTGCCGTCTGGGGCAACCCCGCGGCGAAGGTGACCATCGTCGAGTTCTTCGACCCGGCCTGCGAGACGTGCCGCGCGTTCTACCCCATCGTCAAGCGCATGGTGAACTCGAGCTTCGGCCAGATCCGCCTCGTGGTGCGCTATGCCCCGCTGCACAACGGGTCCGACGTCGCGATCAAGATCCTCGAAGCGGCGCGGCTGCAGGGCAAGTATTGGGAAGCGCTGGAGAAGACGCTGGCCGGCCAGGCGCAGTGGGCGTCGCACCAGAACTCGCGGCCCGAGCTGATCTGGGGCCTGATCGACGGCATCGACCTCGATCTCGCCCGGGCGAGGTCGGACGCCGGCAGCGAAGCCCTCGACCGTCTGCTCCAGCAGGACATCGCCGACATGAAGACCCTGAAGGTCACCAAGACGCCAGGCTTCTTCGTCAACGGCGAACCCTTGCGCGAGTTCGGCGAGGCTCAGCTCAAGTCGCTCGTCGAGCAGAAGCTGCGCGAGGCGGGCGGGTCGTAGGCGGCGCTTCATCGCCGGCGCCGGCCGACGGTGGCGGCTCCGACATCAGCCGGCGCCCGGCGCGGGCCAGCCATGCAAGCGCGATGGCGATGGCGATCCACACCAGCGCCTGCCCGAGCTGCCGCTGGTCGTCGAGCCGGTAGGCGTTGCACAGGCGCAGCGGCGAGTCGGCGTAGAGCGTGCCGATGATCGCCGTCATCGGCAGCACATTGCCGAGAAAGAAGCCCTGCACGATCAGCCCGGCGGCGCGCCACGAGGGCAGCAGCATGGCGCCGGCGAGCAGCAGCGCCCCCACCTTGACCGCCTCGACACGCATGTCGACGAGCGCGAGGTCGAGCACCCGAGGAATCATCGCGACGGCGAGGACCAGCGTGCAGGCGGCGAGCCCGCTGATGCCGAGCACGTTCCACGCGGCGAGCCGCCGCTGCATCGTGCACGGCACGGCGGCGCCGAGCAGCGCGCCGGCCAGCAGCAGCGCCGGGTACTGGACCAGCATGTGCAGGCTCATGCTCGATTCGAGGGCGTGCCGCAGTGGCGGCAGCAGCAGCCCCCCGGCGAGAGCGAGCCCCGTCACGACACGCAGCGCCGTCGCCTTCATGATCCAGGCCCGCCGGCGACCCAGCGCGCATACGCGAGTGCGGTGTCGAGCTCGGTGTAGTCGAAGATGCGCAACAGGCGCCCCGCGGGGTCGACCACCAGCAACGCCGCGTTGTGCTCGAAACCGCCGAGCCCGTCGTCGATGACGGTGACGAGATAACGATCGAGCAGCGCCTGCGCCTCGGCCGCGTTCGCCACCCGCGCGAAGCGCCAGAGCGCCGGATCGGCGCGCAAGCCCTCGGCGTAGCGCTGCAGCAGGGCCGCGTCGTCGTGCGCCGCGTCGAAGCTGATCGAGAGCAGCCGCAGCGGCGCGGCGTCGGCGCGGATCGCCGACTGCATCTGCTGGAAGGCGCTGCCGAGCGCGGCGCACACGGTGACGCAGCGCGTGTACATGAAGTCGACGATGGTGACCGAGCGGCCGTCGGCCAGCAGGCCGTGCAGCGTCTGCCCTGAGACGCCAGGCCCGTCCATGACGAGATGCGGCGCGGCGACCGGGTTCAGTTCGGCCTCGAGGCGGCGCGCCCCCTCGGCGGTCCAGACCTGGTAGTCGTGCGTGAGCCACTGCGCCGCGAGGAACGACAGCGCGACGAACAGCGCGCTCGCGATCGCAGTGCGCAGCATCAGGCCGCTTTCGGCCGCGCGCGAACACGCGGCTGGGGATCGAACCTGACCACGGTCGGGCGCCGGGTGGGCGGTGGCGCCAGCACGTCGGCGAGGCTGTGGCGGTCGAGGTACTGCATGAACTCGCGCATCGCGCCGGCGAGCACGCCCGTCAGGCCGCAGGTGCCGGTCAGCGTGCAGGTGCTGCCGGTGGCAAAACACTCGACCAGCGAGAAGTCGGGCTCGATGCTGCGCACCACTTCGCCGAGGTTGATCTGCCCGGCCGGCCGCGCAAGCCGCATGCCGCCTCCCTTGCCGCGCAGCGTCTCCAGCCAGCCGGCGAGCGCCAGCTGGTGGGTGATCTTCATGAGGTGTGCCTCGGAGATCGAATAAGCCTGGGCGACTTCGGCGATCGTGCACAGGCGGCCATCCTGCTGGGCCACGTACATCAGCAGCCGCAGTGCGTAGTCGGTCATCGTGGTCAGGCGCATCGTCCGGTCCTCGGAGTTCTCAGAACGTCGCGGCGAGTGCCTTCAGTTCTTCGCCGCCCTTGAACGCGGCGCTGCGCGGATTCGCCTGGCGCTCATTCTCGATCAGCGTTGCGGCGATCGGCGGCGCCTGGTTCGACCAGGCTGAGCGCAGGTGGGTCAGCAGCGCTGCGAGCTCTGCATCGCTCAACTGCCGGAATGCCGGCATCGAGCCCTGGTAGGCCCGTCCCATGACGGTGAGTTCGCCCTCGACGCCGTGCAGCACGATGTTGGCCAGCACACGTGCGTTGCCGGTGACCCACTCCGAACCGTCGAGCGGCGGAAAGACGCCGGGCAGCCCCTTGCCGTGGGCCTGGTGGCAGGCGACGCAATGGGCGTTGAAGAGCTGCTTGCCGTCGGCCGCCTGGCCGGTGTTCGCGGCGGGGCCGGACAGGTCGGCCAGCGTGCGGCGATCGCCGAGATCGGCGCGGCCGAACGACTCCGACGAGAAGATGTAGCCGACGCCGAACAACACCATCGCAAGCGTGACGATGGCCACGACCAGCGGCACCGGCTGCTGCCGCTCGGAGGGTTCGGCGTTTTCGCGCTGCTGCGCGTCGTGGCGAGGTTCGTTCATGCGCACGCTCCTAGCGCTTTGCCGCCGTCGGCAGCACGGCATAGGTGCGGTCCAGCGCCTGCAGGTACTTCACCAGGTCGAGCGCCTCGGGCCTGGCCACCACCACCTTGCCGGCCGGGGCGTAGCCCGGGGGCAGTTGCACGACGTGGTCGCCCTCCTGGGCCGCGTCCTTGGTGCTGAAGAGATAGGGGTAGGACGGCATGATCGATCCCGGCACGTAGGCGCGCGGCTGGTAGAGGTGGCCCAGGTGCCAGTCGCGGCTCGGCTGGCGCGCGCCGATGTTGAGCAGGTCGGGCCCGGTGCGCATGCTGCCCAGCAGGTGCGGCTTGTCGTAGACGTAGTCGGCGGGCACCGACGCACGGCCCCAACCGCGGGACAGGTCGGGCCCGAGGCCGCGGTCGCGCGGCTGCTGGGTGTGGCAGTAGAGGCAGCCGTTGGCGACGTAGACGTCGCGGCCGCGCTGCTGCGCCTCGGTGTAGGGCTTGAGGCCGGGCAGCGGCTTCACGTCGCGCACCTGGATGTAGGGCATCGCGACCAGCGCCGCCGTGGCGACGCCCAGCGCCGCCACGGCGCCGGCGGCGAGCTTGATCTCATTTTCCATGGGCGGCTCCGATCTGCGGCTGCCAGAACAGCGCCGCGCCGGTGCGCTGCGGGCCGAAGCGCAGCGCCATCGCGAAGAAGTGGCCGACGAAGACGAGGTGGCCCAGCGTCATCAACGCGCCGCCGAGGCTGCGCCACTTGAGGTACGGCAGCGTCACCGCGACCGACTCCATGAACGGGCGTGCCGCATCGAGCATGGCCGTGCCCTGCAGCCAGCCGCCGATCGTGAGGCCGACGAAGTAGATTCCGATGCCGACGGCGACGAGCCAGAAGTGCAGCGTGATCAGCCCCGGGTAGGGCCACTCCCAGTTGAGCACGCGCGGCAGCATGAAGTAGATGGCGCCGAACAGCACCATCGCGACGAAGGCGTACATGCCCAGGTGGGCATGTGCCACCGTGAAGTGCGTGAAGTGCGTGACCGCGTTGACGCTGCGCAGCGCCTCGGCCGAACCCTGCAGCGACGACGCGAGGTACATCAGCCCGCCGAACATCATGAAGCGCAGCGTGGGCGAGTAGCGTGCAAGGTGCATGTGCCCGCGCAGCGTGCCGGCCTGGTTGATCGTGAACGCGATGACCGGGATCACCATCATCACGCTCTGCACGATCGACAGCGTGGTGAGCCATCCCGGAACGGGGCCGCCGATCAGGTGGTGGCCGCCGACCTGGCCGTAGAAGAAGGCGAGCGTCCAGAAGCCGAGCAGCGAGAGGTTGTAAGAGCGAACCGGCCGGCCAATGATCTTGGGCAGGAAGTAGTAGATCGCGCCGACGCTGACCGGCGTGAACCACAGGCCGAGTGCGTTGTGGCCGTACCACCAGTTGGTGGTCGCCTGCTGCACGCCCGTGTGCACGCCGGGCAGCTTGGCGACGAAAAACAGCAGCGCGATCCACAGCAGGGCCGCGACCATGTACCAGACGCTGACGTACAGGTGCTCGACCTTGCGGTTCACCAGCGTCACCAGCACGGGCAGGATGATCAGCGCGAAGCCGGCGAAGATGAAGATCGAGATCTGCCACGGAATCTCGAGGAACTCCATGCCGTCGCTCCAGCCCGCCGCGATCGCGCCGATGCCGGCGGCGATGCCCGCGTTGATGAAAGTGCCGCCGAGCATCGTCCACTGCGCGCCGCGCAGCGGTGTGCGCAGCAGCCGCGGCAGCAGCCACAGGATGATCGCGAGGCAGCCGTTGGACGACCAGCCGTAGATCACCGCGTTGAGGTGGACCGTGCGGATGCGGCCGAACGTGAGCCACGCTTCGTTGACGAGCCAGTCGGGCTCGTGCAGCTTGATCGACGCCACGAGGCCCGCCGCCGAACCGATGAGCAGCCAGAAGCAGGCGAAGGCGATGAACATGAACACCGGAAACGAGGTCGATCGATCCGCGGCGATGCGGTCGGCGATCTCGGCCGGGTCGGCCGACGGAGGCGGTTCGTCGCCGTGGCGCGCACTCGCCGCGTGCTGCATGGAGCGCTGCGCGTCGCCGGCGAGCGCCGGGTCGTCGACGCGACCGATCTCGCCGCGTGCAAAGATCACCGAGGCGGCGCCCGGGTTCTCGACCAGCAGTCCGCGGCGCATCGACCAGATGAAGACGAACAGGCCGATGATCGACAGCACGAAGGCGCCGAGCAAGCTGAGGACGGCGCTGTCCATCAGGCCCGGCTCGCGGACGCGTTGATCGGACGAAGGTCTTCGGGCAGGCGCCTGGGCTGGTGGTGCATCTGGTAGCCGTACCAGAGGCTTTGCGCGATGCGCCGCGCCAGCTCGTCGGCGCGCTCACGCAACGCCACATTGGCGAGGCCCGCGGTGGTCGCGTGGAACAACTGAAGCCAGCGTTCGAAACGCGACGCGTCGAGTTCGGGCAACGCGGTGTGAGCGGGCATGGGCATGCCGCGGTAGCGCGCGGTGCGGCGCAACGCCGACGACCAGAAGTCGACCATCTTGGCGAGATGGGTGTCCCAGTCCTTCACGTGGGCGGCGAACACCGGCCCCAGCAGCGGATCGGCCCGGACCGCGGCATAGAAGCCGTGGACGAGTTCAGTGATTTCCTCTTCGGTGCATAGCTCTTGCGGGGACACGCGTGGCTCCTGGGCGCGGTGATTGGCTTCTAAAGATATGCCAATGATATATCTTCAGAAAGGCCCGTGCCCGGCGCGGTATTTCGGCGGTCAGCGCTGGGTGGTGTCCCCGTTCAGCGGCGGCGCCGGAAGATCCGATGGGTCCGTGCCCGTGTCGCCCGAGGCCGCGAGCGTGCGCACGCGGTCGCTCAGCACCTCGTACATCGTGGCGGCCTGCGCGGGGTCGAAGTCGGCGACGTACCGCTTGCGCACGCCGGCGTCGCCGAGCTGGATGTGCTCGGTCGGCTTGACGCCGCGCTCGGCCAGCGAGCTGCGCGCGCAGGCGAGGATGCAGCCGTCGATCGCGACGATGGGGCGTCCCGAATCGGCCGCGTCGCGGGCCTTGCGCACGAGGCTGCGCACGTTGCCGCCGACACCCGCGATGCACGACATCTCGGCCACGCCCTCGCGGTCCAGCCGCACGGCGAGGTGGTTCGCCATCTGCGCGGCGCTGGAACAGCCCGAGCAGGAATACACCAGCGGCAGGTGCGCCCGGTCCTTGGACATGTCAGGCCGCGTGCTGCCTGGTGGTGTCGGCGAGCGGCGAGTTCGCCACCGAGCGCCGCGGCTCGAGCCGCCGGATGACGAACACGCCGGGGTCGTAGGCCAGGTCGATGAGCAGTTCGCGTACGCGCTCCTGCCAGTGGCGGCCCAGCTCGGCCAGCGTCTCGCGATCGGCGTTGCCCTGGGCGCAGCGCTGCAGCAGTGCGTCGAGCGCCGGGTGGGCGGGCGGCAGCGACAGGTCGGCCGCCGCATCGACCGCGTGGGCGTTGTCCAGCCGCGTGAAGCGCAGCGACTGCGGCAGCCCGGGCGAGAAGCGCATCAGCCCGGCCCGGCCGTGGCGACCCCCGATGCCCTTGTAGCCGCTGCTGCCGGCCGCGCCGGTGAGCATGTGCACGACGGTCGCGACGACGCCGGTGCTGCCCACACGCGCATCGTCGCGGAACTCGACCTTGATGCCGCCGCGCTGCGGCAGCGTGCCCGGGTACAGCTCGTGCAGCGCGCGCCAGGTGAGCCAGTAGGCCGCGGCGACCGTGGGGCACGAGTGGCCGGTCAGGCGAACCGCGTCGGCGTAGCGGTATTCGAGGACCCCGCCCTCCGCGCAGCCCAGCATCTCGGCCAGCGGATCGACCACACGCAACGCGGGAACGTCATCGAAGAACGCAGGCAATTTCATGCCCGGCATTGGGGCATCACGTCGAAGCCGTGGTTTTGACGTAACTCAAATCCCGCCGGATCGAAGGCTGAGAGGCTTCCGGCCATGCCAAACCTGACCTTGTTCGACCAACTGCTGCGCAGCGCCGCAGCGCAGCCCGAGCCGCAGCGCCTGCTGTTCGTCTTCACCACCGCCGAGCTGCCCGACGACGCGACGCCCGCCCAGCGCCAGCGCTTCGCCGAAGGCGGCGGCGGCGCTCTGGCGCCGCTCATGTGCGTCGACAAGGGACTCGACGAGCTGAGCAGCTTCGAAGCGCTGGCAGCCGAGGCGCGCCTGGCCGGACCGCCGTGGCAGGTGCTCTTCGCCGCCGGCTTGCCGGGACGCGGTGGGCAGCCGCCCGGCCCCGCGCAGATCGAGCAGGCGCTGCAGGCGATGGTCGAGCGCATTCGCGGCGGCAGCATCGGCGGCTTCCTCGCGCTGGATCCGTCGGGCGAGGCGGTGCACTTCGAGTAGAGGGCGCTTCGCGAGCCCGTTCGCAAGACGCTGTCGATTGGGGAATCCCTAGCCCAGTCAACCTGGCAGCGCACTGACTGGGGTCAAAACCCTGCGCCGAGCGCGTCGTTATGGTCCGTGCCATTCTTTTGCCCGGAGACTCCATGACAGCCGCCACCTCGCCGTCGACGACGGCCCTCGCCTTGACTGCCCAGGCGATCAGCGAAGAAGTGCTGATCGAGAAATACGCCAAGGGCGACGAACGCAGCGTCGACGACGTGCGTGGCCGCGTGGCGCGGGCGCTGGCGCAGGTGGAAGCGCCCGACACGCGCGCGCAGTGGGAAGCGCGTTTCCTGCGCGCGCTGCAGGACGGCTTCGTGCCGGCAGGGCGAATCAACTCCGCCGCCGGTACCGATCTCACCGCCACGCTGATCAATTGTTTCGTGCAGCCGGTGGGCGACTCGATCGCCTCCGACGACGACGGCCACCCGGGCATCTACACCGCGCTCACCGAAGCGGCTGAGACGATGCGCCGCGGCGGCGGTGTGGGCTACGACTTCTCGCGCATCCGCCCGCGCGGCGCCTGGGTCGGCAGCACCCAGTCCAGCGCCTCGGGGCCGGTGTCGTACATGCGGGTGTTCGACCGCTCCTGCGAGACGGTGGAGTCGGCCGGCTCGCGGCGCGGCGCGCAAATGGGCGTGCTGCGCTGCGATCACCCGGACGTGGAGGAATTCATCCACGCCAAGGACTCGGGCGACCTGAAGAACTTCAACATCTCGGTGGGCCTGACCGACATCTTCATGCAGGCGGTGCAGGAAGACCGCCCGATCGAGCTGGTGCACCGCGCCGCGCCGGGCCCCAAGCAAAAGGCCGACGGCGCCTGGCAGCGCGAGGACGGCATGTGGGTCTACCGCACGCTGCCGGCGCGCGAGCTGTGGGACCAGATCATGCGGTCCACCTACGATCACGCCGAGCCGGGGGTGCTGTTCCTCGACCGCATCAACGTCGACAACAACCTCTCCTACTGCGAGCACATCGCGGCGACCAATCCTTGCGGTGAGCAGCCGCTGCCTCCGTACGGCTGCTGCTGCCTCGGCTCGATCGACCTGACACGTTTCGTGCGCGATCCGTTCGAGCCGAATGCGCGCTTCGACGAGGAGGCGTTCGCCAAGCACGCGCAGGTGGCCGTGCGCATGCTCGACAACGTGCTCGACATCACCTTCTGGCCGCTCGAGCGGCAGGCCGAGGAGGCGCGCAACAAGCGGCGCATCGGCCTCGGCTTCACCGGCCTCGGCGACGCGCTGGTGATGCTCAACCTGCGCTACGACACCGCCCCGGCGCGCGACGCGGCGCGGCGCATCGCCGAGGTGCTGCGCGACGCCGCCTATGCCGGCTCGGCCGACCTGGCGGCCGAGCGCGGCGCCTTTCCGCTGTTCAACGCCGACCTGTACCTGAGCCGCGGCACCTTCGCGTCGCGGCTGCCCGCCGCGCTCAAGGAGCGCATCCGCGCCGGCGGGCTGCGCAACTCGCACCTGTTGTCGATCGCGCCCACCGGCACCATCAGCCTCGCCTTCGCCGACAACGCGAGCAACGGCATCGAGCCGCCGTTCTCGTGGAGCTACACGCGCAAGAAGCGCATGCCCGACGGCACCTTCAAGGAATACGCCGTCGAAGACCACGCCTGGCGGCTGTACCGCCACCTCAAGGGCGAGGACGCCCCCTTGACGCCGGCCTTCGTCACGGCCTTGCAGATGAGCGCCCAGGCGCACGAAGAGATGGTCGCCGCCGTCGCGCCCTACGTCGACACCGCGATCTCCAAGACCGTCAACGTGCCGGCCGACTATCCGTATGCCGACTTCCAGGACCTGTACCTGCGTGCGTGGAAGTCGGGCCTCAAGGGGCTCGCGACCTACCGGCCGAATGCGGTGCTGGGCTCGGTGCTGAGCGTCGCGCCGGTGGCGACGACACCCGCGCCCGCCCTCGACGCTGGCCACGTCAACCAGCGCCTCGCGCTGGAGCGCATGCCGCAGCCGGTGCTCGCCTCGCTGCGCTGGCCCGGGCGGCCCGAGCTGCCGGCCGGCAACGCGGCCTGGACGTACATGATCAAGCACCCCTTCGGCACCTTCGCGCTGTTCATCGGCGAACTGCCGGACAGCAACGGCCGACCGGCGCCGTTCGAGGTCTGGGTCAACGGCGCCGAACAGCCGCGCGGCCTGGGTGCGCTGGCCAAGACGCTGTCGATGGACCTGCGCGCGAAGGACACCGCGTGGGCGCGCCTCAAGCTCGAGGCGCTCGCCACCGTGCAGGAGGAGCGTGCGTTCGAGATGCCCTTCCCGCCGCACGGCGAGATGCGGCGCTTCCCCGGCGTGGTGGCGGCCACCTCGGCCGTCATCCGCTGGCGCTGCGAGCAGCTCGGCCTGTGGTCGGGCGACGCCTCGGCGACACCGGTGCTCGACGCGATGTTCAGCCGCGAGGAGCCGCAGACCGGCCCCAACGGCACGCTCGCCTGGTCGGTCGACATCCACAACCCGGCCAGCGACGAAGCCTTCACGCTCACGCTCAAGGAAGTGCTGCTGCCCGACGGCCAGGGCGGCGCCATCACCCGGCCCTGCGCGCTCGGTTTCTCGGGCAACTACCCGCGCGCGATGGACGGCCTCGCGCGCATCCTCTCGCTCGACATGCGCGTGCTCGACCCGGCATGGATCGGCATGAAGCTGCGCAAGCTGCTGAGCTATGCCGAGCCGCTCGGGCACTTCATGGCCTTCGTGCCGGGGCTGCCGCGCGGGCAGCAGCGCCAGCAGACCTGGCCCTCCACGGTGGCCTACCTCGCGCGCCTGATCATCCACCGCTACGCGATGCTCGGCGTGCTCGACGAAGAGGGTTATCCGCTGCAGGAGATGGGCATCTTGCAGATGCCCGATTCGCCGTCGACACAAGCCGCCCCGATGGCCGGCGCGCGCTGCCCGGAATGCGGCAACGCGACGATGATCCACAAGGACGGCTGCGACTTCTGCACTGCCTGCGGACACATCGGCAGCTGCGGCTGATCATTACCCGACCTCGCCGGGCGCCCTGCGGAGGGCGCCCGTTGATCTTTGGCAACCCCTCGTGCTGCGCGCGGTGCCAGTCTTGGATCCTCGTTGTCAGAGGATTGCCATGCCACATGCCGCCATCCGCATCATTCGCGAAGAACACGCCGCGCTGTCGGCGATGCTCACCTCTCTCGTGCTGCTGATCGAGCAGGAGCAGCGGCGCCACCAGTTGCCCGACTTCGGCGCCTTGCGCGCGATGCTGTTCTACCTCGACGAGTTTCCCGAGAAGCGGCACCACCGCAAGGAGTCGGAGCTGCTGTTCCCGATGCTGCGCGCGCGCAGCGCGCTGGCGCACGAACTGCTGGACCGGCTCGACGACGAACACGCGCGCGGCGAACGCAACATCCGCGAACTCGAACACACCCTGCTGAGCTTCGAGATGCTCGGCGAGACGCGCCGCGCGGCCTTCGAGGAAGCGGCGCAGCGCTTCTGCGACTTCTATCTGGCCCACATGGCGGCCGAGGAGCAGGTGGTGCTGCCGTTGGCGGAACAGGTGCTCACCGACGGCGACTGGGCCGAGCTGGACGCCGCCTTCAGCGCCAACCGCGACCCGCTCACGGGATGCCCGCCCGAAGCCGACTACGAGGCCTTGTTCAAGCGCATCGTCAATCTCGTGCCGGCGCCGATCGGGCTCGGGCGCCCGGCCTGACCCGCGCCCGCGGCCCCGCCTGACCTGTCGAATCAGGTCGAGGCCGCCTCATCCGCCGCTTCGGGCCCGCGCACCAGCAGCACCGGCACGGGGCTTTCGCGCAGCACGAGCTCGGCGTCGCTGCCGAGCGCGAGCCGGCGCAGGCCGCGCCGACCGTGCGTGCCCATCACGATCAGCTCAGCGCGGCAGTCCTGCGCTTCCTTGACGATGATGTCGCACACCCGCAGCCCCGGGTCGCAACGCACGGCACCTTCGGCCGCCAGGCCCTTGGACCGCGCATGCTCGACGGCGTCCGACACCAGCCGCTCGCCCGCCGCCCGCCAGTCGTCGAGCAGCCGATCGGGCGGCAGATAGGCCGACACCTCGGCGACCAGCAGCCGCGCGTCGACGACGTTGAGCAGATGCAGCGACGAGCCCAGTTGCGTGGCCAGCGCCGCGGCTTCGTCGAAGCCGTGTTGCGACGGGGGGCTGCCGTCCAGCGGCACGAGGATGCGTGAGTACATGGTCACCTCGAAGTTCGGCGCGGGTGCGATCCGCGCATTCCAGTCTCGGCGCCTGTCGGCGGGGGTGCATTGCGCCGCGTCAAGACCGCACAGGCGTGCCGCGGTATGTTCGTTGCATGAGCTTTCGCAGCCTGCTCGTCTTGCTCGACGGCGAGGCGCCCTGCGCGGTGCGCAGCCACCTTGCGGCGCGCATGGCTGCCGCCCACGCGAGCCACCTGATCGGCCTCGCGCCCACCGGGCCGCTGGATTTCTTGCCGTCGCTGGCGGGTGCCTCGCACAGCATCGAGGAGGTCGACGCGGCGCGCGCCGGCGCGCTCGATCGGGCCAGCCGGTGGACCGAGCGTTTCGAGCAGGTCTGTCGCGCCGAGGGCGCGGCCTCGTTCGAGACCGTCGTGCGCGAGGGCGAACCGCTGCCGATCGTGCTGCACGAGGCGCATTGCGCCGACCTGACCGTCATCAGCCAGGCCGACACCGCGAGCCCGAGCCACCGCCACGACAAGCGCTTCGTCGATCACGTGCTGCTGCACAACGCACGGCCGACGCTGGTGGTGCCCGCCGCCGGGCGCTTCGATCGGCTGGGCCAGAACGTGCTCGTGGCCTGGGACGACAGCCCCGGCTGCGCGCGGGCCACCGCCGATGCGCTGCCGATGCTGCGCGCCGCGCAACGAGTGCACCTGCGGGTCTGGTGCCGCCCGGGCGAGCCGGCCGAAGCGGCCATCCGCCGGCGCGCGCAGACGGTGCAGCGTTGGCTGACGCAGCACGGCGTGACGGTCGACGCGGCGCTGGAGACGAGCACGCTGCCGATCGGCGAAGCCATCCTCGTGCTGGCGACACGGCTCGGCGTCGACGTGATCGTGATGGGAACCTACGGTCATGCTCACTGGACCGAGCGCATCATCGGCAGCACGACCCGCACCGCACTGGCCCGTTCGACGGTGCCGCTGCTGATGTCGCATTGACGCAGGCACGCAGGGGGGCCCCACGCGCCGTTCGCGGTGCAGACTAGTGCAGCGAACTCGGACGCACCGCCGGCATCGCGACTTCGCGGCCGATGACCGAGCGGGCATACAGGTAGTTGTTGAGCGCACGCTCGCTCAGCGCGTCCATGTCGACGCGGCCTTGGGCGTCGCAAGGGAATGCGAAGGCGCGCCCCTCGTCGAACAGCGAGCAGAATCGCAACTCGTACCCGGTGGATGCATGAGAGGTGTTCATCGTCTTCTCCTGTTCCGGCCGCCTCGCCTGTCGGGCGGCCACCACGCCGAGGGCAGCGGGTGATCACAATCTAGTGCCCGCGTTTATCTGCGCCGTCAACGCGGGGCATCGCTTGGAAACGCTGTGTCAACGGCCGGTGTCGCGCATGTATCCGGGGCGCGGCAGTGTTGAGACAGCGCAAACCACGGCGGCGCGACGCGTGGATTAATGGTCGAACCATGGGCAAGGACAGCGCCGCACTCCGTCAACCCCCTCCCGCCCCGGCAGCCGTCGCCGCCCCGGCCCCGCCCGGCTCGCGCGAACGCGGCGGCAGCCCCTGGCTCGGCCGGGACAGCGCCCCGTCGAAGGCCTTCGAGGCCTATCGCGATCTCGAACACCGCCTCGCGCCGGGCGGGCTGGTGCCCGGCCACTCGATCGCGCCGACCACCGCCGTGGGCGCCTTCATGGACTGGTGGGTGCACCTGCTGGCCTCGCCGGCCAAGCAGTGGGAGCTGGCGCAGCTCGCCGTCGAACAGGGCGCGCGGGCCTGGCACGGCCGCGCCGCCCAGGGCGACGAAGTGCAGCCGATGCCGCAGGACAAGCGCTTCGACGATCCCGCCTGGCGCCGACCGCCGTACAGCCTGATGGAGCAGGCCTTCCTGCTGCAGCAGCAATGGTGGCAATGCGCCACCACCGGCGTGCCGGGCGTCACCCGCCACCACGAGCAGATGGTCAGCTTTGCCGCGCGGCAGTGGCTCGACATGGCGGCGCCCTCGAACTTCGTCTCGACCAACCCGGTCGTGCAGCAGCGCACGCTGAAGGAAGGCGGCATGAACCTGCTGCGCGGCGCGACGCACGTGCTCGACGACGCCTGGCGCGACTTCGCCGACCTGCCCCCCGCGGGCGCCGAGCGCTTCCAGGTCGGCCGCGACCTGGCCACCACGCCGGGGCGGGTGGTGCTGCGCAACCGGCTGATCGAACTGATCCAGTACACGCCGACCACGCGCACGGTGCGTGCCGAGCCGGTGCTGTTCGTGCCGGCGTGGATCATGAAGTACTACATCCTCGACCTGTCGCCGCACAACTCGCTGATCAAGTACCTGGTCGACCAGGGATTCACGGTGTTCGCGATCTCGTGGAAGAACCCCGACGGCGACGACCGCGACCTCGGCATGGACGCCTACGGCGAACTCGGCGTGCGCGCCGCGCTCGACGCGGTCAACCGCATCGTGCCGGGCGCGAGGGTGCATGCCGCGGGCTACTGCCTCGGCGGGACGCTGCTGTCGATCGTCGCGGCGGCGCTCGGCCGCCACGGCGACCAGCGGCTCAAGACGATGACGCTGTTCGCCGCGCAGACCGACTTCACCGACCCCGGCGAGCTGGGGCTGTTCATCGACGAGGGGCAGGTCGCCTTTCTCGAGAACCTGATGTGGCGCCGCGGCTACCTGGACAAGCGGCAGATGAAGAGCACGTTCCAGATGATCCGCTCCAAGGACCTCGTGTGGTCCTACCGCGTGAACAACCAGCTGCTCGGCGAGCGCCAGCCGGTGAACGACCTGATGGCCTGGAACGCCGACGGCACGCGCCTGCCCTACCGCATGCACGTCGAGTACCTGCGCGGGCTGTTCCTGCACAACGCGCTGGCGCACGGCGAGTGGCAGGTCGACGGCGTGCCGGTCAACCTGAGCGACATCCGCGTGCCGATCTTCAACCTCGGCGCGATGCAGGACCACGTGGCGCCGTGGCGCTCGGTGTTCAAGCTGCATGCGCACACCGATGCCGAGCAGACCTTCGTGCTGACCGCGGGCGGCCACAACGTGGGAGTCGTCAACCCGCCGGGGCAGCCCAAGGCGAGCTACCACCTGCGGGCGTGGCGCAGCGGCGAGCGGCTGCTGACCCCCGACGAATGGCTGGCCGCGGCACCGTCGTTCTCCGGTTCGTGGTGGACCGCCTGGGCGGATTGGCTGGAGGGCCACTCGTCCAAGCGCCGCGTGGCGCCGCCACGCATCGGGGCGCCCGATGCCGGCCTGCCGCCGCTGGAGACGGCGCCCGGGAAGTACGTGCATCAGCGCTGAGGCGGTCACCGAGTTCCAAGCCCGTTGACGGGCCCGCGTTGAAGAAGTCCCCCGTTCGCCCTGAGCCTGTCGAAGGGCAGCGCGGAACAATGAACCTGGGCGTCGACAGGCTCAGGACCCGCGGGGGCTTCGACAGGCTCAACCCCTTCGACAGGCTCAGGGCCCGCGGGGGCTTCGACAAGCTCAGCCCGAACGGAGTTCACATGCGGAAGGTTCCGCTTGTCCCGAGCAACCCTCGCGCCGCGTCGTCCAAGCCGTCCCGAACTCAGCGCCCCGCAAGTAGCCCGTTCGCCCTGAGCCTGTCGAAGGGCAGCGCGGACAACGAACCTGGGCGTCGACAGGCTCAGGGCCCGCGGGGGCTTCGACAGGCTTGTATGGTCTGTCGAATGATTCAGAAGATGCTGGTGGAGCCTGTGGGGATGTGGGCCAAGCGGGCGAAGGTGGGCAACGCGCAGCGTTGTCCATGTTCGCCCGCGGTGCGCCGCAGGCGCATGGT
>DASWVR010000233.1:0-30016 GCA_036401155.1 Piscinibacter sp. | reverse complement strand
GGATGCGTTCGTCGCAACCGGCGCGGTCTCGGCCGTCATCGTCGACGCGGTGCGGCTGCTGGTGTACGGCAGCGGCTTCCTGGTCGCTCATCTCAGCGCTTCGCGCGAGGTGGTGGCACCGGTGCTTGTCGGAACACTGTGCGCCTTCATCGGCGCCTTTGCCGGCAAGCGACTGCTGAAGAAGGTGACGCTGCGCGCGGTGCAGCTGACGGTGGCGACGGCGATGCTGCTGATTGGCGCCGCGCTGATCGCCGGGCTGATCTAGCTCAGCCAGCGGGCCGCGCTACTCGAACAGTCGCTGCAGCCGGCGTTCCAGCGCGCCATCCCTCGGCAATCGAATCTGCAGTTCGTTCTCCAGCACGCCGAGCACCGCCTGGGTGCTGTCGAGCGTGCGCCGTTCCGTGTCGCCGCCCAGATGATGGATCGCGAGTTCGCGGTCCTGCAGCGCGTAGCGCCGGTCGGCCGCGGCGCGTGCGGCGATCAGCCGGTTGACGAAATGCGACTCCGGGTGCGTCGACAGGTAGTGGTTGGGCGCGACGAAATCGACCGGGTACTGCGGCTGCAGGTCGAAGCGGTACAGCGTCTTCCATTCGCCGTGCACCTGCGCCTGCATGCGCCAATCGCCGTCGTCCCGGCGCACGAAGCGGAAGGGTTCGTGCGGCGTGCTCTGCGCCAGGTTCTCCTCCAGGCGCAAGGCGCCGGTCAGCGTGAGGCCGCCGAAGCCCACGTCGGCGATGTGTGTCGCGCTGTCAATCTCGATGCGAAGCAGCATGTGCGCACGCGGCGTGATCGCGTCCTCGGGGCGGCCCCACAGCACCCGCGCGGCGAGCGCGCCGACCTCGAAGCCGATGGCGCGCAGCGCCTCGCCGAACAGCAGGTTGTGCTCGAAGCAGTAGCCGCCGCGCTGCTCCTGCACCAGCTTGCGCTCGACCGCGGCCAGGTCGAGCGACACCGGCCAGCCGAGCAGCGGGTTGAGGTTCTCGAACGGGATCGCCGCCGCGTGGCTCGCGGCGAGCGTGCGCAGCGTCGAGAGGTCGGGCTGCACACCGCTTGTCACACCGAGGCGGCGAAGGTAGCTGGCCAGGTCCATGGGCGGGTTCATGATGGTGCGTTGCGGGAATGCGCAGCGTAACGCCGATCGGCAAGCCCGGCATGCGGCTTGCCGAATGTCTCGGGACGACGATGAGGAACAGACGGTGAAGCAAGCTCTTCGATTCTGCTCGATGGCCGTGATGGCCACGCTGCTCGCCGCCTGCGGCGGCGGTGGTGACGACGCCGGCTCGGGTCCCAACGTCGCCATCGGCCTGTATGGCGGCACGAGCGGCGCCAACCGCGCCGTTCGCGCGCTGGTGCTCGACAGCGGCCGCAGCTACGTGATCTACGGGCGCAGCAGCGCGAGCGCGATCCCGCTCGCCGGCGTGGTGGTCGGCGACGTCTCGGTCAACGGCACGGCGGTGGGCGCCACGAACATGCGCAACTTCGACGTCGAGTCGCACCAGCTGTTGCCGGCCACGCTGGCCGGCACGGTCGCGCCCCGGGTGTCGCTCAGCGGCACGCTCACCGGCGCCGCTTCCGCGATCGCGAGCTTCAGCCTCGCCTTCGACACGGCCCACGACACCGCCCCGTCGCTCGGTGCCCTGGCCGGTGCCTATGTCGGCGAGATGGCCGAGCTGGCCGCATCGCAGCCGGCCATGCTGAACATCGACTCGTCCGGCGTGCTGGCGGGCACCACCAGCGCGGGCTGCGAGGTCATCGGGTTCGCCACTCCCCATGGCAGCGGCAATGCCTACGACATCACCGTCAGCTTCCGCACCGGCTGCACCGAGGTGGGCCACACGCTGAAGGGGCACGCGTTTCGCGACGGCAGCCGGCTCTATGCCGTCGTCGTGAGCAGCGGCCTCGATCGCGCCGTCGCCTGGGTCGCGGTCAGGTCGTAGCGCGGCCGCTCACCCCGTCATGCGAAGGTGTAGGCCGTCTTCACCGTGGTGTAGAACTCCACCGCGTAGCGCCCCTGTTCGCGCGGCCCGTAGCTCGAGCCCTTGCGGCCGCCGAAGGGCACGTGGTAGTCCACGCCCGCGGTCGGCAGGTTGACCATCACCATGCCGGCCTGCGCATGGCGCTTGAAGTGCGTGGCGTGTTTGAGCGACGTGGTGGCGATGCCGGCCGACAAGCCGAAGGGCGTGTCGTTGGCGAGCGCCAGCGCCTCGTCGTAGTCGCGCGCGCGGATCACGCTCGCAACCGGCCCGAAGATCTCTTCGCGGTTGATCTGCATCGACGCGGCCGTCTCGGTGAACAGCGCCGGCGCGAGGTAGTGGCCTTCGGTGTCGCGCATCAGGCGTTCTCCGCCCGCCACCAGGCGCGCGCCTTCGCCGCGGCCGATGTCGACGTAACGCAGATCCTGCTCGAGCTGCGCGAGCGACACTACGGGGCCGATGTCGGTGCCGGCGGCGAGCGCATGCCCGACCTTCAGCCGGCCCATGCGTTCGGCCAGCGCGGCGACGAAGCGGTCGTGGATGCCCTGGGTGACGATCAGCCGGCTCGACGCGGTGCAGCGCTGGCCGGTGGAGAAGAACGCGCTCTGCGCGCACAGCTCGACGGCGACCTGAAGGTCCGCGTCGTCGAGCACGACCTGCGGGTTCTTGCCGCCCATCTCCAGCTGGACCTTGGCGCCGCGCGCCACGCACGCGGCCGCCACCTGCTGGCCGACGCTCTGCGAGCCGGTGAAGCTCACCGCATCGATGCCGGCATGATCGACGATGGCCTGCCCGACCTCGCGTCCGCTGCCCATCACCAGGTTGAACGCGCCTGCCGGCAGCCCGGCGCGCGAGATGATCTCGGCCAACGCCCAGGCGCTGCCGGGCACCAGGTCGGCGGGCTTGAGCACGACGCAGTTGCCGTAGGCGAGCGCCGGCGCGATCTTCCAGGCGGGGATCGCGATGGGAAAGTTCCACGGGCTGATGATGCCGACCACGCCGACGGGTTCGCGCGTGATCTCCACCGTGATGTTCGGCCGCACCGACGGCAGCAGCTCGCCGGGCGTGCGCAGGCACTCGCCGGCGAAGAACTTGAAGATGTTGCCCGCGCGTGCTGCTTCGCCCACCGCTTCGGGGCGCGTCTTGCCTTCCTCGCGGGCGAGCAGGGCGCCGAGTTCGTCCTTGCGGGCGAGGATCTCGTTGCCGATCTTCTCCAAAGCATCGGCGCGCGCCTGGATGCCGAAGCCCTGCCAGGCCGGCATCGCGCCGCGCGCGGCGCGCACCGCCTGATCCACCTGCGCGGCGGTGCCCTTGGCATACAGGCCGACCGTGTCAGCCAGGTCCGACGGATTGACGTTGGGCGTGAAGCCGTTGCCGGCCACCCACTCGCCGCCGATGTAGTTCGCGTGTTCCTTGATGTCGTCGCTCATGGCATGCACCTCATTGCGGCCCCAGGCGGTCGATCAGCGCCCGCAGCATCTCGTGTTCTTCGCCGGTGAGGTCGGTCAGTGGTGTGCGCACCGGCCCCCCGGGGTGACCGACGAGTGTCGCACCGGCCTTGATGATGCTCACCGCATAACCCGGCTTGCGGTTGCGGATGGCGAGGTAGGGCAGGAAGAACTCGTCCAGCAGGCGGCTCTGCGTGGCGCGGTCCTCGGCGGCGACGGCACGATAGAAGTCGAGCGCCGTCTTCGGCACGAAGTTGAACACCGCCGACGAATACACCGGCACGCCCAGCGCCTTGTAGGCCGCCGCATAGACCTCGGCCGTCGGCAGCCCGCCGAGGTAGGCGAAACGATCGCCCATCGCCTGCCGGATGCCCACCATCAGCTCGATGTCGCCGATGCCGTCCTTGAAGCCCACGAGGTTGGGGCAGCGCTCGGCCAGCGGCGCAAGCGTGGCCGCATTGAGCCGGCACACCGCGCGGTTGTAGACGATGACGCCGAACTTCACCGACTTGCACACCGCCTCCACATGCGCGGCGATGCCTTCGGGGCTGGCTTCGGTGAGGTAGTGCGGCAGCAGCAGGATGCCGTGCGCGCCCAGGCGCTCGGCTTCCTGCGCACAGGCGATCGCGTGACGTGTCGGGCCGCCGGCGCCGGCGATGATGGGTACGCGGCCCTGGCAGGTCTCGACCGCCGTCTTGATCACCTGGCCGTATTCGCTGCCTGCGAGGGAGAAGAACTCGCCGGTTCCGCCCGCCGCGAACAGGGCGGTCGCGCCGTAGGGCGCCAGCCAGTCCAGCCGCGCGGCGTAGCTGCGCGCATTGAAGTTGCCCTCGGTGTCGAAGTCCGTGATCGGAAACGACAGGAGGCCGGAGGAGATGATGTCCTTGAGATCCTGGGGCGTCATGGAAGGCTCGCTGGCAGGGCTAAGTTGTAGGTCATCGTACAACAGGAGACGACGAGCTGCAACCGGGGTTCGCTGCGATGGATCTGTGATTCTGGATCCGGCGTGCGCCGGGATGACGACAAGTGGAGCCCCGGGGCCTCGACGGGATGACGACAGGTGGAGGTCGCACGGAGCCTCGTCGGTGACAGGTGGAGCCGCGCGGAGCCTCGTTCCCGGCGAAAGCCGGGATCCATCGTGCCAATGCGCCGAGCGTCGATCGAGGGCCCGAGGGCCTCAGCTCGCCGCCGCCTCGTGCGCCCGCCGCAGCCGCTCGCGGCTGTTCGCGAGGTGGGTGCGCATCGCCGCGCGCGCGGCCTCGGGGTCGTGGTTGGCGATCGAGTTGACGATGTTCTCGTGCTCGGTGTTGACGCGCCGCAGGTACTCGCGCCGCGTCTCGCCGGCCACCTTGGCGGTGTTCAGCCGCGCGCGCGGAATGATCATCGTGCCGAGGTAGGTCATGAGCTCGAGGAAGTGCACGTTCTGCGTGGCGCGCGCGATCTCGAGGTGGAACTGGAAGTCGGGGGCGAGGGCGTCGCCGTCGTCGTCGATCGCGGCGTTGAATCCACGCAGCGCCTCGCACATCGCGGCAAGGTTCGCCTCGGTGCGGCGCACGGCGGCGAGGCCCGCCGCCTCGGTCTCGAGGCCGATGCGCAGTTCGAGTACGGCGATCACCTCGCGAGCGGTGCCGATCTGGTCGGGCGAGATGCGGAAGTTCGTGCTTTCGCCGGTGCCGACGACGAAGGTGCCCACGCCGTGGCGCGTCTCCACCAGGCCGCCGGCCTGCAGCTTCGACAAGGCTTCGCGCACGACGGTGCGGCTGACGCCGAACTCGCCCATGATCGCCGCCTCGGTCGGCAGCTTGTCGCCGGGGCGCATCTGGCCGTCGCGGATGCGCGTCGTCATCGCGTCGACGAGGCCGAGGGCCAGGTTGCGTGGCCGCCGGCGGGCGGGCTGGACCGGGAGGTTCGGGCTTTCCATGAAGTTGCGGGTTTCCCCTGGGGCTCGTGTATTGACAGCGGGAGGACGCTTGACGACCATATGTCCGCATGTTGTATGACAACCGATGACGTACATCAATAGGTCGGTTGGCAGCAATGTAGCAAAACCCACTGCCATGTCCAATCCGCACAATTCCGCCCCGCTGGCGCCCGGCTCGCTCACCCCGCGGCGCTTCGAGCGCCTGCTGCTGACCGGCGCGGCGGGCGGCCTCGGCCGCGAGCTGCGCCGGCGCCTGAAAGCCTACTGCGCGGTGCTGCGCCTGTCGGACCATGTCGATCTCGGCCCCGCCGCCGAGGGCGAGGAGCTGCGCCAGGCGGCGCTCGAAGACCGCGGCGCGATGCGCGACCTGCTGCAGGGTGTCGACGCCGTCGTGCACCTGGGCGGCTATTCCGTCGAAGGTCCGTTCGAGCCGATCCTGCAGGCGAACATCGTCGGCGCCTACAACCTGTACGAGGCGGCGCGGCTCAACGCCGTCAAGCGCGTGGTGTTCGCGAGTTCCAACCACGTGACCGGCTTCTACCGCCAGGACGAAGTGATCTCGCCGCACGACCCGGTGCGACCCGACAGCCTGTACGGCGTCAGCAAGGCCTTCGGCGAAAACCTGTCGCGCTTCTATTTCGACCGCTACGGCATCGAGACCGCCTGCCTGCGCATCGGCTCCTCGTTCCCCGCGCCCAAGGACCGCCGCATGCTCGCCACCTGGCTCAGCTTCGACGACCTCGAGCGGCTGGTGATCGCCTGCCTCACCGCGCCGGTGGTCGGCCACACCATCGTCTACGGCTTCTCCGACAACGCCGTCAACTGGTGGGACAACCGCTCGTCCCGCCACCTCGGCTTCGTGCCGCAGGACAGCTCCGAACCCTTCCGCGCCGAACTCGAGGCGCGGCAGCCCGCGATCGACCCGACCGACCGCGCCGCCGCGCACCAAGGCGGCGCCTTCGTGCGGATGGGCCCCTACGAATGACCCCTTTCCAGGAGACCTCGATGAACAGCATGCGCAGAACCCTGATCGCCACTTGCACCCTCGCCGCGGCGCTCGGCGCGCTGGCGCCGGCGGCCCGCTCGCAAACCGTCATGAAGGCGGCCGACGTACATCCGCCGGGCTATCCCACCGTGGTGGCGGTGGAGAACATGGGCAAGAAGCTCGAGGCCGCCACGCAAGGCCGAATCAAGTTCCAGATGTTCCCGGGCAGCGTGCTCGGCGGCGAGAAGGAGATGATCGAGCAGACGCAGGTCGGCGCGATCCAGGTCCTGCGCACCTCGCTGGGCCCGGTCGGCCCGGTGGTGCCCGAGGTCAATGTGTTCAACATGCCCTTCGTCTTTCGCGACATCAAGCACATGCGCGCGGTGATCGACGGGCCGATCGGCCAGGAGCTGCTCGACAAGATCAGCGCGAGCCCCGCCAAGCTGGTGGGCCTGGCCTGGATGGACGGCGGTTCGCGCAGCCTCTACACCAAGAAGCCGGTACGCACGCCCGCGGACCTCAAGGGCCAGAAGATCCGCATGATGGGCAACCCGCTGTTCGTCGACACGATGAACGCGATGGGCGGCAACGGCATCGCGATGGGCTTCGGCGAGGTGTTCACCGCCATCCAGACCGGCGTCGTCGACGGCGCCGAGAACAACCCGCCGTCGTTCTATTCGACCAACCACCACAAGGCCGGCGCCAAGTACTACACACAGACCCACCACCTCATCATCCCGGAGATCCTGGTCATGTCCAAGGTCACCTGGGACAAGCTCTCGCCGGCCGACCAGGCGCTCGTCAAGAAGACCGCGCGCGAGGCGCAGCTCGAACAGCGCGAGCTGTGGGACAAGGCCGTGACCGAGTCGACCGCCAAGCTCAAGGCCGACGGCGTGGAGTTCATCAGCATCGACAACAAGCCCTTCTATGACGCCACCGAGCCGGTGCGCGCGAAGTACGGCGCGGCGTTTGCCGACCTGATGAAGCGCATCGCGGCCGTGCAGTGAGCGGACCGGCGCTGCACGGCGGTCGCGAGCACGCCTTCGCCGGCGTGCTCGATGGCCTGTACCTGGCCTGCATCTGGACGGCCGGGCTCGCCATCGCCGCGATGTCGATCATCATCCCGGTCGGCGTGTTCATGCGCTACGTGATCGGCTTCGGCGCGCAGTGGCCCGAGCCGATCGCGATCCTGCTGATGGTGGTGTTCACCTTCATCGGCGCGGCTGCCGGTTATCGTGCCGGCGGGCACATCGCCGTCACGCTGCTGGTCGAGCGGCTGCCCGCGCCGCTGCAAGGCGCGCTGCACTGCGTGGTGGACCTGCTGCTGATCGTTGTGTGCGGCTTCGTGCTGTGGTACGGCACGCGGCTGTGCCTCGAAACGATGGGACAGTCGATCGCCGAGCTGCCCTGGCTGCCGGTGGGCGTGACTTACGCGGCGATCCCGCTCGGCTCGCTCGCCACGCTGCTGTTCGTGTTCGAGCACCTGCTGTTCGGCCCGCAGTCGGCGCGCGCCGTGGTGGCCTTCGGCGAGGCGAGCTGACGCATGGACGCGTTGATCCTGCTCGGCAGCTTCTTCGTGCTGATGATGCTCGGCATGCCGGTGGCCTATGCGCTGGGACTGTCGGCGCTGATCGGCGCGCTGTGGATCGACCTGCCGCTCGACGCCGTCATGATCCAGCTCGCCAGCGGCGTCAACAAGTTCAGCCTGCTGGCGATTCCGTTCTTCGTGCTGGCCGGCGCCATCATGGCCGAGGGCGGCATGGCGCGGCGGCTGGTGGCCTTCGCCGGCGTGCTGGTCGGCTTCATCCGCGGCGGGCTGAGCCTCGTCAACATCATGGCGAGCACCTTCTTCGGCGCCATCTCGGGCAGCTCGGTGGCCGACACCGCGAGCATCGGCTCGGTGCTGATCCCCGAGATGGAACGCAAGGGCTACCCGCGTGCCTTCGCCACCGCCGTCACCTGCAGCGGCAGCGTGCAGGCGATCCTCATTCCGCCCAGCCACAACGCGGTGATCTATTCGCTGGCGGCGGGCGGCACCGTCAGCATCGCCGCGCTGTTCATGGCCGGCGTGCTGCCGGGGCTGCTGCTGGGCCTCACGCTCGCGGCGCTGTGCATGATCATCGCGAGGAAGGAGAACTACCCCAAGGGCGAGGTCATCCCGCTCAGGCAGGCGCTCAAGATCGCGGCCGAGGCGCTGTGGGGCCTGATGACGATGGTGATCATCCTCGGCGGCATCCTCTCCGGCGTGTTCACCGCCAACGAGAGCGCGAGCATCGCCGTCGTGTGGGCCTTCTTCGTCACGATGTTCGTCTACAAGGACTACAAGTGGCGCGACCTGCCCAAGCTGGTGCACCGCACGGTGAAGACGGTGACGGTGGTGATGATCCTGATCGGCTTCGCGGCCTGCTTCGGCTACCTGATGACGCTGATGCAGATCCCGATCAAGGTGACGATGTTCTTCACCAGCCTGTCGGACAACAAGTTCGTGATCCTCGGCCTCATCAACGTGATGCTGCTGATGCTCGGCTGCCTGATGGACATGGCGCCGCTGATCCTCATCCTCACGCCGATCCTGCTGCCGGTGGTCAAGCTGCTGGGCGTGGACCCGGTGCACTTCGGGATGATCATGATGATCAACCTGGGCCTCGGCCTCATCACGCCGCCGGTGGGCACAGTGCTCTTCGTCGGCAGCGCGGTCGCCAAGCTGAAGATCGGCATCGTCACGAAGGCGATGATGCCGTTCTTCGTCGCCATGCTCGTCGTGCTCGGAATGGTCACCTACCTGCCGTGGGTCTCGCTGTGGCTGCCGCGGCAGCTGGGGCTTTGATCGCCGCGGCGTTCCCTTCACCTGCCGGAGGACCGTGATGCAACGTCGAACACTTCTGCAAGCCGCCCTGATGGGCACCACGTTCGCCGCACCCTGGGTGCGCGCGGCGAACTGGCCGGCCAAGCCGGTGCGCTACGTGGTGCCGTTCGCGCCGGGCGGCACGACCGACATCCTCGCGCGGCTGCTCGCGCCCAAGCTCAACGCCGCGTTCGGCCAGACCTTTGTGGTCGACAACAAGGCGGGCGCCGGCGGCGTGATCGGCGCCGACCTGGTGGCGAAGTCGCCGCCGGACGGCTACACCATCCTCGGCGGCACCATCAGCACGCAGGCGATCAATCCGGCGCTGCAGCCTAAGATCCCGTACAACGCGGCGCGCGACTTCGCGCCGATCACGCTGATCGGCAGCACGCCCAACGTCGTCATCGTGCCGGCGGCCAGCCCCTTCAAGACGATGCAGCAGCTGCTCGACCACGCCCGCGCCAACCCCGGCCGCCTGTCGCACTCGTCGGCTGGCACCGGCACTTCGCAGCACATGGGCGGCGAACTGCTGAAGCAGCTGGCGCGCGTGTACATCGTGCACATCCCGTACCGCGGCAGCGGCCCGGCGATGCAGGACGTGCTGGCGGGGCAGATCGACATGGGCATCGACACCCTGGTGGTCGCCGCGCCGCACATCAAGGCCGGCACCTTGCGCGCGCTGGCCGTGACGACGAGCAAGCGCGCCAAGGGCTTCGAATCGATCCCGACGGTGGCCGAGTCAGGTGTTGCAGGCTATGACGTCGCGTCGTGGCAGTCGGTGCACGCACCGGCGGGCACGCCGGCCGAGATCACGCAGTTGCTCGCCGCCGAGTTCGCCAAGGCGATGAAGCAGCCCGACGTGCAGGAGCGCTTCGCCGCCATCGGCCTCGAACCCTCCGGCATGAGCCCGCAGGAACTCGCCGCCTTCGAAACCGCGGAGCGCGCCAAGTGGCTGCGGGTGGTGAAGGAGGGGAACATCAAGCCGGATTGAGAGCTTGGGCTTGCGCCGAGCGCACACCCACCCGGTTTGTCTTGGCAGACGAGCGCTCCCAAGCGCACCCACCCCGTGCGGGCTGAGCTTGTCGAAGCCCCCGTGCCCAGGCAGACGGGCACTTCGACAAGCTCAGTGCGAACGGAATAGCATGTCCTTGCCCTTCCTGCGGCATATCCTTCCCCCCTGCGTACAGTCATCCCTTCGCATCCATCGTGAGCACCGCCGTGCCGCAAGCCGCCACCTTCATCTATGTGGCCAACGCCGACAGCCAGGACATCTCCGTCCTGCAGCTCGACCCCATCCGGCAGGAGCTGCTGCCCGTGCAGACCCTGCCGGTGGGCGGGCAGGTGATGCCGATGGCCGTGAGCCCCGACCGTCGCTTTCTCTACGCTGCGCTGCGCTCGCAGCCGCACACCGTGGCGAGCTTCGCCATCGATGCGGCGAGCGGCCGGCTCACGGCCATCGGCAGCAGCCCCTTGCCCGACAGCATGGCCTACCTCGCCACCGACCGCAGCGGCCGCCACCTGTTCGCCGCCTCGTACGGCGGACACAAGCTGAGCGTGAGCCCCGTCGCGGCCAACGGCGTTGCCGGCGCGGCCACGCAGGTGCTGCCCACCGGGCAGAACGCGCACGCGGTGCTCGTCGACCCGTCGAACCGGCACGTGTTCGTCAGCAACCTCGGCTCCGACGCGGTGATGCAGCTGCGCTTCGACGCCGCCACCGGCGAGCTGACACCCGACGCAGTGCCCGGCTTCCAGGCGCGCGCCAAGGCGGGCCCGCGCCACCTCGTGTTCCACCCCGGCGGGCGCCACGTCTACCTGCTCAACGAGCTCGACGCGAGTGTCGACGTGCTGGCCTTCGATGCGGCGCGCGGCAGCCTGTCCATGCTGCAGACCGTGTCCACGCTGCCGCCCGGCTTCAGCGACAAGCCGTGGGCGGCCGACATTCACCTCACGCCGGACGGGCGCTTTCTCTACACCTCCGAACGCACGAGCAGCACGCTGGCCACCTTCGCGGTCGATGCGGCGAGCGGCCGGCTGGCGCTCGTGGGGCACACCCCGACCGAAACACAGCCGCGCGGATTCAACATCGACCCGAGCGGGCGCTTCCTCGTGGCCGTCGGCCAGCTCTCGCACGCGGCCACGCTCTACGCCATCAACCCGGCCAGCGGCACGCTCGAGGCGGTGAGCAACCGCGCGCTGGGCAGGAACCCGAACTGGGTCGAGATCGTCGACCTTCCCCGATGAACGGCACGCGACCACCGCTCACCATCAAGATGCACGAGCGCGACAACGTCGCGATCGTCGCCAACGACGGCGGGCTGCCCGCCGGCACCAGGCTGGCATCGGGCCTGGTGCTGCGCGACAAGGTGCCGCAGGGGCACAAGGTGGCGCTGGCCGACATCGCCGCCGGGCAGCCGGTGCGCCGCTACGACGTGACCATCGGCCATGCACTGCGCGACATCGCCGCCGGCAGCTGGGTCCACGAGCGCCTGCTGCAGTTGCCCAGCGCGCGCTGCCTCATCGACCTGCCGCTCGCCACGCAGCACGCGCCTGCGCTGCCGCCGCTCGAGGGCTACCACTTCGAGGGCTACCGCAATGCCGACGGCAGCGTCGGCACACGCAACATCCTCGCCATCACGACGACGGTGCAATGCGTGGCCGGCGTGGTCGATTTCGCCGTCAAGCGCATCAAGGCCGAGCTGCTGCCGCGCTACCCGAACGTCGACGACGTGGTGGCGCTGGAACACAGCTACGGCTGCGGCGTCGCGATCGACGCGCCCGACGCGGTCATCCCGATCCGCACGCTGCGCAACATCAGCCTCAACCCCAACTTCGGCGGCGAAGTGATGGTCGTGAGCCTGGGCTGCGAGAAGCTGCAGCCCGAGCGGCTGTTGCCGCCCGGCACGATCGCGATCGACGACCAGCGCGATGCCGGCGGCCTCGACGTGGTGTGCCTGCAGGCCGAGGCGCATGTGGGCTTCATGTCGATGATCGACTCGATCATGCGGCAGGCCGGGCATCACCTCGATCGCTTGAACCGCCGCCGCCGAGAAACCGTGCCCGCCTCGGAGCTGGTGGTCGGCATGCAGTGCGGCGGCAGCGATGCCTTCTCGGGCGTCACGGCCAACCCGGCGCTGGGCTTCGCCACCGATCTGCTGGTGCGCGCCGGTGCTGCGGTGATGTTCTCCGAAGTCACCGAGGTGCGCGACGGCATTGCGCAGCTCACCGCGCGCGCCGCCGACGCCGAGGTGGCGCGCTCGATGATCCGCGAGATGGCCTGGTACGACCGCTACCTGGCGCAAGGGCGCGTGGACCGCAGCGCCAACACGACGCCGGGCAACAAGGCCGGCGGTCTCTCGAACATCGTCGAGAAGGCGATGGGCTCGATCGTCAAGTCGGGCAGCGCGCCGATTGCCGGTGTGTTGTCGCCGGGCGAGAAGCTCACGCAAAAGGGACTGATCTACGCCGCCACGCCGGCCAGCGACTTCATCTGCGGCACGCTGCAGCTGGCCGCCGGGATGAACCTGCACGTTTTCACGACAGGGCGCGGCACGCCCTACGGGCTCGCCGCGGTGCCGGTGATCAAGGTCGCCACGCGCAGCGACCTGGCGCGCCGCTGGCACGACCTGATGGACGTGAACGCCGGTCGCATCGCCGACGGCGAGGCGAGCATCGAGGACGTGGGCTGGGAGCTGTTCCACCTGATGCTCGACGTGGCGAGCGGCCGCAAGAAGACCTGGGCCGAGCAGTGGAGGCTGCACAACGCGCTGGTGCTGTTCAATCCGGCGCCGGTGACATGAGCGAACCGGCGTTTGCGCGCGCGTGCGCCCAGTGCGCCGCGGCGCGCCGCGCATCGACCTCGTAGGGCGCGTCCGCATAGCCGTGGCGCGACACCTGGCGCAGGTAGTCGGCGAGGAAGGCACGCAGCGAGCCTGCGGCTTCGAACTGCGCGACATGCCGGCATTCGTGGGCCAGCAGGCGCAAGGTGGCGGCGCCGCGGCGCATGAAGATGCCGTGGCCGAGCGTGAGGCCGTCCACATCGAGCCCCGGCAAGCCCATGCGGCGCGCCAGCCGGTCGATCGGGCGCCCGCCGGGGAAGGGGATGCGGCCGACCCGCAGCACGCGCACCCGCTCTGGATGCACAACGCCCACGACTGAAGCGATCTGCATCTGCTCCGGCGTGAGCGGCTCGCCGTCACGCAGGATGCGGCGGTTCTGCCACCGGGCCCACGCCGCCACCACGGGTGTCGCAAGAGGCAGCAGGGCGAGCGGGCTCACGGGTCGGTCGGCATGTCGGGTTGTGGGCACTATGCCGGCTCAATCGCGCCTTCGCTGCTCCGACGGAAGAAACCATGCTCAAGCGTGTTGCGGGGTCGATCGCCATCCTGTTGCTGCTGTTGATCGCGGTGCTCGCCGTCAACACCATGCGCCACGGCTCGCGCCAGCTCGAGGTGCCGCCCGCGCCGGCATTGGCCGTCGACCAAGCGGCTGCAGCCGAGCGGCTGGCGGTGGCGATCCGCGCACGCACGGTCTCGGCACCGACGGACGCGAGCGTCAACGCCGACCAGTTGGGCCTCTTACACGAGCACCTGCGCAGCGCCTACCCGCTTGTTCACGCGACGCTGAAGCGCGAGGAAGTCGACGGGCTGAGCCTGCTGTACACCTGGCCCGGCAGCGACCCTGCGCCCGCGCCCATCCTGCTGTTGGCACACCAGGACGTGGTGCCCATCGCGCCCGGCACCGAAGGCGACTGGGCGGTGCCGCCGTGGAACGGCGAGGTGAAAGGCGGAGCAGCGTCACGGTCGTCCCCTTCGTCGTCGGCGTGGATGACACCGGGGCGATGACGGATGCGATCCCGCCGGTGGGCGTGATCCCCGAACCGACGACGCTCGCGCTGGTCGCGGCAGGGCTCGCGGTGCTGGGTCTGCGACGCAGGCGCGCAACGACACCCAGGCCGCACTGACGGGCCATGTAGCACGCCCTCCCGTCGTGCGCGCGGGCAGCCGCCCCTGAGCTGCCTCCGCCTAGTTCTTCGTCAGCAGCAACTGCCCCGCTGCTCGCAGCCGGTTCTCGAGACCGCTCGCGATCAAGCCCAGGACACCGGGCAGCTCGACGCGTATCGTCACTGCGGCGTCGAGGACGTCGATGGTGCCGGCGATGGTCTGACCCATCGCGGTGAGGCCGAAGCTGAGCCGGTCGCCGTCCCAGCGTTCGCTGCCGGTGCCGCCGCCGCCCGGAAACTGATGCGCGAGGTTTGCGAAACCGGCCTCGATGCGGCGGCGTGCCTCGGCGCGGCCGAGCTGGTGTGGAATGCTGATCGTGACAGGGGCCGACATGTGCCAAGGTTGCCGCGAAGCGACGCGCCTTGCAAGGTGCGCGACCGCAAGCGCGCGCTCGGCGCGTTCAGCGAAGGCCGCCTCACGACGGCTCGCCGGCCGACTGCTTCAGGGCCGGCGAATTGCGCAGCCCCTCGAGCACGGGATGGAGATGTCCTGCCAGATCGTCGAGCAGCGCCTGCAGCCGGTGCCGCGGCGCCTGCGCGACGCAGGCTTCCTCGAGCGCCTTCGCGGCGCGGTCGACATCGTGGGCGCCGAGCGTGGCGGCCTGCGACTTGAGGTTGTGCGCCAGGCGCCGCGCCGTCGGCAGGTCTGCTGCGGCCAGCGCCGCCGCGAAGGGGGCGGGGAAGGTCTGCTGATCCTGGAGAAACATGCCGAGCAGGCGCCGGTACAGGTCGGCGTCCCCCATGCGGCTGGCGACCCAGGTCGACACGTCGATTCCCGGAATCTGCCCGAGCAGGTCGAACTGCGTCTGCGGCGATGTGCATGCCGGGCCCGGCGACTGCGGATGGATCCACCGGGCGAGCGTGGCGAACATCTCGTCGATCTTGATCGGCTTGCCGATCTGCTCGTTCATGCCCGCGGCGAGCGCCTTTTCGCGGTCGCCGACCATCGCGTTGGCAGTCATCGCGATGATCGGAAGGTCTTGCAGCCTCTGATCGCGCCGCAGGATCGCGGTGGCGGTATAGCCGTCCATCACGGGCATCTGGCAATCCATCAAGACGCCGTCGAACGGCTCGTGCGCCAGGATGTCGACCGCCTGCTGGCCGTCCTCGACCACCGTCACCACGATGCCGGCGCGGCCCAGCAGGGTGCGGGCCAGTTCCTGGTTGACTGCGTTGTCCTCGACGAGCAGCACGCGTGAGCCGCGCAATCTCGCCTGGTTCGCCTGCAGCGCCTCGTCGCGCGTCGTCAGGCGGTGCTGGCCGATGTCGGCTCGCCCGAGCGCCGTGCAGCACGCATCGAGCAGGCTCGATGGGGCCACCGGCTTGGCGAGCACGGCGCCGAAGGTCAAGTGGTTCTGCGCGAGCTGCTGCTTCAGTTCGTCGGCTCCGAAGCCGGTGACCATCAGCACAGCCGGCGCACGCTGCCGGAACCTCGCCTGCTCGATCGCCCGCATGCACGCGAGGCCGTCCATCTGCGGCATCTTCCAGTCGATCAGCACCAGGTGATAGGGATCGTCGTGCGCGTCCTCTCGCGCAAGCATCTCCAGGGCTTGCTCACCGCTGCGGGCGCTTTCGGCGCGCATGCCGAGCGTGCGCGCCATGCCGACCAGGATCTGCCGCGCGCTCGGGTTGTCGTCGACGATGAGGATGCGCGCGCCTTGCAGGCCTTCGTCGCCCAGGGGCGCGGCGGCCGCGGGCTGGACTCCCAGCCGCGCGCTGAAGCTGAAGCGGCTTCCCTTGCCGGGCTCGCTGTCGACCTCGATCTCGCCGCCCATGAGGTCCACCAGGCGCCGGCAGATGGCGAGGCCGAGGCCGGTGCCGCCGAAGCGGCGGCTGGTCGACGCGTCTGCCTGCGCGAAGGGCCTGAAGAGCCGCTCCCGCTGGGCCGGGCTGATGCCGATGCCGGTGTCGCGCACGTCGAAACGCAGCATGGCGGACACCTCGTCGCGCTCGATCACGTGGACGCCGACGACGATCTCGCCGTGTTCGGTGAACTTGACGGCGTTGTTGCCGAGATTGAGCAGCACCTGCCCCAGGCGCGAGGGGTCGCCCACCAGCCGTGTCGGCACCAGCGGGGACTGGTCGAAGATCAGCTCCAGCCCTTTTTCCTCCGCGCGCATGCCGAGCAGGCTGGCGAGGCTGTCCATCACGTCGGCAAGGTCGAAGTCGATGCGCTCCATGTCGAGACGGCCGGCTTCGATCTTGGAGAAGTCGAGGATGTCGTTGATGATGCCGAGCAGCGATTCGGCCGAACGATGGACGGTCTGGATGTAGCGCTGCTGCTGGTGGTTCAGGCTGCCCTGCAGCGCGAGGTACGACATGCCGATGATGGCGTTCATCGGCGTGCGGATCTCGTGGCTCATGCTCGCGAGAAACTCGCCCTTGGCGCGCGAGGCCGCCTCCGCCGCCTCGCGGGCCTGGCGCTCGGCCTCGGCGCGTTTGCGTTCGGTCAGGTCGCGCCCGATGAGCAGCACGCTGGCGATCTTGCCCGTCGCGTCGAACTCCGGCGTCAGGTGCACGAGGCTGCACAGCGCCTGGCCCTGGGCGTCGGCCCAGTCCATCTCGAAGTCCGACGCGTCGCCGCGCTCCAGCACGGTCGCAAGGCGTTCCTTCAGCTCCGCCCCCGCCGCGCCGCCGAACAGCGTGGCGGGGTCGAGCCCCACGGAGGTCGCGAAGGGCGTGCGCGCCACCAACGCAGGGTTGGCGTAGAGGCATCGCAGAGACGGGTCGAACCGCGCGATCACATCGGGCGAGTTCTCCACCAGGGTGCGGAACTGCTGCTCCTTCTGCTGCAGCTCGGCCTGCAGATCCAGGCGCGCGGTGACGTCGCGCGAGACGGTGATGAAGTGAGGCGGCTCGCCGTCGCCCATGGGCATTTTCGACACCGACAGTTCGAACGAGCGCCGTCCCACGGACGTGTCGATCGCGATCACCTTGCCGAACGAGAGCCCCGCCTCGTCGGCCTCGCGGAACGCTGCCTTGGCGATGGCGGCGCTCTCGGGCGACAGCACCTCGTCGAGCGTGCGGCCCAGCATGTATTCGCGCGACGCGGCGAGCATCTCCGGATTCTTGGTCCAGGTGTTGAGGTAGCGCCCGTCTGCACTCCCTTCGAACAGGAAGTCCGGAAAAGCATCGATGATGCCCTGCACGAACGCCAGCGTTCTCTTCAGTTCCTGCTCGACCGTCTTGCGCGACGAGATGTCGCGCGCATGGCAGAGCCGCACGCCCGGCTGCCCCTGCAGCCGAAGCGGCGCGCTCCACACTTCCATCCAGCGCCGTTCGCCGCGCCGGTCGACGCAGCAGCGTTCGGACAGGCCCTGCGCGCCGGCGGTGTCGGCGGCGTCAGTGCGGCCGAGGAAGGCGACGCACGGGGAGCCGTCCTCGGCCTGCGGCGCGTCGTCGCGCATCCAACGCTCGAACTCGTCGTTGGCCAACAGCAACCGGCCTTGCTCGTCTTCCAGCCACACGAAGAACGGCAGGCCGTTCAGCACGGAACGAACGAGCGACGGCGGCACCGGATCGGCCGACCCGGGTCCGGATTCGATCTCGACGGAACGACTCACGCAGCCCCCCGATCCGACCACGCCGAAGGCGACCGAAGCGCAGCCTGCTCTGCGCAGCTCGGCGGTGCCGGTTGTCGTGACGAGGCTAGCAGAATCGACGCCCGGCGGGTACCGAAGGCACCCTCGGACGCGGGTGGCCGCGACACTTGCGGGGCGCCGCTTGGAGGGTGAAGATCGAGCCGCCACTGGAAGGAGCACGCGCCATGAATTCCAGCCCGGACGCCATCCGCCGCCGCCTCGTGATTGCCGCGCTGACCGTCGGCGCCTGGCCCGTCCGGGCCGCTGCACCGCGGCCCTTGCCGGTGGCCTTCATCTATCTGGGACCCGTGGGGGAGGCGGGCTGGAGCTTCGCCCACGATGCCGCGCGCCGGGCCGTCGAGCAGAACTTCGGCGCCCAGGTGCGCGTGACGGCGGTGCCTTCGGTGCACGAGGGCAGCGACGCCGAGCGCGTGCTGCGCGACCTCGTGGCGCAAGGCAACCTGCTGATCTTCGCGACCTCGTTCGGCTACATGGAGCCGGCCTTGCGTGTCGCTGCCGACCATCCCGAGGTGAAGTTCGAGCACGCCACCGGCTTCAAGACCGCGGCCAACCTGCGCACCTACGACACGCGGTCCTACGAGGCTGCGTACCTCGCCGGCATGGTCGCGGGCGGCACCACGCGCAGCGGCGTGCTCGGCGTCGTCGGTGCGCTGCCGGCGCCGTCGGTGCTGAACGGGATCAACGCGTTCACGCTGGGTGCGCGGGCGGTCAGCCCGCGCGCGCGCACCCGCGTCGTCTGGATCAACGAATGGTTCAACCCGCCGCGGGAAAGCGAAGCGGCGCAGAGCCTGTTCAACCTCGGCGCCGACGTGCTGCTGCTGACCACCGATTCGCCCGCCGCACTGGAGCTGGCCGAGCGCAGCGGAAAACACGGCTTCGGCCTGTCCAGCGACATGACCCGCTTCGCCCCGAAGGCGCACCTGGGATCGATCGTCAACAACTGGGCGCCGTACTGCATCAAGGCGGTGGGCGACGTGCTCGACGGCCGCTGGGCCACCGGCCATGCCTGGTGGGGCATGAAGGAAGGGGCGGTGGATCTCGTCGGCGTGCCCGAGGACCTGCCGGCCGCGCTGCGGGCTGCCGTGGCGGCCAGGCGCAGCGGCCTGCGTGGCGGCAGCTTCGCCATCTGGCGCGGACCGCTGCGCGACAACCTCGGCAACACGGTGCTGGCACCGGGCCAGACCGGCGACGATGCGTTCCTGCGGCAGATGCGCTTCTACGTGGATGGTGTCGAAGGGCGTGTCCCTGGCTGAACCCGTACAGTCCGCAAGCCCATCCGCGCACGGCTACCGTGGCGCGTCCCTTCGCTTCGAAGAAATCGCTGCATGACCGAATCGCCCACCTACACGCCACCGCGCATCTGGACCTGGAACAAGGAGAACGGCGGCCGCTTCGCGAACATCAATCGTCCGACCGCGGGGCCCACGCACGACGCGGAGCTGCCGGTGGGACGCCATCCCTTGCAGCTCTATTCGCTCGCCACGCCGAACGGGGTCAAGGTGACGGTGATGCTGGAGGAGTTGTTGGCGCTGGGCCATCGCGGCGCGGAATATGACGCCTGGCTGATCCGCATCAACGAGGGCGAGCAGTTCGGAAGCGGCTTCGTCGCGGTGAACCCGAACGCCAAGATTCCGGCGCTGCTGGACCGCAGCGGGCCCGCGCCGGTGCGGGTGTTCGAGTCGGGTGCGATCCTGCTGTACCTGGCGGAGAAGTTCGGCGCCTTCCTGCCGGGCGACGCTCAGCAGCGCGCCGAGTGCCTGTCGTGGCTGTTCTGGCAGATGGGCAGCGCACCGTTTCTCGGCGGCGGCTTCGGCCACTTCTACGCCTATGCGCCGAGCAAGATCGAATACGCGATCGACCGCTACGCGATGGAGGTCAAGCGCCAGCTCGACGTGCTCGACCGGCGCCTCGCCGAGAGCGCGTACCTGGCGGGCGACGAGTACACCATCGCCGACATGGCGGTCTGGCCGTGGTACGGCACGCTCGCCAAGGGCCAGCTCTATGAAGCGGGCGAGTTCCTGCAGGTGCAGGAGTACACGCACGTGCTGCGCTGGACCGACCGGATCGCCCAGCGCCCGGCCGTCAGGCGCGGCCGCATGGTCAACCGCACGTGGGGCCAGCCGTCGAGCCAGCTGCACGAGCGCCACGACGCCGGCGACTTCGATACGCAGACCGAAGACAGACGCACCGCGCCGCGCTGACCGCACGTTCACTCCACCTTGACGACGTCGACCATGATCACCCTCTACGATTGCGCCACGGCGCCGAGCCCGCGCCGCGCGCGCATCCTGCTCGCCGAAAAGGGCGTTGCGCACGACACGGTGCAGGTGGACTTGCGCAACCGCGAGCAGCTGAGCGACGCCTACCGCCGGATCAATCCGCAATGCACCGTGCCGGCGCTGCGTACCGACGAGGGCCTGGTGCTGTCCGACAACGCGGCCATCACCGCGTACCTGGAGGCGCGCTTTCCGGAGCCGCCGCTGCTGGGCATCACGCCGGAAGAAAAGGCCGAGATCGCGAGCTGGAACTGGCGCACCGAGTTCGAAGGGCTGCTCGCCATCGCCGAGGCGATGCGCAACACCGCGCCGGCCATGGCCAACCGCGCGTTGCCCGGGCCGGTGGACTATCCGCAGATTCCCGAGCTGGCGCAGCGAGGCCTGGCGCGGGTGCAGCAGTTCTTCGTCACGCTGGACGATCGTCTGGCGGGGCGGGACTTCATCGCCACCGATCGATTCAGCGTCGCCGACATCACGGCGGTGGTCGCGGTCGATTTCGCGCGGGTGGTGAAGGTCAAGCCGGGCGAGGCGCAAGCGAACCTGCTGCGCTGGCGCGCAGCGATGGCGCAGCGGCCGTCGATGTCGCTCTGAGCGTCATCGGGCTCTTGCAGCCGGCCGGCGCCGCCGGCGAAGTCACTTCTCGTTGAGCAGTGTCAAGGCAAAAGCACTGCGCCCTCCTATGTTCAATCCAGGGCCGCGACGAGCGGCGGGGGGTTGGTCATGGGCTGGACTCGGCGTGAGGTCTTGGTTGCTGGGGCTGCTTCCTTCGGCGCAGTGGCGAACTGGCCGGTTCTGGCGGGCGGCAGGCGATGGCGCGGGCAGGAGGCGTATGCGCTGCCGGTTCCGCAGGAAACCCCGGCTTCGCTGCCGCTGCTGAACTGCGCGCCTGCCCAGGTGGACATGGGCGACGGCGTGCTGCGCGGCGTGCTCGCCTACAACGGCATGTTCCCCGGGCCGACCTGGGTGGCGCGGCAAGGCGAGTGGGTCACGACGCGCCTCGTCAACGGGCTCGACGAGCCGACCATCACGCACTGGCACGGCCTGATCGTCGACCACGCGAACGATGGCGGGCCGTTCCTGGCGATCCCGCCCGGCGGCCAGTACGACTACCAGTTCCAGATCAGGCAGCGCGCGGGGCTGAACTTCTACCACCCGCATCCCGACATGTTGACCGGCAAGCAGGTCGCCATGGGACTGGCAGGAGCCTTCATCGTCCGCGACGCCGAGGAGGACGCGCTCGGTCTGCCCGCGCAGCAGTACGAGGTGCCGCTCGTGATCCGCGACGCCAGCTTCGACAAGTCGGGAAACCTGGTCTACAACCCGACGAGTTCGGGCTTTCGCGGCAAGTTCCCGCTGGTCAACGGCACGCTGAATCCGATGCTGGCCGTGGATCGCGGCGTCTATCGCCTGCGTGTCCTCAATGGCTCGAATGCGCGCGTGCTTCGCCTGGCGCTCGCCAACGGCGCACCGTTCACGGTGATCGGCAACGACGGCGGCCTGCTCGCTCGGCCCGCGATCGTCACGCAGGTTCTGCTCGGCATGGCCGAGCGCCTGGACCTGCTGGTCGACTTCAGCGCGCTCGGCGCGGGGCAAGGGGTTGCCCTGCAATGCCTCGACGCACGCTGGAACCTCGTGCAGTTCGTCGGCTCGGGCAAGGTCGGTGTCTCGTACACGCCGCCTGCCGTGCTCTCTGCGGTGACGGCGTTGAGCGGGCCGTCGCAACCGACGCGCACGTTCTCCTTCGATGGCATGAGCCGCATCAACGGCAAGGTTTACGACATACACCGCATCGATTTCACGGTGCCGTTCGGCGTGACCGAGCGCTGGCGCTTCAAGACCGGAGGCAACGCGCCGCATCCGATTCACGTCCACGGCGCGAGCTTCCAGGTTGTCTCGCGCACGGGCGGCCGCGGCACGCTGTACCCCTGGGAGGCCGGCTGGAAGGACACCGTGCTGCTCAACGACAAGGAAACTGTCGACGTGCTGATCCGCTTCGACGTCTACCGCGGCTTGTACGTGATGCACTGCCACCAGCTCGAACACGAAGGCTCGGGGATGATGGCGAACTTCGAGGTTGTCTGACGGAGCCCGGCCGCACGCGCAGCTTCGCCGCCACGCCCGACGGCGCGAACAGCACCACCAGCTCGGTGGCGGCGCGTGCCGTGCGTTCGGGACCGGGCCATCGATAGACCCACACCTCGTAGCCGCTATCGAACGGGATGACGATGGCTTGCCCGAGCGCGCGGGAGACATCCGCCTTGGTGCTCCTGCCGATGGTGACCATCTCCGCGGCAGCGCGTGGCGCGAGCGACTCGCCCGTCGGCGTGCGGACCAATCCGGGGCCGTCGGGCAAGGGGTCGAACAGGCCGGGGCTGGCGCACGCCGCCAAGGCCAGGCAGGCGCCGAGGCACCACGCGAGGCGGGTGGCGCTCGTCATGGGCGGTCGTCCATGTACTCGAACTCGACCCGCGCGTCGTCTGGCCAGCTGCGGTCGCCGAGCGGAAGGAAGTACGTGCGGTCGACCAGCACCTCGCAATCGCAGAAGGGCAGGTCGTGCACGAGACCCGGGTCGTCGCTGGCGCCGGCGTACAGCTGGTCGATGGGCAGGACCTCCCGGCGAGCGCCGTCGACCAGCGTCACGCTGAACAGCGGCCGCTCGGCGAAGAACAGGTATTTCGCCTCCACGCGCTCGCAGTACCGCTTGTTGTCGGAGAACAAGTCGGCGATGCGGGCGATGGGCCCGTTGTTGGACACGAGGTCGGCTTCCAGGCCCACCAGGCATTCGAGGCGGAGGTCCCCGAGCCGGCGGGTGCCGGGGGGCAACCCCGGCGTGCGGATCTCGGTGCGCCATGTCATGCTCAGGCGCTTGCGGTTGGGCGAGACGACCGCGTCTTCTCGCAGCGCCTTCGGGTCCCGCGCGAGCACGAAGGTGCGGTCGGCGGCAATGGGCACGGCGTAGGCGAACGTGTTGCCGATCACCTCGAGCTCGATGCGGTCCATGTCGGTGCCCGGCTTGCGCGGCAGCAGCTTGAATCGCAGCGTCGCATCGGGCGCCAGCGCCGCCCGCGCGCGCTCGAAGTAGTCCATGCCATGGACCATCTTTCGATAGGATTTTTCGACCGCGTCGCTCGACGTTCCCGTCACGGTGACATAGGGCAGCTCGACGCGCGGCTTGTCCTGCGCGACCGGGGCGCCCCAGGCCACTGCCAGCGCCAGGGCGAGCATTGATCCCACACCAGAACTCGACGTCCGCATCTGTCGACTCCGACTGCAGCGCTAGCTTAGCTCGCCTTGTGGAAGAGGGCCGGCGCCCGCGAGGACCCGGTCTCGCGCCCTCCCGGGAGCGGCGATTGCTACGCAACCCAATGACCCCGAGGCGGCAAGACGCTGTTCGCCGAATGCCGCACCCCGCCAGCTGACTTGAAAGGCCACGCCATGCAGGAAAAGACCTCCGACCCCCATCCGCTGAGCAACCTGGAATACGACTGGATCACCCTGATTCAGAACAAGGCTCAGGCATTGATGGCATATGACCAGTACATCAAGGACGCCGAGCAGGCCAACTCGCCCGAGTGCGTGGCGTTTCTGCGCAAGGTGCACGACACCGACAAGGCCCAGCTCGCCGAGGCCAAGCAGCACCTGATCGCGGTGCTGCAAGGCAAGATGGGCAAGGGATCGAAGTAACGCTTCGGTCCGGCCGCCGACGCTCCGAACGCGCCGCGTTCGATGCAGATGCTTGCGCGATTTAGGTGGATCCGGGCGGGCCTGAACCTTCGTCCTCGCCGGCTGGATCGGCATGCCCGGCCCTGCAGCCGAACGCGGCGTGCCAGGCTTGTTCATGCTCGCTGTCGAAGCCGGTGCCCAGACGGTGGCGCAGGCAGTCGCAAAAGGCCCGGGCCAGCGTCTCGGCGTCGTAGCGGCGCAGGCGACCATCGCGATGGGTGGCCCGAGCGCGCGGAGCCGCGCGCCCGCGCCCTCCGCCAGGCCACCCACCGCATGCCACAGCTCGTCGCCGTTGCCCGCCGGCGCAAGCACGGCCTGCAAGCCCGGGTCGAGCTGGAACAGCCGAGCGAAGAACGCCTGCGCGAAGGCGGCGCGCGCGGCGGGCAGCTGCGCGAAGCTGCGCTGGACGAGTTCCGCCTGGCGGGCCGTCAGGCGGTGCGCCGGCGCAGCCGCCGGCGGGCAGGACCGGTCGATCGGCGCCGTTGCGCTTCGACCCGGGGGCATTCAGGCCGCGAGACGCTGTTCGGCGCCTTCGAGCATGCAGCGGCTGACGAGGCCGTAGAAGGCGGTCCAGGCCTGCGCGACCTCCGGCGTGAATGCGGCACCCAGGCCGAGCGACAGCGTCTTCAGCAAGGCCGCGCCGACGGTCGCGTAGTGCGACGCCTGCACGCCGTAGCCGTCGTGGCGGGCGCCGAGCGCTTGCAGGGCCGGCACCAGCATGTGCGGGCGGTCGAGCATATGCACGGCACGGCCGATCATCATCATCAGGCGCTCGCCCTGCTGCTCGATGTCGCCGCGGAACAGCGAACGCAGCGACGGGTCGGCTTCGAACAGGTTGGCGTAGAAGAGCTGGGCGGCTTGTGGCGCGATCGGCGCGACGAGTTCGAAGCTGCCGCGAACGAGCGAGATTTGCGAGGGGGTCATGTCGGTCTCCGAATCGAAGTCCGCAGCATCGCCGCCGCGCGTAACGCCGGCGTTTCACGCCCGGCGCGGCCGTGCATCAATTGTTTCAGCGGATGCAGGCGAGGAAACCCGCGCGCGTTTCCTTGGGCGGCGGCTTCAGCACTCCACGATGTTCACCGCCAGCCCGCCGCGCGCCGTTTCCTTGTACTTGGTCATCATGTCGGCGCCCGTCTCGCGCATCGTCTTGATGACCTGGTCCAGGCTCACGTGGTGCGTGCCGTCGCCGCGCAACGCCATGCGCGCCGCATTGATCGCCTTCACCGAGGCGATCGCGTTGCGTTCGATGCAAGGAATCTGGACCAGCCCGCCCACCGGATCGCAGGTGAGGCCCAGGTGGTGCTCCATGCCGATCTCGGCGGCGTTCTCCACCTGCTCGGGCGTGCCGCCCATCACCGCGCACAAGGCGCCGGCGGCCATCGAGCAGGCGACGCCGACCTCGCCCTGGCAGCCGACCTCGGCGCCGCTGATCGAGGCGTTCTCCTTGTAGAGGATGCCGATCGCGGCCGCGGTGAGCAGGAAGTCGACGACGCCGGCATCGCTCGCGCCGGGAACGAACCGCGTGTAGTAGTGCAGCACCGCGGGCACGATGCCGGCGGCGCCGTTGGTTGGCGCCGTCACCACCCGCCCGCCGGCGGCGTTCTCCTCGTTCACCGCGAGCGCGTACAGGTTGACCCAGTCCAGCACCTGCAGCGGGTCGCGCAGGGCGGCCTCGGGGTTGGCGCACAACTGGCGGTGGAGGTCGGCCGCGCGCCGGCGCACCTTGAAGCCGCCGGGCAGCACACCGTCGGTGCGCAGCCCGCGTTCGACGCAGGCCTGCATCACCTGCCAGATGCGCAGCAGGCCGGCGTCGATGTCGGCGTCGCTGCGCCAGTGGCGTTCGTTGGCGCGCATCACCTGAGCGATGCTCAGCTGGTGCTGCTGCGTCAGCGCCAGCAGTTCGTCGCCGCAGTGGAAGGGCAGCGGCAGCACCGTCGTGTCGGGCGCGATCTGCTTGTGGCGCGTGCCGTCGGCGGCGACCTCCTCGCTGACGACGAAGCCGCCGCCCACTGAGTAGTAGGTGCGCGAGACCACTTCGGCGCCCGCGGCGTCGTAGCCCGTGAAGCGCATGCCGTTGGCATGGAAGGGCAGGCTCTCGCGCCGGTGGAACACGAGGTCGGCGGCCTCGTCGAAGGCCACCGCATGCGTGCCGCCCAGCGGCAGCGATCGCCGCTCCCGCATCGCAGCCAGCAGCGCGGGTATGGCATCCACGTCCACGGTGTCCGGCTCGTGCCCCGCGAGACCGAGCAGCACCGCCTTGTCGCTGCCGTGCCCCTTGCCGGTGGCGCCGAGCGAGCCATAGAGGTCGGACTTCACGCGCGCCAGCGCGCCGAGCTGGCCGTCGTGCGCGAGCCGCGACGCGAACAGCCGCGCCGCGCGCATGGGGCCCACGGTGTGCGAACTGCTCGGCCCGATGCCGATCTTGAAGAGGTCGAAGACGGAGACGGCCATGAATGCTTCTCAGATGTGGGCGTTGATCGCAGCCAGCACTTGCGCGCGAACGCCGGCGCGTGACAGTGCGTCGAGGTGCTGGCCGCCGGCGATGCGGATGAACTGCTTGTTCGTCGCCGCGGCCTCGTGCAGCCGTTCGCTGTGGGCGATCGGGATGATCGAGTCCTGCTCGCCGTGCAGCAGCAGCACCGGCACGCGGATGCGCGGCATCGCGCTGAGCGGGTCGCTGCCTTCGGAAGGCAATCCCGGCAAGGCGAGGGGCAGCAGCCACGACATCACGCCGCGGCCGGCTGCGTCGCGCGCGATGCCTCGATAGCTTGCGAAGGCCGAGTCGAGGATCAGCAGCTTCACGTCGCCGGCCGTTTCCTCGGCGAGCGCTCGCACCGATGTCGCGCCGCCGAGGCTCTGGCCGAGCAGCACCAGCGGCAACGGCCCGGCGTGGAGCTGCCGCGCCTGCGCGAGCGCGGCGCGGGTGTCGGCGACGACGCCATCGAGCGTCGGGCTGCCCTCGCTGCGGCCGAAGCCGCGGTAGTCGAAGCTCAGCACGTTGATGCCCGCGGCTGGCAGCCATGCCACCAGCGGCGCGTGGTTGGTCACGTTGGCGGCGTTGCCATGCGCCTGCACGAGCGTGGCGCGCGGCGTGCCGGCGGCGGGCATCCACCAGCCGTGCAGCCTGAGCTCGTCGCCGAAGACGATCTCCTGCACGGTGAGGCCGAGCTGCGCGGGTGTCGTGTAGATGCGCGTGTCCGGATAGAAGAAGTAGCCCTCGGCGCAGCCGCTCAGCAAGCCGGTGCTGCCGAGCGCCACCCCGAGCATGGCGGTGCGGCGGGTCATGGACATGGCCAGGTGCGGCTCTGCCGCCCGCAGGCCGTCATCCCGGCGAAGGCCGGGAACCACGCGTGGCCGCCATTGCTGGATCCCGGCGTTCGCCGGGATGACGAGTGGCGATGCTGCGGGCCGTACGAATTGCCATGTCGTCCCACGTCACGCTCGCAGCGCTTCGTGCTCGTCCAGCCGGAAGCGGCGGGTGCGCCAGCGGTACGCGAGCGTGGAGCCGGGCCACAGGGTGGTGATCAGGCCGCTGCGGGTCTGGTACCAGCTGGTGCAGCCGCCCCGGGCCCACACCGTTTTTTTCATGCGCTCCTGCAGCTGTTCGTTGAAGGCATCGGCCACCTCGGGCTTGGTGTCGACGGCGGCCAGCTGCGCGTGCTGCATGCGGTCCAGCGCGTCCATCACGTAGCGCAGCTGCGATTCGATCATGAAGACCATCGAGTTGTGGCCAAGCCCGGTGTTGGGGCCGACGATCATGAAGAGATTGGGGAAACCCGGCACCGTCGTGCCGAGATAGGCCCGCGCGCCCTGGCGCCACACTTCGTTCAACTCGACGCCGCCGCGGCCGCGCACCGGGAAGGGCGACATCGCCTCGGCCGCCTGGAAGCCGGTGGCCAGCACCAGCACGTCCAGCGGATGGTGCACGCCGTCGGCGGTCAGTACGCCGTCCGCAACCACGCGCGCGATCGGCGAGGTGACGAGCCGCGCGTTGCGCCGCTGGATCGCCGGGTAGAAGTCGTTCGCGATCAGGATGCGCTTGCAGCCCATGCGGTACCGCGGCGTCAGCGCCTCGCGCAGCGCAGGGTCGGCGACACGCCGCTTCAGGTGGTGCAGGGCGAGCGGCTCCAGCGCCTCGAGGATGCCGGGCCGGCGCGTGAAGCCGGGCGCACGCAGCTCGTGCAGCACGTACACGAAGGCGCGGGCGAGGCGGCGCAGGCCGGGCACATGTTCGTACACGGCGCGCATCGCCGGGCTCACCGGCCGATCGCGCTTGGGCATGATCCACGCCGGCGTGCGCTGGAACAGCGTCACCCGCGAGGCCTTGTCGACCAGCTGCGGGACCACCTGGATCGCGCTCGCCCCCGTGCCGACCACGCCGATGCGGCGATCCGCCAGCGGCACCTCGGCCTGCCAGCGGGCGGTGTGCATCACTGCGCCCTTGAAGTCGGCCAGGCCCGCGATGTCGGGCACGGCCGGGCGGCTCAGGCCGCCGGTGGCGTTGACGACCACCCGCGCCGTCCACATCAGCTCTTCGCCGCGCTGCTGGGCGCGGATGGTCCAGCGCTGGGTCTCGGCGTTCCACTCCAGCGAGCAGACCTTGGTGCGCAGATGCAGGTGCGGCAACAGGTCGAAGCGATCGACGCAGTCGTTCAGGTAGGCCTCGATCTCGGGCTGCGCCGGATAGTTGCGCGTCCAGCTCGTGCTGGGCGCAAAACTGAACGAGTACAGCAGCGAGGGGATGTCGCAGGCGGCACCGGGGTAGCGGTTGGCGTGCCAGGTGCCGCCGACGCCGGTGTCCTGCTCGAGGATCACGAAGTCGTGGCGCCCGCCGCGCTTGAGCTGCATGCCCATGCCCAGCCCGCCGAAGCCCGCGCCGATGATGACAAGGTCGTGATGCGGCGGGCCTGGATTCATACTGCGTTTCCCTCGTCAGTCCTCGTAGGCGGACAAGGGTACACAACTGCAGAACAGATTGCGATCGCCATAGACGTTGTCCACGCGCCCGACCGGCGACCAGTACTTCTGCAGGCGCAGGCTCTTGAGCGGGAACGCGGCCTCCTCGCGCGAATAGGCGTGCGGCCAGTCGGCCTTGAGCAGCGCGGCCGTGGTGTGCGGCGCCGCCTTCAGGGGGTTGTCCTCACGCGGCCAGGCCCCGTTCTCGACCTTGCGGATCTCGTCGCGGATCGCGATCATCGCGTCGCAGAAGCGGTCCAGCTCCTTCAGCGGCTCGCTCTCGGTCGGCTCGACCATCAGCGTGCCGGCGACCGGGAAGCTCAGGGTCGGCGCGTGGAAGCCGTAGTCGATCAGCCGCTTGGCGACGTCTTCCGCGCTGACGCCGGAGCTGTCTTTCAGCGGCCGCAGGTCGAGGATGCATTCGTGCGCGACGCCACCGCCCTTGATCTCGTCGTGGTTGGCGCTGAAGTGGATGTCGAAGTGGTCGGCCAGCCGCGCGGCCACGTAGTTGGCACTCAGGATGGCCGCTTCGGTGGCCCGCGTCAGGCCATCGGCGCCCATCATGCGCACGTACATCCAGCTGATCGGCAGCACGCCGGCGTTGCCGAGCGGAGCTGCCGAGACGGCGCCGATCTGCTGCTCGCTGCCGATGCCGGCGGCGCGGTGTGCGGGAAGGTAGGGCACCAGGTCCTGCACGACGCAGACCGGGCCGACACCCGGCCCGCCGCCGCCGTGCGGGATGCAGAAGGTCTTGTGCAGATTGAGGTGGCTCACGTCGCCGCCAAACTCGCCCGGCGCGGCCACGCCGACCAGCGCGTTCATGTTGGCGCCGTCGACGTAGACGCGCCCGCCGTGGCGGTGCACCACGGCGCACAGCTCCTTGACGTGGGTGTCGAACAGGCCGTAGGTCGACGGGTAGGTGATCATCACGCAGGCGAGCTTGGCGCTGTGGCGCTCGCACTTGGCCGTGAGGTCGGCGAGGTCGACGTTGCCCTCGGCATCGCACTTCACCACCACCACTTGCAGGCCCGCCATCTGCGCGCTGGCCGGGTTGGTGCCGTGCGCCGATTCGGGGATCAGGCAGATGTCGCGGTGGCCTTCGCCGCGGGCGTCATGGTAGGCCTTGATGATCAGCAGGCCGGCGTATTCGCCCTGCGAGCCGGCGTTGGGCTGCAGGCTGATGCCGGCGTAGCCGGTGGCCTGGCACAGCCACTCGCGCAGCAGGCGGTCGAGCTCGTCGTAGCCGGCGAGCTGGTCGCGCGGCGCGAACGGGTGCACGTGGGCGAAC
>DASWVR010000232.1:0-27451 GCA_036401155.1 Piscinibacter sp. | reverse complement strand
ACCTCGACGCCGTCCAGGAACTCGGGCACCCCCGCGGCGTAACGCACCTGGCCGCTGATCTGGTCGATGCCGACCGTGCCCATCGCGAGGCCGATGAACAGCGCGGTCAGCCCGCGCAGCGTGCTCTTGCCGAGCACGGCGCTGACGGTGGTGAAGGCCAGCAGCATCAGGCAGAAGTACTCGGGCGGCCCGAGCCGAACCGCGAACTCGGCCATCAGCGGCGCGAAGGTCGTCACCAGCACGGTGGCGATGGTGCCGGCGACGAAGGAGCCGATCGCCGAGGTGGCGAGCGCCGCCCCCGCGCGCCCGTTCTTGGCCATCTTGAAGCCCTCGAGCGCGGTCACCATCGTGCCGGTCTCGCCGGGTGTGTTGAGCAGGATCGAGGTCGTCGAGCCGCCGTACATCGCGCCGTAGTAGATGCCGGCGAAGAAGATCATCGAGGCGGTCGGTTCGACCTGCGACGTGATCGGCAGCAGCATCGCCACCGTGACCGCGGGGCCGAGGCCGGGCAGCACGCCGATGCCCGTGCCGATCACGCAGCCGAGGAACGCCCACATCAGGTTGATCGGGGTGGCGGCGGTCGCGAAGCCCCCCATCAGCTGGGTCCACAGTTCCACGCGAGCCCTCCAAGTAGCGTTGACCGGCCCTAGATCCAGCCGGTGCCGGTGAGCCCCGGCAGGTTGATCGCGAGCACCTTGGTGAACAGCCAGAACACCGGCGCCGCGATGGTCAGCCCGGTCGCCGCGTCGAGCGCGAGGTGGCGCACGCCGCCGCCGGGCCGGCCTTCGGACAGGCGCAGACCGCGCACCGCAAGCACGAAACACAGCGCGCAACTGAGCACGAAGCCGATGGTGGTGATCAGCGCGGCGTTCGACAGCACGCCGGCCGACACCCAGGCAAACGCGTGCCAGTCGCCGCGGCTGTCGCCCGACGGCACGTCCATTTCGCGGAAGCCGCCGGTGCGCGACTCCCATACCAGCCACACGCCGCACACCAGCAGCGCGAGCGCCACCGCCCATGGCATGAAATTGGGACCGACGCCGGAGTAGCCGGCGGCCGACGAGATCGAGGTCGCGCCGTAGGCCATGCCCGCGGCGACGAGGATCGCGCCGACCCCGATCAGCGTCTGCTGCAGCGACGCGGCGGACGACTTGTCCATCAGGGCCTCCTTGGAAATGGCCGGGCGGGCCGGCGTGCCGCGCCGCCCCGAGGGCGTCGGTCGCGATCGCTCAGATCATGCCGGCCTTGACCATGGTCGCGCGCAGGCTCGCGAACTCGCGGTCGACGAAGTCGTCGAACTCCTTGCCGATCATCACGGCCGGCGTCCAATTGTTCTTCTCCAGCGCCTCGGCCCACGACTTGGTCTTCAGGGCCTTGAGCACCAGGTCGGTCAGCGCCTTGCGCTGCTCGGCGGTGATGCCGGGCGCGCCATACACGCCGCGCCAGTTGCCGATCTCCACGTTGATGCCCTGCTCCTTCAGCGTCGGCACGTTGACGCCCTTCAGGCGCGTGGGCGAGGTCACCGCGATGGCGCGCATCTTGCCGCTCTCGATGTACTGCTGGAACTCGCTGTAGCCGCTGCCGCCGACCGTGACGTTGCCGCCGAGGATGGCCGCCACCGCCTCGCCGCCGCCGCGGAACGGCACGTAGTTGATCTTGGCCGCATCCACCCCGACCTCGCGCGCGATCATCGCCGCCGCGATGTGCTCGGTCGAGCCGCGCGAGCCGCCGCCCCACTTGACGCTGCCCGGGTCCTTCTTCATCTGCTCGACCACGTCGCGCATCGTCTTCAACGGCGACTGTTCGGGCAGCACGAACACGTTGTATTCGCTGGTGATGCGTGCGATCGGGGTGGCTTGCGTGATGCTCACCGGCGGCTTGCCGGTGATGATGCCGCCGAGCATCACCGCGCCCATCACGAGCAGCGCGTTCGGGTCGCCCTTGCTCGCGTTGACGAACTGCGCCAGGCCGATCGCGCCGGCGGCGCCGCCCTTGTTCTCGAAGGTCACGGAGGGCACGCCGGCCTCCTGCAGCGCCTTGCCGAGCGCGCGGCCGGTGCCGTCCCAGCCGCCGCCGGGGTTGGCCGGGATCATCATCTTGAGGTTGGCCGCGGCCAGCGCATCGAGGGGCAGGGCGCCCGCGGCGGCCAGGGCGGCGAGGGACTTGAGGAAGGTGTCGCGACGCATGCTTGTCTCCTGTGGTGACTGACGATGCCGGCATCTTGGGCGCCCTGGCTGTCAGTCGGCTGTCCGGCGCGTCAGTGGAAATGCTGATGAGGGGTGCTAATGTCCGCGCGATGAAAGTGCTGCTGGTCGAAGACGACCCCGCGATGCGGGCGACCCTCGCACGCACGCTCGAACGGCGCGGCATGCAGGTGGTGGCCTGCGGCGAGGGCGCGCGTGCGCTCGACCGCTGGCGCGCGAGCGACCCCGACGTGGTGCTGCTCGACCTGAGCCTGCCGGGTGTCGACGGGTTGACCGTGCTGGCGCAGGCGCGCGCCGAGCAGCTGGGCACGCCGGTGCTGATCCTCACCGCGCGCGGCACCGTCGGCGACCGCGTGCTCGGGCTCAACACCGGTGCCGACGACTACCTCGCCAAGCCGTTCGACCTCGACGAGCTCGACGCGCGCGTGCGCGCCCTGGCGCGCCGCCGCGCACCGGCGGGCGGCATGGCAGGCGCCCTGCACGCCGCGCCGGCCTTCTGCGGGATGGTCTGCGATGCGCAGAGCGGCGCGGTCTATTTCAACGGCGAGGCGATGGAGCTGCCGCCGCGCGAGGCGGCGCTGCTGCGCGCGCTGCTCGCGCGGCCGGGCCATGCGGTCGGCAAGGAGCGGCTGTTCGAACTCGTCTTCCCCGGCGAGCCGGACGTGCACTACGAAGCGATCGAGGTGGTGGTGTACCGGCTGCGCAAGAAGCTCGCCGACACCGGCGCCCAGCTCGTCACGCTGCGCGGGCTGGGCTACCTGCTGAAGGCCCAGGGATGAGCCGGGGAGCGTGGCGATGAAGACCACGCGGTGGTCGCTGCGCCGACAGCTGCTCACGGGCATGCTGCTGCCGGTGTTCGCCCTGTTGTCGATCAACACCGCCGTGCTGTACCGGCAGGCGCTGCGCGCCGCCGACACTGCCTACGACCGCACGCTGCTCGCCTCGGCGAAGTCGATCGGCGAACAGCTGCAGGTCAGCGGCAGTGGCGAGCAGGCCCGGCTGGTGGCCTCGGTGCTGTACTCCTCGCTCGAGCCGTTCGAGGCCGACAACCGCAGCCGCATGTTCTACAAGGTCAGCGGCTTCGCCGGCGAGATGGTGTCGGGCTTCGGCGACCTGCCGGCGTGGCGCGGCAGCATTCCGGCCAAGGGCCCCTACGCCGCGCTGGTCGACTTCTACGACGACCGCTACCGCGGCGAGCCAGTGCGCGTGGCGGTGCTGCTGCAGCCGGTGGCGGGTGTGGCGGGCCAGGGCATGGCCACGATCCAGGTGGCCGAGACGCTGGAGCTGCGCCGCTCGCTCGCGCAGCAGATCCTGGTCGACACGCTGTGGCGGCAGCTGGTGCTGGTGGCGGTGATCGCGGCGGTGGTGGTGCTCGTCGTGCAGCGTGCGACGCTGCCGGTGCGCCGCCTGAGCGCGCAGCTGCGCACGCGCCGCGAGAGCGAGCTCGCGCCGATCGACGTGCCCGATGCGCCGCGCGAGCTGCAACCGCTGGTCGACGCGACGAACCAGGTGATGTCGCGGCTGCAGCGCCTCTTGGAGCACCACAAGCGCTTCGTGCGAGACGCCTCGCACCAGCTGCGCACGCCGCTCGCGGTGCTGAAGACGCAGGTGCAGTCGGCGCGCCGCGGCGACGTGCCGGCCGAGCAGGCGCTGCAGGAGATCGGCGACACCGTCGAGCGCGCGACGCAGCTCGCCAACCAGATGCTCGCGCTGGCCAAGGTCGAGCAGGTGCAGGCGCAGGGGCCGCTCGTGCCGACGCCGCTCGCGGACGTGGTGAGCCAGGTGGCGCTCGACATGTCGCCGCTGATCGCTGCCAAGGGACTCGATTTCGAGCTGAGGTCGGCGCCGGCCAGCGTGCTCGGGCACGACTGGATGCTGCGCGAGCTGACGCGCAACCTGCTCGCCAACGCGGTGCGCGAGACGCCCGCCGGCGGGCAACTGCTGCTGGTCGTCGGCCACGAGGACGGGGCGCCGGTGCTGCGCGTGTCCGACAGCGGGCCGGGCATCGCGACGGAGCTGGCCGAGCGGGTGTTCGAGCCGTTCCACACCGGCCACCCGACCGAGGGCAGCGGACTCGGCCTCGCGATCTGCCGCAGCATCTGCGACGCGCTCGGCGCGCAGCTGAGCCTCGTCAACCGGCAGCCGGGCGGGCTCGACGCGCTCGTGCGCTTTCGCGCCGGGTAGGCTGCCGCGCGGTTCACCGATCTTTACCTTGCAGCGACGCCCACTTCACCGCGCGACCACAGGATCGATGGGTCCCGCTGCGCGTGCCGCGACCGCAGCGCCGCGTTTTTGATGTAATCGCCCACCAGATGACTGCTCGCCTGCTGCTGATCGACGACGACACCCGCCTGTCCGCCATGGTGGGCGAGTACCTGCGCGGCGGCGGCTTCGAGGTCGACACGGCGGGGTCGCTCGGCGCCGGGCGCGAACGGCTTGCCGCCGGCCAGTACGACGCGCTGGTGCTCGACCTGATGCTGCCCGACGGCGACGGCCTCGACCTGTGCCGCGAGCTGCGCTCGTCGCCGCGCACCCGCCAGCTCCCGCTTTTGATGCTGACCGCCCGCGGCGAGCCGCTGGACCGCATCGTCGGCCTCGAACTCGGCGCCGACGACTACCTGCCCAAGCCCTTCGAGCCGCGCGAGCTGCTGGCCCGCGTGAAGGCGCTGCTGCGCCGCTCGTCTCCGGCGCCGAGCGGCGACGACGTGCTGCGGTTCGGCCGTCTCGAGATCGACCTCGGCGAACGCGTGGCGCGGCTCGACGGGCGCACCTGCGACCTGACCAGCCACCAGTTCGACTTGCTGGTGGTGCTCGCGCAAAGCCCGGGGCGCGTGCTCTCGCGCGACCAGATCATGGACGCGCTGAAGGGCCATCCGCTCGAAGCCTTCGACCGCTCGATCGACGTGCACATCTCGCGCATCCGCGCGCTGATCGAGGACGACCCGAAGATGCCGCGGCGCGTGTTGACCGTGCGCGGCGCCGGCTACGTGTTCGCGAAGAAACAAGACGCCGATCAGTGAGACATCCTGGGTCACCCCGTCTGTGGCGGGCCGAGCGCCGGGCCGCTCCCAAGCCGGCCCGCATCCCCTCGGGGGATCGGCCGATGTACCCGTTGGCCGAGGGGCTGTCACAGTGAGCACGCTGACGCTGCGCATCTACCTCACCGTGGTGGCGGTGCTGGCGCTGTTCGCGTTCACCTCGGGCTGGATCTTCCAGCGCCACATCGAGCAGGAACGCAGCCAGGCCGAGTCGGCGCTGTCGGACCGCGTGGCGGCCTGGGGCGAGCTGATCCAGCGCTCGCTGCCCGGCACCGACGCGCCGACCGCCGAACAGGCCGCCGCGCTGCGCGAGTGGTCGCAGCGGCTGCGCCTGCCGCTGGCGCTCGACAGCGGCAGCGGCGAGCGCATCGCGGCCTCCGACAGCTTCCTGCGACGCCAGGCCGATGGTGCGGGCCGTGCGCTGCCGATTCGCCTCGAAGACGGCCGCACGCTTTGGATCCTGCGCCCGGGCATGCGCCCGCCGCCGGGCGTCGACCGGCGCGAGGGACGACGCGGCATGATGGCCGCGCAGCACGGCGCGCTGCCCTTCGTGCCGGCAGCCTGGCAGCGTGGCGTCGGGCTGGTCGTCGTGCTGGTGGTGCTGTTCGTGGCCGTCGCCGTCGGCGCATGGCCGGTGGTGCGCCATCTGACGCGGCGCCTGCAGGCGCTGAAGCTCGGCATGGAGACCTTCGGCGCCGGTCGGCTCGACCACCGGGTCGAGGTGCAGGGCCGCGACGAGGTGGCCGCGGTGGCGCGCAGCTTCAACGATGCCGCGGCGCGCATCGAGGCGCTGGTGCGCTCGCACCAGTCGCTGCTCGCCAACGCGAGCCATGAACTGCGCTCGCCGCTGGCGCGCATGAAGATGGCCGTCGCGATGCTCGCGGATGCGGCACCCGCGCAGCGCGAGCAGCTCAAGCGGGAGATCGACACCAACATCGGCGAACTCGACGCGCTGGTCGAGGAGGTGCTGCTCGCCAGCCGCCTGGACGCCCTGCGCGACCTGGAACAGCGCGACAAGGTCGATCTGCTGGGCCTCGCCGCCGAAGAGGCCGCGCGTGTGGACGCCTCGCTCGACGCGGCGCAGGACGGCGAGCCGCTGATCGTCGCCGGCGACGAGCGGCTGCTGCGCCGCGCCTTGCGCAACCTGCTCGAGAACGCCAAGCGCTACGGCGGCGACGACGTGAGCGTGCTGACACGCCGCAGCGGCGCCGAGGTGCTGCTGCAGGTGTGCGACCGCGGCCCGGGCGTGCCTCAGCCGCTGCGCGAGCGCATCTTCGAGCCGTTCTACCGGCTGCCGGGACATGCCGAGACGGGGGGTGGCGTCGGCCTGGGCCTGAGCCTCGTCAAGCAGATCGCCGAGCGCCACGGCGGGCGGGTGCGCTGCGATGCGCGCGAGGGCGGCGGCAGCTGCTTCGAACTCGCCTTGCCGCGGGCTGCCTGAGCCGACGCAGCGAAGCACCTGAGCCATGGTGCAGCGCATTGGCCGTCTCAGATGCCAGCCGACGGTTGCGAGGCGGCCGATGCCACACACGGTCTCCGAGCCTCCCGGCCCCCGAACGGCGCCGTTTGCATCGCCTCACATCCGCTGCGGCGCTTGGGCTTAAGCTCGCAAGCTCTGCAGAGGAGGTGACCCCATGACCGCCAAGACCTTCGACGTGGTGTTGTTCGGCGCCACCGGCTACACCGGCCGCCAAGCGGTGCTGGCGCTGCTGCACCGCGCCGCCACCCAGCCGCTGCGCTGGGCGGTGGCCGGGCGCGACGCCGCCAAGCTCGACACCCTGCTGCGCGACCTGGTGCCGCCCGCCGCCGAACGCCCGGGCGTGCTGGTGGCCGACGCCACCAACCTCGACTCGCTGCAGTCGATGGCATCGCAGGCGAAGGTGCTGCTCAACCTGGCGGGGCCCTACGCGTTGACCGGCGAGGCCGTCGTGCAGGCCTGCATCGCCCACCAGACGCACTACCTCGACCTCACCGGCGAGACCTTCTGGGTGCAGCAGCTGATCGCGCGCCACCACCGCGCCGCCAAGGCGGCCGAGGTGAGGATCATCCCCTCGTGCGGCTACGAGGCGCTGCCGTTCGACCTGTCCACGCTGTGGGCGGCGCACCAGCTGCACGAGCGCAGCGGCGAGCCCTGCCGCGAGGTCAAGCTGGTCGTCAGCTTCGCCGGGCGGCGCATCAAGAGCATCCGCGACGCGGTCAGCGGCGGCACGGTGGCATCGCTCAGGTCGCTGCTCGAATACGACACCACCGATTGCGTTCGCAACCCGGCCTGCCTGCTGCCCGTGGACGCGCTCGACGCCGCCGAGGTCGCGCAGCGCAACGCCTATCGCTTCTCGCCGCAGTACGACGAGGACGTGCAGGCCGTCACCGCGCCGACGGTCCCCGCGCCCTTCGTCAATCCGCCGACCGTGCTGCGCACGCAGGCGCTGATGGCCGGCTCGGGCCTGTTCGCCACCGATTTCCGCTACCAGGAGTCGATGAGCATGAAGAGCCTGGTGCCCAACGTCTCGTTCCTGCCCGACGCAAGCACGCTGCCCTTGCAATGGGCGGCGGCCGCCTCGCTCGGCGTGCCGCTGTCGAACCTGAGCGCGGCGCTGTCGGGGCCGCTGAAGTTCGAGCGCGCGCCGCTGCGCAAGCTGATCGACTGGCTCGCCCCCAAGTCGGGCGAGGGCCCGAGCGACGACGTGCTCGCGCACACCGGCTACAGCATCGACATCTTCGCGACCTCACTGAGCGGCAAGAAGATGCGCGGGCGCCTCGACGCCCAAGGCCATCCCGGCTACCGGTCGACGCCCGAGATGGCCGTCACGGCGGCGGTCGGGTTGGCCAGGGGCACGCTCGGACACACGCCGCACGTCGGCATCGTGACGCCGGCCACCGGCCTCGGCATCGAGGCCGTCGGCGCCATGCGCGAAGCCGGCCTCGTCTTCAACGTCGTTGCTTGAGCAGCCAGGTGAGGAAGAAGGTCAGGCACAGCGCGGACAAGGTGAGCCCGGCGGTTGCCGCCGCCCAGAAGCCCTGCGCCCCCTGCAGCGAGGCGGGGCTCAGACCGGTGGTGTTGAAAGCCAGCAGGTAGCCGCCGCCCAGACCGACGCCCCAGATGGCGCTGGCGTAGATCACCACCGGCACCGTGGCCTGCTTGTAGGCGCGCAGGATGAAGGCGGCGAGCGTCTGCGCCGCGTCGGCGATGTGGAACAGGATGACCCAGGCGAGCAGCGGCATGGCGGCGGCGATGACGAGAGTGTCGCGGGTGTAGAAACCCATCAGCGCTTCGCGCGACGAGTACACCGCCGCGCCCATCGCCGCGGCGATCGCGAGCCCGAGCTGCAGGCCGCGCCAGCCGATGCGCCGCGCGTCGTGCGCGTCGGCGGCGCCGATGCGCTGCGCCACCAGCGTGCTGGTCGCGTTGGCGAGCGCCAGTGGCATCATGAACATCACCGACACGATGTTGACGGCGATCTGATGGCCGGCCACCGGCGTGGCGCCGATCCGCGAGATGAAGAAGGCAATGAAGGTGAAGCCCGTGACCTCGATGCCGATCGCCAGGCCCATCGGGATGCCCAGCCGCAGCAGACCGGCGAGGCTGTCGCGCCGGGGCGCGCTGAAGCCGCCTGCGTGCAGGCCGAAGCGGCGATAGAACGGATCGCGCCGCAGCACGATCCACGCCGCCACCAGTTGCAAGCCCATCACGATCGCCGTCGCGATGCCGCAGCCGGCGGCGCCGAGGGCCGGCACCTGCACCGGGCCGTCGAGCCCGAACACCAGCAGCGCGTTCAGCGGGATCTTCAGCAGCAGCGCACCGAACTGCAGCGCCATGACGATCTTGGGGCGCGACACCGCGGTGTTGAAGCCGCGAAACGCGGTGAAGAGCAGCGCCGACGGCAGCGCGAACGCCAGCCCGAGCAGGTAGCCGCGCACCTTGGCGGCGACCTCGCCCTTCGCATGCGACAGCGCGAGAAAGGGTTCGGGAAAGACCAGCAGCGTGCAGCCGACGACCGACAGCGCGAGTGCGAGCCACATCGCCTGGTGCAGCTGCGCGCCGGCCTCGTGCAGCTTGCCGGCGCCGAACAGCTGCCCGGCGATCGGCCCGATCGCGAGGATCACGCCCATGAAGCCGACGAAGACGGTGATGTAGACCGCGCCGCCCACCGCCAGCGCCGCCAGGTCGAGCGCGCCGTAGCGCGCGGTCATCACGGTGTCGACGGTGCTGAAGGCGAGCACCGCGAGCTGGCCGAAGAACAGCGGCCAGGCGAGCGCGGCGATGCGGCGGGCGTCGTGCAGCAGTCCGGGGCGGGGAGGGGCGTCGGGATGCGCGGCGCTCAAGCCGCACGCTCCGGCGATCGCGGCTTCTCCAGCGTCTCGGGCGGCGGGTGGTCCACGCCGGTCGCTGCGTGCGCCCGCTCGGCATAGCGGTTGAAGCGCCACGCCGTGCCTTCCATCGTGATGCGCCGCCAGGTGGCACGCTTCTCCGCCGGTGTCATCACCGGCCAGTGCTGCACTTCGTCGAAGCTGCGGCCGCAGCCCTTGCAGACGTCGTCGCCCTGGCTCGTGGAGCAGATCGCGATGCAGGGCGCGTCCGGGGTGCTTGCATACCAGGCGAGCCAGGCCTCGCGCGCCTTGGCAGGCATCGAGTCCTCGTCGCAGGCGCTCTCGTGGTAGTACACCATCAGCGCATACACCTCCGCCAGCGCACGCACCTCGGCACACGCCGTGATGCCGTCGGGCGACGGGTAGCGCTCGCGCCACCAGTTGATGGCGGACTCGATGTCGGTGATGTGGATGCCGGCCATGGGGAGACGAAGAAGGGCGCTCAGGATAGCGCCCTTCAGTCCTTGCGATGGCTGCGCGGTGACTACCCCCCCACGAAGCGGCCGGCCTGGAAGTCCTGCACCGCCTGGAAGATCTCTTCCTTCGTGTTCATCACGAACGGCCCGTGCTGGACGATCGGCTCGTTCAGCGGGCGGCCTGCGATCAGCAGCGCGTGCGCCGGCGCATCGGCGTGCAGCACGACGCCGTCGCCGCCGTTGGCGAGGATGGCCATGCGTTGCGCCGGCAGCGGCGTGATGCCGACCCGCAGCTCGCCGCGGTAGGCGTAGACGAATGCGTTGTGCGCCGCCGGCAGCGGGTGCGAGAAGTGCGAGCCGGCCTCGAAGTGGAGATCGAGAATTAGCGGCTGCGTCGTCTCACGCTGCACCGCGCCCGCCACGCCGTGGCTCGAGCCGGCGATGACACGCGCGGTCACGCCCTCAGGCGTCTTGAACTCGGGGATGGCCTCGCTCTGGATGTCGCGGTACCAGGGCGGGTTCATCTTGTCCCGGGCGGCGAGGTTGAGCCACAGCTGGAAACCTTCCATGCGGCCGTCTTCCTGCTCGGGCAGCTCGGAATGGACCACGCCGCGGCCGGCCGTCATCCACTGCACGCCGCCGTTCTGCAGCAAGCCCTCGTGGCCGGCGCTGTCGCGGTGGCGCATGCGGCCGGCGATCATGTAGGTGATGGTCTCGAAGCCGCGGTGCGGGTGGCTCGGGAAGCCGCCGATGTAGTCCTGCGGATCGTCGGTGCCGAACGCGTCGAGCATCAGGTACGGATCGAGCCGGCGCTGCAGCGACTGCGTCAGCACGCGCGTGAGCTTGACGCCGGCGCCATCGGAAGTCGGCATGCCGGCCACCACACGCTCGACGGTGCGCGGCTGGGTGACGGTTTCTCTGGCGAGTTCGGTGGTGGTCATGGTCTTTGATCCGTGGCTTGTGGCTCGGGGGTGGAGTGCCGGGCCGGACGTGGGGCCGTTCGCTGCGTTCAGGGAATTCTTATTCACTCCGCGAACGGCCCCACTTCCGTCCGGGTCGCATATCGCCGAAGGAATCAGGTCTCAAGCGGCGAGCACCTCCTCAATCTGGCTCTGCGCCGACGCGAGCGCCTTCTGCTCCGCCTCGGCTCCCATCGCCAGGCCTTCCGCGTAGATGAACTGCACGTCGGTCATGCCGAGGAAGGCGAACACGTTGCGCAGGTAGGGCACCTGCGTGTCGGCGGGCGTGTTGCGGTACAGGCCGCCGCGGGTCAGCGCGACATAGACCTTCTTGCCCTGCACCAGGCCGACGGGGCCCTTTTCGGTGTAGCGGAAGGTCACGCCGGAGCGGGCGACGGCGTCGATCCAGTTCTTCAACTGGGCCGAGACGCCGAAGTTGTACATCGGCACGCCGAACACGATCACGTCGGCGGATTGCAGCTCGGCGATCAGCGCGTCGTCCTGCGCCACGCGCGCGGCCTGTTCGGGCGTGCGCTGGCCGGCGGGCGTGAAGAGCGCGGCGAGCGCGGCTTCGCCGAGTTCGGGGTGCGGCGTGCGGCCCAGGTCGCGCACGGTCAGGCGGGCGCCGGGGTGCGCCTGTTGCAGCCGCTCGACGATGCCTCGCGCCAGGCGGCTGGACTGCGACTGGTCGGCGCGGGCGCTGGAGTTGATTTGCAGGATGTTCATGGCGGTTCCTTGAGGTGGGGTGGCGATGGAACCAATGTAGTTATCCCGAAATCAATCCGGAAGATGATGAAATGGATATGATTGTTCCGTCAATGAGACAGTGAGGTGAGCCATGACCCCCGAAGCGAACGACCTGATGCTGTTTGCCCGCGTGGTGGAGGAGGGCAGTTTCAGCCGCGCCGCCGAGCGGGTCGGCCTGCCGAAATCGACCGTCTCGCGGCGCCTCGCGATGCTCGAGTCGCAGCTCGGCGAACGGCTGCTGCTGCGCACGACACGCAAGCTCACCGTCACCGACTTCGGCCACAGCGTGCTCGAACACGCGCAGCAGGTGGCCGCCGAGGTCGATGCCACCGCGTTCCTCGCGCAGCACCGGCAGGCCGAGCCGAGCGGGCGGCTGCGCGTCTCGATGCCGGGGGACATTGCGACGGTCGTGCTCGCTTCGCTGCTGGCCGATTTCGTCGCCCGGTACCCGGCGATCACGCTGGAGCTTGACTTGACACCGCGCCGCGTGGATCTCATCGGCGAGAACTTCGACGTCGCGCTGCGCATGGGCGAGCTGCCCGACGACGCCACGCTCGCCGCGCGCCGCGTGGCGACCTTCTCGATCGGGCTGTACGCCTCGCCCGACTACCTGCGCCGGCGCGGGGCGCCGCAGGAGCCGGAAGCGCTGATGGAACACGACGGGCTGCGCATCCTCAAGCGCAGCGGCGAGCCGCCGCACTGGTCGCTGTCCCGCGGCGAGTCGAGGTGGGAAGGCATCCCGCCGGCGCGGGCCACGGCGAATTCACCCGAACTGCTGATCCGGCTGGCACGCTCGGGTGTCGGCATCGCCGCGGTCGCCGACCACTTCGCGATGCCCTACGTGAGCAGCGGCGAACTGGTGCCGGTGCTGGAAGACTGGCACCTGCCGCCGGCAGACGCCTGGGCGGTGTTCCCCGGTCGCCGCCTGATGCCGGCCCGCACGCGGGTGTTTCTCGACGCGCTCGAGGCGACGTTCACCGGGCCCGCGTGCCAGCAGGCGCAGGAGGAGCTTATGCGCGCCAAGCGCGAGCGGCCCGGGCTCGGCCAGCCCACGCGCGCCGCCGCATCGTCTCGTCAGTAGAGCAGTCCCATCGCCTCGCGCACGTCGCGCATGGTCTCGCGCGCGATGGTGCGGGCGCGCTCGGTGCCGACCTCGACGATCCAGTGCACCTGCTTGGGGTTGCTCAGGTACTGCTCGGCGCGGTCGCGCCAGGGCGCCTGCTCCTTCTTGATCGCGTCGATCACCGGCTGCTTGCAGTCGAGGCAGCCGATGCCGGCCGTCGTGCAGCCGGTCCACACCCATTGCCGCGTCGCATCGTCCGAGTACACCTTGTGGAACTGCCACACCGGGCACAGGTCGGGGTTGCCCGGATCGGTGCGGTGCACCCGCGCGGGATCGGTCGGCATGCGCTTGATCTTGCGCTCGACCTCGGCGGGCTCCTCGCGCATCGCGATCGCGTTGCCGTAGCTCTTGCTCATCTTCGCGCCGTCCAGGCCCGGCAGCTTGGTGACTTCGGTGTGCAGCGCCGCCGGCTCGGTCAGGATGGTCTTGCCGGTGCCCTTCACGTGGCCCAGCAGCAGCTCGGTGTCTTCGGCGGTCCAGCCGGCCGCGGCGCCCGCGGCGCGGTTGACCAGCGCTTCGCCCTTGGCGAGCGCCTCGGCCTTGCCCGCTTCCTGGTACTCGCGGCGCTGCTTCTCGAGGTAGCGGGCGTCGTCCTTGCTCAGCTTGGCGATCGCGGCGGCCACCTTCTGCTCGAAGCCGGGCAGCCTGCCGTAGAGGTGGTTGAAGCGGCGCGCCACCTCGCGTGTCAGCTCGACGTGCGAGGCCTGGTCTTCGCCGACCGGCACGCAGGCGGCCTTGTAGATCAGGATGTCGGCCGCCTGCAGCAGCGGGTAGCCGAGGAAGCCGTAGGTCGCGAGGTCGCGGTCCTTGAGCTTCTCGATCTGGTCCTTGTAGGTCGGCACACGTTCGAGCCAGCCGAGCGGCGTGCCCATCGCGAGCAGCGTGAACAGCTCGGCGTGTTCGGGCAGGCGGCTCTGGATGAAGATCGTCGACGTCTCCGGATCGAGGCCTGCAGCGAGCCAGTCGATCACCATCTCGTAGACGTTCTTCTCGATCGTCTCGCGGTCCTGGTAGTGCGTGGTCAGCGCGTGCCAGTCGGCCACGAAGTAGAAGCAGTCGTAGTCGGCCTGCAGCTTGACCCAGTTCTTCAGGGCGCCGTGATAGTGGCCGAGGTGCAGCGCCCCCGTGGGACGCATGCCGGACAAGACTCTCTGCTTCATCGTGGGAGGCTTTCTGTGAAGGGCGAACCTGATTGACGACGATCCTCAGCTGCACGGAGGGCAGCTGCGAGCCGGCCGGAAGGCCGTCCCGCGGAAGGACTTCCGGCCGGCTGAGTGATCGTCGCTAATCAAGAGGGAGAATTGTAGGTGGGCCGCTACACTTCGCCCGCCATGAAGAACATCGTCATCCTCATCTCCGGCCGCGGCTCCAACATGGAAGCGATCGTGCGCGCCTGCGCCACCGAAGGCTGGGATGCGCGGGTGGCGGCGGTGGTCAGCAACCGACCGGAGGCGGCGGGGCTCGCCTTCGCGCAGGAGCGCGGCATCGCCACGGCGGTGGTCGACCACACGCTGTTCGCCGACCGCGATGCCTTCGACGCCGAACTCGCGCGCGTGGTCGGCGAGTTCGCGCCCGACGTGATCGTGCTGGCGGGCTTCATGCGCATCCTGACGCCGGCCTTCGTCAGCCGCTTCGAACGCCGCATCCTCAACGTGCATCCTTCTCTGCTGCCCGCATTCACCGGGCTGCACACGCACCGGCGGGCGATCGAGGCGGGCTGCAAGCTGGCCGGCGCGACCGTGCATTTCGTGACGCCCGAGCTGGACCACGGGCCGATCATCATCCAGGCGGTGGTGCCGGTGTTGCCCGGCGACACCGAGGCCACCCTGTCGGCACGCATCCTGGCGCGCGAGCACCAGATCTATCCGCGGGCGGTGCGCTGGGTGGTCGAAGGCGTGCTGCGCGAAGAAGCGGGCGTCGTCGTGCACACCGGCGGCGAATCGCAGCTGGTGCTCTGACGCGCGCCATGCACCCCAACGCCCTGCTCGAGCTCGCCACCGACCTGCTGCACAAGGTGCTGCAGTTCGAGTCGCCGGCCGACGGCGTGGTGTCGGACTTCTTCCGCCAGCACCGCGCGCTCGGCGCGCGCGAGCGCCACACGCTGGCCGAGACGACCTACCACGTGCTGCGCCACCGCTCGCTCTACCACCACTTCGCGCAGTCGGGCAAAGGCGAGATGGAACGCCGCCTGGCGATCCTCGGCTGGCAGGGCAATGAAGGCTTTCTGCGCGCCGCCCTGACCGAGCAGGAGCAGCAGTGGCTCGAGAAGACGAAGGCCATCGACCGTGCGTCCTTGCCCGAGAAGCTGCGCCACAACCTGCCCGACTGGCTGGCGCAGCCGCTGCAAGCCGCCCTGGGCGATGAGTTCTGGCCGCTGGTGGACAGCCTCAACCAGCCGGCGGCGCTCGACCTGCGCGTCAACACCCTGAAGGCCAAGCGCGACGAGGTGCAGGCGGCGCTCGCGCAGGCCGGCATCGAGGCGGTGCCGACGCCCTATTCGCCATGGGGGCTGCGCATCCAGGGCAAGCCCGCGCTCAGCAAACTCGACGTCTTCACCGGCGGCCTGGTCGAAGTGCAGGACGAGGGCAGCCAGCTGCTGGCGCTGATGACCGACGCCAAGCGCGGCGAGATGGTGGTCGACTTCTGCGCCGGCGCCGGCGGCAAGACGCTGGCGCTCGGCGCGGCGATGCGCAACACCGGCCGCCTGTACGCCTTCGACACCTCCGGGCACCGGCTGGCGGCGCTGCGGCCGCGGCTGGCGCGCAGCGGGCTGTCCAACGTCTACCCGGTGCAGATCGCGCACGAACGCGACGATCGCATCAAGCGCCTGGCCGGCAAGATCGACCGCGTGCTGGTCGACGCGCCGTGCTCGGGCCTCGGCACCCTGCGCCGCAATCCGGACATGAAGTGGCGCCAGTCGCCGCAGGCGATCGCCGAACTGAAGGACAAGCAGGCCGCGATCCTCGCCAGCGCGGCCCGGCTCGTGAAGCCCGGCGGACGCCTGGTGTACGCCACCTGCAGCCTGCTCGAGGAGGAGAACGAGGCCATCGCCCGCGCCTTCGGCGGGGAACATGAGCGCGACTTCAAGTCCCTGCCGGCGGCCGAGATCCTTGCGAAAGCTCACGCCGGCAGCCCCCAGTCGCTCGTCCGTGAGCAATATCTGCGTTTGTGGCCGCACCGCCACCAGACCGACGGTTTCTTTGCGGCCGCCTGGGAACGCCGATGAAGCTTTGGTGATCAACAGCTGAGTGCGTGAACTGGTGGCGCGTACCCCCGGAGTTTTCGAGGGGTATTGAAGGGAGCCTCCTCTACAATGCACGACCCGCTGTCGGCGACAGCCTTAAGGTAAATCAATGAATGTTTTGACGTCGGTCTGGGACGGCCTGGTGACTTGGCTGGCCCATGGCCTGGTGGACACCGCCTGGTGGCAGGTGGTCCTGTACACGCTGATCACCACCCACCTCACGATCGCCTCGGTAACGATCTTCCTGCACCGTGCCCAGGCGCACCGCGCGCTCGACCTCGGCCCCGTGCCCTCGCACTTTTTCCGCCTGTGGCTGTGGTTGACCACCGGCATGGTGACCAAGGAGTGGGTCGCCATCCATCGCAAGCACCACGCCAAGTGCGAAACCGAAGACGACCCGCACAGCCCGCAGACGCGCGGCATCAAGAAGGTGCTGCTCGAGGGCAGCGAGCTCTACCGCGCAGAGGCCAAGAACCAGCAGACGCTCGCCAAGTTCGGCCACGGCACGCCCGACGACTGGCTCGAGCGCAACCTGTACAGCCGGTTCAGCTGGCAGGGCGTGGGCCTGATGCTGATCATCAACGTATCGCTGTTCGGCGCCATCGGCCTCACGGTGTGGGCCGTGCAGATGCTGTGGATCCCGATCACGGCGGCCGGCATCATCAACGGCATCGGCCACTGGTGGGGCTACCGCAACTTCGAGGCGGCCGACGCGTCGACCAACGTCTCGCCGTGGGGCATCATCATCGGCGGCGAAGAGCTGCACAACAACCACCACACCTACCCGACCTCGGCCAAGCTGTCGGTCAAGCCCTACGAGTTCGACATCGGCTGGATGTACATCCGCGGCCTGGAGATGCTGGGCTGGGCCAAGGTGCGCAAGACGCCCCCGATGCTCAAGCTCGGCGCGGTCAAGCCGGTGGCCGATTCGCAGACGCTGGAAGCCGTCATCGCCAACCGCTACGAGGTGATGGCCAAGTATGCCAAGCACCTGCGCCACGCCTGCCGTGCCGAGCTGGTCCGGCTGAAGGCCGAGGGCGCGCAGAACACCGCGCGCTGGAAAGAGATGCGCCTGGCGCGCCGCTGGCTGCACCGTGACGAGGACAAGATCCCCCACGAGGTGAAGCCGCACGTCGCCAACGTCTGCGCGCAGAACGCTGCGCTGGCCAAGCTGGTCGCGATGCGCGAGGAGCTACGCCAGTTGTGGACCCGCACCAACGTGTCGGCGGAGCAGCTGGTGGCCGACCTGCAGGCCTGGTGCAAGAAGGCCGAAGACAGCGGCATTGCCGCACTGCAGGAGTTCGCGCTGAAGCTGCGCGCGGCACACGCCTGAGGCGGAGTCCGATTGCCAGAATGACAAAGGGCCCATCGCGGGCCCTTTTGTTATTCTGCCCGTGCTTACACGGAAGCCGTCATCCCGGCGAAAGCCGGGATCCACCCGTGTCTGCCATCCGTGGATCCCGGCTTTCGCCGGGATGACGATATATCGGGAGTGGTGCAACAAAAAAACCCGCCGGACTTGCATCGGGCGGGTTTCTTGGGACGAGCGCCGAATCACTTCAGCTTCGTCTCCTTGTACATCACGTGCTTGCGAGCCTTCGGATCGAACTTCATGATTTCGAGCTTTTCGGGCGTCGTCTTCTTGTTCTTGTCGGTCGTGTAGAAGTGACCTGTACCGGCGCTGGACTCCAGCTTGATCTTTTCGCGTCCACCTTTTGCCATGATCTGCTCCTAGTGGTGTTTAGAGTTCGCCCTTGGCGCGCAGGTCGGCGACGACCTTCTCGATGCCGACCTTGTCGATCAGGCGCAACGCGGCGTTGCTGATGCGCAGGCGCACCCAGCGGTTCTCGGTCTCGAGCCAGAAGCGGCGGTACTGCAGGTTGGGCAGGAAGCGGCGCTTCGTTTTGTTGTTGGCGTGGGAGACGTTGTTCCCCACCATCGGGCGCTTGCCCGTGACTTGACAGACGCGTGCCATGACGCTTCTCCGATTGAATCTGATTTCAGGAGCCGGCGCTCACGACGGGGCAGGATGGAACACTGCTTCGTTGGAGCTGCGGGCCTCGCCATGCAAATGCAAAGCGGGCCTTCCGGCAAAGACCGCGATTATAGACAGAAAATCCGGCCGGGCCAAAGCGCCGGGACACCTGCGGACTTCAGGTCTCCAGGAAGCGCTGCGCGTCGAGCGCCGCCATGCAGCCGGTGCCGGCGCTGGTGATCGCCTGGCGGTACACGTGGTCCTGCACGTCGCCGGCCGCGAACACGCCCGGCACGCTGGTCATCGTGGCAAAGCCGTCCAGGCCCGCCTTGGTCACGATGTAGCCGTCCTTCATCTCGAGCTGCCCCTTGAAGATGTCGGTGTTGGGTTGGTGCCCGATGGCTATGAAGCAGCCTTTGACCGCAAGCTCGGAGGTGCTGCCGTCGCGCGTGCTCTTGAGTCGCACGCCGGTCACGCCGGAGGCGTCGCCCAGCACCTCGTCGAGCGTGTTCCACAGGTGCAGTTCCATCTTGCCGCCGGCGACCTTGTCCATCAGCTTGTCCACGAGGATCGGCTCGGCGCGGAACTTGTCGCGGCGGTGGATCAGGTGCACCTTGCTGGCGATGTTCGACAGGTACAGCGCCTCCTCGACGGCCGTGTTGCCGCCGCCGACCACGCAGACGTCCTGCTCGCGGTAGAAGAAGCCGTCGCAGGTGGCGCAGCCGCTGACGCCGCGTCCCATGAAGGCCTCTTCGCTGGGCAGGCCGATGTACTTGGCCGAGGCGCCGGTGGCGATGACCAGCGCGTCGCAGGTGTAGGTGCCGGAATCGCCTTTCAGGGTAAACGGGCGCCTGGAGAAGTCGACCTGGTTGATGTGGTCGAAGACGATCTGGGTGTTGAAGCGCTCGGCGTGCTTGAGGAACCGGTCCATCAGGTCCGGGCCCATCACCCCCGCCACGTCGGCCGGCCAGTTGTCGACCTCGGTCGTCGTCATCAGCTGGCCACCCTGGGCGATGCCGGTGACGAGCATCGGCTTCAGGTTGGCGCGGGCGGCGTAGATGGCGGCGGTGTAGCCGGCCGGACCGGATCCGAGGATCAGGACCTTGGCATGCTGGGATGTGCTCATGACGGAATGGGAGGTGGAGGGGTCGTGACGAGACGCGAGTCTGACATGGGGTTCTCTCGCGCTGGCGTCAACCGCCGCAATGGTGACAATAGCCAAATTGTAGGAAACGTGACTTCCGCACGGTCACGGCCTAACAATCGCGACCGTCGCGACAACAACTTGATTGGAGCTCCCCGTATGGCAATGCTTTCGAATCTCGATCTGATCCGCCGTGTGCCGCTGTTTTCCATGCTCACCAACGACCAGGCGCAAGGCATTGCCGACAGCGTCGTCAAGCGCCGCTACCGGCGCGGCGAGATCATCGTCGAGCACGGCCGCAAGTCGAACGCGCTGTTCATCCTGCTGACCGGCCGGGCGCGGGTGCTGACGGCCGACTCCCGTGGCCGCGAGGTCATCCTGGCCGTGTTGCAGCCCGGCGACTACGTCGGCGAGATGAGCCTGATCGACAACGAGCCGCATTCCGCCACGGTGCGCGCCGAGGTGCAGACCGACATGCTGATCCTCGGCCGCGCCGAGTTCGCCCGCTGCCTGCCCGAGAACTCCAGCCTCTCCTACGCGATCCTGCGCGGCCTGGTGCAGCGCCTGCGCAACGCCGACCGGCAGATCGAGTCGCTCGCGCTGCTCGACGTCTACGGCCGGGTCGCGCGCACGCTGCTCGACATGGCCGAGAACGACGGCGACGTCAAGATCATCCGCAACAAGGTTTCGCGCCAGGATCTGGCCAAGGTGGTCGGCGCCTCGCGCGAGATGGTCAGCCGTGTGATGAAGGACCTGGAGGAGCGCGGCATCGTCGAGACCCAGGAAAACGGCTCGGTGATCATCAAGGAGCGCCTGACCGCCGCCTGATTCGACTGGTTGCAGCGCGGCCGGGATCGGCCGCGGTGGCTTCGGCCACAATCCGCGGAATGAAACCCCCACGTCGCTCCGCTCCTGCCCCCCGAGGGGGCGTTCAGTCCCTTGGGGCGGCCCGGCGGTACTGAAATGACGTTTCCGCTCGGTTCGCTCCGCTCCGACTCCGGGGCCGCTTCGGCCTCGTCCCAGGCCGTCGGCGCCGGCGGCACCTATACCCGCAGCGGCGTGCCGGCGTCGTCGGCCCTCGGCGCCCACCACCCCGGCTGGCGCGAGCAGTCGATGCTGCTGGTGGGCGGCGTGCTGTGGCTGCTGGCGCTGCTCGCCCTCTTCACGCACAACGCCGCCGACTCGGCCTTCTCGACCTCCGGCAGCTCGCCTGTGCCGTACAACAAGGTCGGCACGCTCGGCGCGTGGTTCTCCGACCTCGCGTTCTTCCTCTTCGGTTACTCGGCCTGGTGGCTGATGGCGGTCAGCGCCCGTGCCTGGCTCGGCGGGCTGGCGCGGGTGCTGCGCGGCGACGAGGCGCCCGCACCGAACAAGCCGCGCTGGCTGTTCTGGCTCGGCGTGGCGCTGCTGATGGCCGCCAGCTGCTCGCTCGAGTCCACGCGCATGTACCAGTGGGAGGCGCGACTGCCCGGCGGGCATGCCGGCGGCGTGCTGGGCTACACGCTCGGGCCGCTGAGCCAGGGCCTGTTCGGTTTTGCCGGCTCCGGCGTGCTGTGGATCGCCGCGCTCGTGGCCGGCCTCGCGATGGCCTTCCGCTTCTCCTGGCTGCGCTGGGCCGAAGGCATAGGCGCCTGGGTCGATTCATTGATGGAGCGGCGTGTCGAACGCATCGAACGTGCCGAGGACATCCGCATCGGCGAGCAGGCGCTGCGCGAGCGCGAGCACGTGGTCGAGGTCGAGCACCAGCTGCACGAGGAACATGTGCCGATCGTCATCGAGGCGCCGGTCATCGAGGTGCCCAAGAGCGAGCGCGTCGTGAAGGAGCGGCAGAAGCCGCTGTTCACCGAACTGGCCGACACCAAGCTGCCGCAGGTCGACCTGCTCGACGCGGCGCCGGCGCGTGTCGAAGCCTCGGTCACGCCCGACACGCTCGAGATGACCTCGCGCCTGATCGAGAAGAAGCTGAAGGACTTCGGCGTCGAGGTGCGGGTGGTGGCGGCGTCGCCGGGCCCGGTGATCACGCGCTACGAGGTCGAGCCGGCCACCGGCGTGAAGGGCTCGCAGGTCCTCAACCTCGCCAAGGACCTGGCACGTTCGCTGAGCCTGATCAGCATTCGCGTCGTCGAGACGATTCCGGGCAAAACGACCATGGCGCTGGAGCTGCCGAACGCCAAGCGGCAGATGATCCGCCTGTCGGAGATCCTCGGCTCGCAGGTCTACAACGACGCCGCCTCGCAGCTGACGATGGGCCTCGGCAAGGACATCGTCGGCGCGCCGGTGGTGGCCGACCTCGCGAAGATGCCGCACTGCCTGGTGGCCGGCACGACCGGCTCGGGCAAGTCGGTGGGCATCAACGCGATGATCCTGTCACTGCTCTACAAGGCCGAGGCGCGCGACGTGCGGCTCATCCTCATCGACCCGAAGATGCTCGAGATGAGCGTCTACGAAGGCATCCCGCACCTGCTCGCGCCGGTCGTCACCGACATGAAGCAGGCGGCCAACGCGCTCAACTGGTGCGTCGGCGAGATGGAGCGCCGCTACAAGCTGATGAGCAAGCTGGGCGTGCGCAACCTGTCGGGCTACAACAAGAAGATCAGCGAGGCGGTCGAGAAGGGCCAGCCGATTCCCAACCCGTTCAGCCTGACGCCGGAACAGCCCGAGCCGCTGGAGCGACTGCCCTTCGTCGTCGTCGTGATCGACGAACTCGCCGACCTGATGATGGTGGTCGGCAAGAAGATCGAGGAGCTGATCGCGCGCCTGGCGCAAAAGGCGCGCGCCGCCGGCATCCACCTGATCCTCGCGACGCAGCGGCCGAGCGTCGACGTGATCACCGGGCTCATCAAGGCCAACATTCCGACACGGTTGTCGTTCCAGGTCTCGAGCAAGATCGACTCGCGCACCATCCTCGACCAGATGGGCGCCGAGGCGTTGCTGGGCCAAGGCGACATGCTGTACCTCACGCCCGGCGGCGGTATCCCCGTGCGGGTGCACGGCGCCTTCGTGAGCGATGAAGAGGTGCACCGCGTGGTCAACTACCTCAAGAGCCAGGGCGAGCCCAACTACATCGAAGGCATTCTCGAAGGCGGCATGCTCGACGGCGAAGGCGGCGACATCATGACCTCCGACATGCCCGGCGGCGGCGGAGAGAACGACCCGATGTACGACCAGGCCGTGGCCATCGTGCTGCAGCACCGGCGTGCCTCGATCTCACTCGTGCAGCGTCATTTACGCATCGGCTACAACCGCGCCGCTCGTTTGCTGGAACAAATGGAGAAATCGGGGCTCGTATCAGCCATGTCCACCAACGGCAACCGGGACATCATCGTCCCCGCCCGCGCCGAATGATCAAACTTCTCGCTGCCTGCCTGCTGATGTTTGCCTCGCTCTCGGCACGCGCCGACGCGGTCGGCGCGCTGAAGGACTTCGTCAACGACGTGAAGACGGGCCACGCGGCGTTCACGCAGACGGTGACCTCGCCGGACGGCGCGAAGAAGAAGACCTCCAGCGGCACCTTCGATTTCGCGCGCCCGAACCGCTTTCGCTTCGCCTACACCAAGCCGTTCGAGCAGCTGATCGTCGCCGATGGCCAGAAGGTGTGGATCCACGACGCCGACCTGAACCAGGTCAGCTCGCGCAAGTTCTCGCAGGCGCTCGGCTCCACGCCGGCCGCCCTGCTGGCCGGCGGCTCGCTGGAGAAGGACTTCACGCTCGCACCGCTGCCGGCGCGTGACGGCCTCGAGTGGGCGCAGGCCACGCCGAAGGCACAGGACAGCGCCTTCCAGTCCGTGCGCATCGGCTTCAAGGGCCGCGACCTCGCCGCCGTGGAGATCACCGACAGCTTCGGCCAGCGCTCGCTGCTGCAGTTCACGCAGTTCGCGCCCAACGCACCGGTGTCGCCGGAGCTGTTCAAGTTCACGGTGCCGGCCGGGGCCGACCTGATCGAGCAGTAGGCGCTTCGCGTACGTCATCCCGGCGAAAGCTGGGATCCATCGTCGAAGCACGCTGAGCGGCATGGATCCCGGCGTTCGCCGGGATGACGTCGAGCGCGGGCCGCCGTCCGTCACCGCCAGGTCGACTGCGCTGCGACAATCCGCCGATGGGCACCCTCCCTCTGCCGCTCGCCGACGCGCCCGAAGCGCCGCTCGCGGAACGGCTGCGGCCGAAAACCATCGACGAAGTGATCGGCCAGCAGCAGCTGCTCGGCGAGGGCAAGCCGCTGCGCGCGGCCTTCGAATCTGGCCGCCTGCATTCGATGATCCTGTGGGGCCCGCCGGGAACCGGCAAGACGACGCTGGCGCGTTTGATGGCCGACGCCTTCGACGCGCAGTTCATCGCCATCTCCGCCGTGCTCTGCGGCGTGAAGGACATCCGCGAAGCGGTCGAGCGCGCGCTCGCCGCGCAGGCGAGCGGTCGCCGCACGGTGGTCTTCGTCGACGAGGTGCACCGCTTCAACAAGAGCCAGCAGGACGCGTTCCTGCCGCACGTCGAGTCGGGGCTCTTCACCTTCATCGGCGCCACGACCGAAAACCCGTCGTTCGAGGTGAACTCCGCGCTGCTGTCGCGCGCGACGGTGCACGTGCTCAAGAGCCTGGGCGACGACGACCTGAAGACGCTGCTCGCGCGTGCGCAAGCGCTCCTGCAGGCGCCGCCGCTCGCCGAGCCGGCGGCCATGCGCCTCATCGGCTATGCCGACGGCGACGCGCGCAGGCTGCTCAACGCCTACGAGAACCTGGTTCACATGGCCGGCGGCGTGAAGCAGATCGACGAGCCGCTGCTGGAGAAGTCGCTGGGCGAGCAGCTGCGCCGCTACGACAAGGGCGGCGAGCAGTTCTACGACACGATCTCCGCGCTGCACAAGGCAGTGCGCGGCTCCGACCCCGACGCCTCGCTGTACTGGTTCGTGCGCATGCTCGACGGCGGCGTCGATCCGCGCTATGCGGCGCGTCGAATGATCCGCATGGCCAGCGAAGACATCGGCCTCGCCGACCCGCGCGCGCTGCGGCTGACGCTGGACGCCGCCGAGACCTACGAGCGCCTGGGCTCGCCCGAAGGCGAACTGGCTCTCGCGCAGGCGGTGGTCTATCTCGCGATGGCGCCGAAGTCGAACGCGGTCTACACCGCCTACAACGCCGCGCGCGCCTTCGTGGCGCGCGACGGCACCCGCGCGGTGCCGCTGCGGCTGCGCAATGCACCGACACAGCTGATGAAAGGCCTCGACTACGGGCGCGGCTACCGCTACGCCCACGACGAGGAGGGCGGCTTCGCCGCCGGCGAACGCTACTGGCCGGACGACGTGGAAGGCCCCGTCTTCTACGAGCCGGTGCCGCGCGGGCTCGAGATCCGCATCGGAGAAAAACTCAGCGAATTGCGCCGGCTCAACGACGAAGCGAAGAAAACGAACTGAAGCGCCCGCTATTTGGTGAGTTACGCAGGTGCGCTAGAGAAAACTCCGCATGTCTTCGGTGGGCCGCTGCCTCTAGAATTCCGCCCGCTCGATGACCTTTCCGTCCAGCGACCAGCCCGCCGCGCAAATGCAGACGGCGGGCTTTTTGCTAACAGGAGAAGTTGCACCGGCAGGGGGCATGCGTCTTGTCAGGGGGCCCATGATTCCTGCTCAACCCTGTGGCGGCGGCGTGTTTGAATCGCGCGGTCAAACAAGAGAACCGAGGAGACGAGACAGATGGATACCTTCATCCAACAGATCATCAATGGTCTGGTGCTGGGCAGCGTGTATGCGCTGGTCGCGCTCGGCTACACGATGGTCTACGGCATCATCAACCTCATCAACTTCGCGCACGGCGAGGTGTTGATGGTCGGTGCCTTGACGAGCTGGACGGTCGTCACCGCGCTGCAAGGCATGATGCCCGGCTGGGCGCTGATGCTGGTGTCGCTTTTCGCCGCGGTCATCGTCTGCTCGCTGCTGAACTTCACGATCGAGAAGGTGGCCTACCGGCCGCTGCGCGACGCGCCGCGCCTCGCGCCCCTCATCACCGCGATGGGCATGAGCCTGCTGCTGCAGACGCTCGCGATGATCGTCTGGAAACCCAACTACAAGTCCTACCCCATCCTGCTGCCCAGCGAGCCGTACGAGATCGGCGGCGCCGTCATCAACACGGTGCAGATCCTGATCCTCGTCACCACGGCGATCACGCTGGCGGGGCTGATGTACCTGGTCAACAAGACGCGCCTCGGCCGCGCGATGCGCGCCACCGCCGAGAACCCGCGCGTGGCGGGCCTGATGGGTGTCAAGCCCGACATGGTGATCTCCGCCACCTTCGTCATCGGCGCGGCCCTGGCTGCACTGGCGGGCGTGATGTACGCCGCCAACTATGGCTCGGTGCAGCACAGCATGGGCTTCCTGCCGGGCCTGAAGGCCTTCACCGCGGCGGTGTTCGGTGGCATCGGCAACCTGCCCGGCGCGATGGTGGGCGGCGTGATGCTGGGGCTGATCGAATCGTTCGGCGCCGGCTACATCGGCGCGCTGACCGGCGGCGTGCTGGGCAGCCACTACCAGGACATCTTCGCCTTCCTGGTGCTGATCCTCGTGCTCACCTTGCGGCCCAAGGGCCTGCTCGGCGAACGTGTGGCCGATCGCGCCTGAGGCCGGAGACTCACCATGCTGAAGAACAAACTGGTCGTCTTCATCCTTGCCGGCATCTTCCTGCTGGTCACGCCGCTGATCGCGCAGCAGTTCGGCAACGCCTGGGTGCGCATCATCGACGTGGCGCTGCTGTACGTGCTGCTGGCGCTCGGCCTGAACATCGTGGTCGGCTACGCCGGGCTGCTCGACCTCGGGTATGTCGCCTTCTACGCGGTGGGCGCCTACATGTTCGCGCTGCTCGCCGGGCCGCACCTGAGCGAGACCTTCGAGTTCATCAAGGCGACGTTTCCCAACGGCATGCACATGCCGTTCTGGATCATCATTCCGCTGGGCGCGGCACTCGCCGGGCTGTTCGGCGTCCTGCTCGGGGCGCCGACGCTGAAGCTGCGCGGCGACTATCTCGCGATCGTGACGCTCGGCTTCGGCGAAATCATCCGCGTGTTCCTCAACAACCTGGACGCACCGGTGAACATCACCAACGGGCCGAAGGGGCTGGCGCAGATCGACTCGATCCGCATCTTCGGGCTCGACCTCGGCAAGCGTCTCGACGTGCTGGGCTTCGAGTTCGCCTCGGTCACGCTGTACTACTACTTCTTTCTCGCGCTCGTCATCGCCAGCGTGATCATCTGCTACCGGCTGGAGCGCAGCCGCATCGGCCGCGCCTGGATGGCGATCCGCGAAGACGAAATCGCGGCCAAGGCGATGGGCATCAACACCCGTAACCTGAAGCTGCTGGCCTTCGGCATGGGCGCCACCTTCGGCGGCGTGTCGGGCGTGCTGTTCGCGAGCTTCCAGGGCTTCGTCTCGCCCGAGTCCTTCGCGCTGCAGGAATCGATCATGATCGTCGCGATGGTCGTGCTCGGCGGCATCGGCCACATTCCGGGCGTGATCATCGGCGCGCTGCTGCTCGCCGCGCTGCCCGAGGTGCTGCGCTACGTCGCCGGCGACCTGCAGGCCTACACCGACGGCCGCCTCGACGCGGCGATCCTGCGCCAGCTGCTGATCGCGCTGGCGATGATCGGCATCATGCTCGCGCGGCCGCGAGGCCTGTGGCCTTCGCCCGAACATGGCAAGGTGGCACCCACGGCCACACCCGCGCCTGCGGCGCCGCCCACGCCGGCAACCACCGGCCGATGAGGAGCGAGCGATGAGCGAACCCGTACTCAAAGTCACTTCCGTCTCCAAGCGTTTCGGCGGCCTGCAGGCGCTGTCGGACGTCGGCGTCACCATCGAGGCCGGCCAGGTCTACGGCCTGATCGGCCCCAACGGCGCCGGCAAGACGACCTTCTTCAACGTCATCACCGGGCTGTACACACCCGACTCGGGCACCTTCGAGCTCGGCGGCAAGCCGTACAAGCCGGCCGAGGTGCATCAGGTCGCCAAGGCCGGCATCGCGCGCACCTTCCAGAACATCCGGCTGTTCGCCGAGATGACGGCGCTCGAAAACGTGATGGTCGGCCGCCATGTGCGCACCCATTCCGGGCTGATCGGCGCGGTGTTCCGCACGCCCAAGTTCAAACACGAGGAGGCCGCCATCGCCAAGCGTGCGCAGGAACTGCTCGACTACGTGGGCATCGGCCGCTACACCGAGTTCAAGGCCCGCACGCTGAGCTACGGCGACCAGCGGCGCCT
>DASWVR010000231.1:0-1681 GCA_036401155.1 Piscinibacter sp. | reverse complement strand
GAGGCTCGTGTGCTCGAAGAACACCGTGGGGACTAGCGACAACCCGTAGCGCCGGTTCAGCTCGTTGGCGAGCTGCGTGAAGCGGATCGAATCCATGCCGTATTCGCTCAGCTCGGCATCCAGCTCGATCTCGTCGACGCTCACCTTCAGCATCGCGGACACCGACTGCCGCAGCGCCGACGCCACCAGGCGCTGGAGCGCGCCGCTCTCCACGCCGGCCGGCTCGGCCTTCGGCGTCGCTGATCGCAGCAGCTTCGCGCGGATGCGTTCGTGCCGGCCGGCGATCACCATCACCCGGTCGGCACCGCTCGCGAGCGCGTCCAGCATCGCCTGGACGCCGGCCGCCGTGCTCAGCACGTCCCAGCCCTGCGCGCGGACGTGCTCGCGCACCTCGTCGCCGCCCATGCCGCCCTCTTCCCACAGCGGCCAGTTCACCGCCAGCGTGCGACCGTGCCGGCGGCCGGCACGCACGCCCTCGTTGCGCCGCGCCGCGAAGGCGTCCATGAAGGCGTTGGCGGCCGCATAGTCGCCTTGGCCGGCGTTGCCGAGGGCGGCACTGACCGACGAGAACAGCACGAAGCGGTCGAGCACCAGCTCGCGGGTCGCGTCGTCGAGCGCGAGCAGCCCCGCCACCTTGGGCGCGAGCACGGCGCGGGCGTCGTGCGCGGTCTTCTTCAGCAAGAAGCCGTCGTGCACGACACCGGCGGCGTGCAGGATGGTATGCAGGCCGCCGAAGGACTCGACGATGCCTTCGACCAGGCCGCGCACCGCGAGCGCATCGGTGACGTCGGCCTGTCGGTACACCGCCTCGGCACCGAGCGCGTGCAGCGCCTCGAGGCGGCGGCGCTTGTCGTCGTCCAGCGGCGAGCGGCCGCTGAGCACCAGCACGGGGGAGTCGACGTGAGCAGCGATCTCGCGTGCGACGGCCCAGCCGATCCCGCCGGCGCCGCCGGTGATCAGCACCACGCTGCCGTCGCGCCATGACCAGTCCGCGGGGGCGGCGGGCGCGAACTCCTGCCACGACGGCACCGAGGGCTGGCCGCCGTCGTAGCGCAACACCGCTTCATCGGGGCGCCGTGCCGCATCGTTCAGCGCGGCGACCAGGGCGTTCGCTGTCGGGGCGGCAGCTAGGCCGATCGCCTGGGCGATGAGCTGCGGGTGTTCGTGCCGGGCGGTCTTCAGCAGGCCGGAGAGGCCCGCCATGCAGGCCGCGTCGCCGTCGGTGGAGTGGACGAGTTGAACGAGCCGCGCGGCCGACGGCGTGGACTGCATCGCTTGCAGGAGTGCCAGCGTGGCCGCCTCGTAGCGCTCGGAGAGCCTGGGCCGCGCGGGCAGCACCTCGCAGCCCGCGCCCGGCAGCACGGCCTTCAGCGCGGTGGCCAGGTGCTGCAGCTCGGAGGACAGCAGGACCTGGCGCCGGGCGTGTTCGGCAGTCGGTGCAGTGGGTGCTGCCGCGACGGTCCATTGCGGTGTGAAGAGCAGCGGGCCGGTGGATGCCGTCAGCGTCGTCGTCGCCGTCACATCTGCCGGCGCGGGCGCGTCGGCGGCGCGTGTGCTGAAGCCGCCGAGGCGAACACACAGGCGCCCCTCGTCGTCGAACAGGTCGATGTCGAGCTTGCGCACCGCGCCACCGGGGTCGGACCCTGCCGCGGGCCGCAACCACGCCCAGCCGCGTACGCCG
>DASWVR010000230.1:0-11171 GCA_036401155.1 Piscinibacter sp. | reverse complement strand
GCGTTCCCGCATATCGAGCAGTTGATCGAGGACGGCGGGCAGATCACCATCGGCCAGCTCCATCCAATCGATTGCGCAGCCGTCGCCAACGACGAACATAACAGCCTGGCGATGCTGCGAAGACGGCCCGGCGAAACGTTTACCCAACTCCTCGCCCGACTCGATCTCGCCGTCGGCCTGGCGTACGTCGAAGACGTGTTTACCGACGAGATCAATGAGCCTGCGCCTTCGTCAAGACGGCGTTGAGCGGACGGTTACATTCAACGGCATCCCACCTCTGTTGCTGCGGATGTGGCAAGGAAGTCGTGACGCCGCTCTCCCCCACCGACTGGAAGTTGGTTTGCGACGGTGAATCAGTGTCGCTCGACCCGTCTATCGGAAACTGGAGCCTCCCATATCGATCGCACTACTGGATCAGACGTAACAGGGTTCACTGGGCCGGGCAGATGTCCCGGGATCGGATCGAGGCAGGCCGGGCCCACGATCGCGCGGCAAGAGCTCGGTACTACGGTGCCCCGACGCCGTCGGCGCCGAACTCCGGTCCAACGCGTCCTTCCGATAGGCCACCGCCAACAGGGGCCGATTTCCGTATTCGTGACGGGCGTGGCCCGTGGGCGAAGCTCATTGCCTGGTTGAAGTCTCCCAGCTGGCCTGCACGCATCTGCTGTGTCCGTGCCGGAGCCGTTGTCGATGGTCAAGCTTGGGGACGAACAACGGAATGAAGTCGCCATACGAATTTGGGCAACGCCACACGCTCTGGCGTCGCCGCGTCTACATGTGCTTCTTGTAGTACGCCCACTGCACACTCGCGAGGCCGCCGGTCAGCAGCGCGCCCAGCGCCACGCACAGCTCCCACCGCACCGGCCCCGGCCAGAGCAGCGCGCCGACACCGCCCAGTCCCAGCACGGCCACCTGCAGGTACTTGGCCCGGTGGTACAGGCCGGCCGACTCGCGTCCGCCGCAGGCGCGGCGGATCGCCCGCTGGGTGAAGCCGTCGGCGGCGCCGACGGCGTAGAGAAGAAGGAGCAGCGGCTCGAACCGCGCCAGGGTCGCCGCGCGCACGCCGAGCAGTTGGGTGCCGACCATCGCCGCCTCGATGCTCTCCCAGTGCGACACGTAGCTGCGCCGCATGACCGTGTCCGGGATCGACAGGGCCGCCCCGTTGGCGAACTGCACGCCCATGTCGTGGATGCCGGTCGCTTCGAACACGATCGAGTACAGCGCGTTGGCAGGCGCGGTGATGGCGCCGGCGCCGGCACCCTGCGAGGCGGCAAGCGCCACGCCCTGCTCGAGGTCGTGCGCGAGCAGTTCGCGCAGGCGCTCGATCCCCTGCGGCCAGACCTTGAACACGAACGTCCAGTCGAGAATCCAGGCGCACAGCAGGAGCGCGGCCAGCCCCAGCGCCAGCGAGAAGGCCAGATTCAGCGGGCTCAGCAGCACGCCCGCAAAGGCCCCGTCGTGAAACGCCGCGTTCCTAGACGACACGCCGCTCCTCCGCCTCGGCGCCTTCGTCCAGGCAATTCCACGGTCCGTCGAGCCGCGCTCTCAGCGTCTTCCCGATCGCCGCCATGCTTGTCGGCATCAGCGGATCGCTCGCGGCCGACGGCAGCGGCATGCGGATCTTGTGCAGCTGGCCGCCGTGGATCAGCGCATAGGCCTCGCCCTTGGGCAGTTGCACCAGGTCGGTCGGTTCGAGAATTCGGACCGTCTCCGGCGCGATGCGGTCCTCGTTGCGGCTGGCGAAGTCCGCAAAGTCGATCGGATCGTTGGTGTCGGAGACCGACGACGACACGACCGTCGAGACGACGTGTACCTCGGGCAGCTGGCTAGTCAGCAGCTCGGCCGTGGCCACCTCCTTCACCCGCAGCATGATCAGCGTGTTGAAGTTGCCCGCGATCTGCCCGGCTTTGGCTGGCGAGCCGATGCGCGCCTCCACGTCCGACCAGGTCTGCGTGTAGGCCGTCACCTGAAACCCCGCCCCGCCCGCCTTGTTGAGCAGCGGGATGAACTCGTCGCCGATCAGCTCGTTGAACTCGTCGGCGTGGATCGCGATCCGCCGCGGCTTGACCTCGCCCGGCAGTCCTCGGCCGGTGCCGAACTTGTAGAGGCTGCCAGCCACGCTGGTGAGGTCGGCGAACATCGAGTTGCCTACCGCCGCGGCCACTTCGTAGTCGGACAGCGCGTCGAGTCCGACGTAGACGATGCCGCCCAGGTGGATTACCGAGGTCCAGTCGAACACCGGGCGCCAGTCGGTCGGATCGTCGAGCTCGGGCGAGAGCAGCGAGGCCGTGCGACCGGTGGTGAGCTTCTCCATCAGCGGCAGCAGCGACGCCACCAGCTTGTCGAAGTGGCTCTTCTCGTAGTTCAGCGTCGAGGCGAGCGCGTGGGCGATCGGGTCGTAGAGCTTCTTGCGCCGCGCGTACTCCACCAGGCTGACCGCCCGTGCGCCGCGCGACTGCAGACCCTTGTCGAGGTTCTTCTTGTCGATGGCCAGCGATCGCAGCTCGTCGCGCCAGCCTGCTGCGGCGGGCTCGCGGTCGAGCCAGTACTCGAAGTAGTCGATCAGCAGCGGCTCGACGTCGGACGCGTAGCGGTTGATCTCCTGGTAGTCGGGCTTGCGACCGAGCGCCACGAGCGCACGGGCCATCACGTTCACGAAGCGCCAGACGAACTCCTTGAACGCCGCCGACTGTCCTTCCGACGGCAGCTGGCCGGCGATGCGGGTGGCGACCTCGGTGATCCTCGAGAAGCTGCCCACCGGGTTGTACCGCGCCGAGATCTCCGGATGACCGAGGTGGAACATGAAGAACTCCCCTCCCCGCCCGGCCCGCTCGGCTTCCGCGAAGACACGGCGCAGCAGGTCGACGTCGCCCTTCGGGTCGAACACGACCACGACCTCGCCACGGCGGATGTCCTGGGCGATCAGCAACTCGGCAAAGCGCGTCTTGCCGACCCGCGTGGTACCCAGCACCAGTGTGTGCCCTACGCGGTCTTCCAGGTCCATCCAGATCTCACTTTCGTCGGGCTCCACCCCATGGATGGCGGGATCCCCGCCGACGCTGCCTGAATCCGCTGCCGACACGAAGCCGGTCAATGCGCCCGCGAGCGGGCCGCCTCGAAGGAGCGGCCGGTTCGCCGGCAAGCGTGCTTCGTACAGGCGCTGCGTGTGACGCTGATCCCAGCGAAACCCGCGCCCCAGGAAGAGACGCTCGGTGGACCAAGGGATCTCCGCCGAGCTCAGCTCGTAGCGCCGACGACGCTGCAGATTCGCGCGATAGCGCAAGGTCCGCAGCCCGGCCGCACCGCGCCACAACGCATGGCCGAGCAGCGCTCCGGCCAGTGCCAGGTGCCAAGGCGGTGTGAGCAGGAAGAGTCCCGGGCTGCTCAGCACCATCGCCGCACCCAGCGCCGACACGGAGGCCGCGCCGAGTTCGTGCGCCGGCCGCAGCCGGGCCTCCAACGGATAGGCCATCAGTCCCCGGCTGCTGCGGAGTCGGCCACGCGAACGAGCGCCGGGTTGACCGGTGGCAGTGGATCGACGAAGCGAGTCGGTGCGAGGATCACGACGCTGTGGATGCGGACTTCCGGGGCTCCGTCGTGCCGCCACGCATAGCCGTGCAGGTTCACGCCGCCGTCGGACCGCAGGTGCCAGCCAGCCCGCAGGACCTCGCGCTGCAGTCGCTTCGCGGCGTCGCGGATCTCGTCGCGGCCGGTGCCTTCGTGACGCACGAACGCCCGAAAGATGCCCGGCGATGCGAGCAGCAGGCCGTCCTCGACCCGGTGCACGAGCGCGCCGCGCAAGTTGACCGGCAGCGTTCCATCGGCAACGCCCTGCTTCACCCACGCCATGAAGCGTCGGGCACGCTCCGAACCCGTGTCGTCGACACCGTCGAGAAATTCGGGCCCGCGGCCTTCAGGCGTGACCAGCGTCGGTTCCGACGTCGCCTCCGCCACACGAGACAGGGGCTCCGGCGCATCGGGCGGCACCGACACCGCGATCGCCGGGTGCGCCCCGGTCGCGGCGCGCTCCACCAGCTCCGCAATGGCGCTGGACGGATCGGCGGCGCCGTTCAGCACGGCGCGCAGCTCGGCGACCAGTGCTGCATCCTCACCCAGCCATCTCTGGATCAACTCAGGCACCCAGCCCTCGAACCGTCGCGCCACATCCGCGGCCTGCTTGCTGCCGACATCGCGTAGCAGCCCGGCCGCGAACACGGCGTAGGTCCATCGATGCGCGAGTGCCCCCAGCGTCTCCGGCGGCGCATTGCGCGGCAGGATCTGGCCGCGTCGGTGATCGAGGGCACGCAGCACGATCGCGAGCGCGCGATGCAGCCGTCCGCCTGGTCCGCTGTAGCGATGCGAACCCGACACTGCCTCCAGCTGCACGAACTCCGCATAGCGCTCGATCAACGGCTGCGCCGCCAGCGCGAACGTCTCCGGCGGAAAACCCATGCGGACGCGGATCAGCACGACCAGGTTCGCCACGCCGCAGCGCTCCAAGACCTCCTGTGCCGTAAGCGCCGACGATTCGCACGAGACGAGCGCGTCGATCGCGCGCGTTGTCACGTCCGAGCCTGCGTGTCGTTGAAGGTCATTCGACCAGTATTCCGGGCGGCTCGAAGACGCTCAGCACCGATCGAAGCCTCGGCGAAGACCCGATTCCCGCTTGACTGACGACGGAGGCAGCGCCTCCTCCCGACCAGCGCCGCCGCATCGACGCCTCGGAGCCGACGTCGTGCCGATCATCCGACTCAGAATTGCGGTCACGACGCCAGCCGCATCGAGGCTTCATCGAGGCCCCGATTGAGCCTGATTCGCACGCGCTCGCTCCCTACGATGAAAACGCAATGCGGCCCGCTTCGAAGGCCGCGCTTCAGCGGCCAACCGAGGGGGATTCCGATTGCGCACGAGAACGAGCCGGATGCCGGCGGCGGGTGTCGTCACTGCGATCGCTTTGCTCGCCGCCCTGCCCGCCCACGCGTGCTGGGAGGAAGCGGCGGTGCGCTACGGCGTTAGCAGCGAGCTGCTCTACGCGATCGCCCGCACCGAATCGGCGCTCGACCCGCAGGCCGTAGGACGTAACCGCAACGGCACCCGCGACATCGGACTCATGCCAGTGCCGCCGGGCACTCCGCGCGGCAGAGCCATACCTCCCCCGCTTTTGTCCGCAGTGATCACCGGCCTCCGGTGGTCGCGACTCTGCCCTGACCGCACACCCGAGCACTTCATCGCCACCCCCCGCCGTCCAGACCATGACCCTGATCCGCCGCACAAGCACCGCCGCCCCAATCGCCCTGGTCCTGACGCTCGCCGCCGGCTCGGCCCTGGCCGGCACTACCGGCGCCGAGTTTCAGACGATGTACACGACCCTGCTCAACTGGGCGACCGGCTTCCTGGGCAAGTCGATCGCGATCGCCGCCTTCATCCTCGGCGCGGGCATCGGCATCGCGCGCTCCTCGCCGATCCCGGCGCTCGCCGGCGTGGTCTTCGCGCTCTTCATGGTCTACGTGCCGACCATCATCGACTCGATCATGACCGCCGTGATCTGACGGGCCGATGCCGTGATCGACGCTTCGCTCGACATTCCCCGTCGGCTCAATGACCCGCCGCGCATGTTCTGGTGGGACATCGACGTCGCCCTGCTGGTGTTGGGAGCCGCGTTGGCGGGGATGATCGCGGGCTTCTTCGTGAGCGGCTGCGCGATCGGGCTGCTGCTCGCATCGGCCTACGGTCGGGCGAAGGCGGGCAAGCACCCGGCTTTCGCGCTGCACCTGCTGTACTGGCACCTGCCGGCCTTCATGACGGGTCTCAAGCGCACGCCGCCCTCCTACCTGCGTGAGCTGGCCGGATGAAGCTCGACTGGCTGCGGGCCGACATCGCCAGCGCGCGCCGCGCAAGCGCCCTGCTCGTGGTGCTGCTCACCGGCTCGATGCTCGCCAACGTGACGCTCGCGATCTTCGCGATACATATGGTCGATCGCGAACGCGTGGTGGTGGTGCCGCCCAGCATCAGCAAGACCTTCTGGGTCGAGTCCGAGCGGGTGAGCGCCGAGTACCTCGAACAGATGGCCTACTTCCTCCTGCAGCTCACGCTGAACGTCACGCCGCAGAGCATCGAGCACCAGTCGCGGGTCCTGCTCCAGTACGCCGCGCCGGCCTCCTACGGCGAACTGCGCGCCGTGCTCGCCACCGCGGCCGAGCGCGTCAAGCGCGATGGCGCGTCCACTGTCTTCAGCGCGCAGGACCTCGCCGTCGATGAGCGTGCACAGCGCGTCGGCGTGCGCGGTCTGCTCACCACATTCATCAGCGACCGCCGCGTGTCCGAGGTCTCGAAGGGCTACGCCATCGAGCTGCAGTACGCCGGCGGCCGGATCTTTCTGAAGGCGTTCCGGGAGACCGACCCCAATGATCCGCTCGAGATCCAAGCGCAGTCCCAGCTTCGCCTGGCTCCTGCCGCTGGCGCTGGCCGCTAGCCAGCCTGCCCTGGCGCTGCAGGTCGTCGACGCGCGCGACGGCGAGACCGTGTTCGCCAAGGTCTCGCGCAAGGAGGTGACGCGCATCGCCGTCGAGCGCGGCCACATCCGCAAGGTGACCGGCAATGCCGGCGAGTTCGTGCTGGAGAAGGACGACGAAAAGGGGCAGGTCTTCATCCGTCCGGTTTCATCGGACAGCACCAAGCCGATCAATCTCTTCGTCAGCACGGAGCGCTCGACCATCGGCCTGCTGCTGCAGCCGGTGGACACGCCGAGCGATGCCATCGTCATTCGCGAGGCGCGCGAGACGCCGGCGGAGCCCGCACGCATCGAGCGCAGCGGCCGTTACGTGCGCACGATGAAGAACCTGCTGCTCGCGATGGCCGAGGACGCGCTGCCCGACGACATGGAGGTGCGCGAACCCGGCCGCGACCTGGCGCTGTGGCCGGGCGCGCGGGTCACGCTGCAACGTCAGTGGCTGGGCAGCGCGGTGGTCGGCGAGAAGTACCAGCTGCTGAACACCGGAGCGGACCCGCTCGACCTCGCCGAGCGCGATCTCTTCAAGCGCGGCGTGATGGCCGTGAGCGTCGAACACGCGAGCCTGCGCCCGGGCGAGGCGACCCCAGTGTTCGTGATCCGGGAGCGCCGCGTCGATGACTGATCCCCATCTTCCGCCCGGTATGTCGCCGACCGACGCACCACGGCCCACGGGCGAGGCGTCCGCGTCGACGCAGGCCGAACTGTCGACTGCGGCCATCAAGCGCCGCCAGTTCCTGCTGCTCGCCGCGATCGCGGGCACGATCGTCGCCGGCACGCTGCTGTCGGTCTCGCTCACCGGCAGTAGGAACAACGACACGCAGCCCGTCAAGCCGCAGTCCACGAACATCCTGGCGCCAGGTGCGCAGGTCGATCCGCGCGACGCGTGGCGCGGCCAGGCCGATGCGCAGCTGAAGGCGATCGAGCAGCGCTCGCGTGACGTCGCGCAGCGCAACGCCGAGCTCGAAGGCCAGGGCAAGGCAATGCTCGAGCGACTGAAGAAGCTCGAAGGCAGCGGCCTGACGCTGCTGCCTCCGCCACCCGTGGCGGTCCCGGCGGCACGGCCGAGCTTCGGACCGGATGGCCCGGCGAATGCCGCGCCGGACGTCGGAGCGCAGCGCTTCCCGCCGCCACCGCCGCCGCTGCCCCAAGGCGCCGTGCAAGGCGCCGGCCTGCCCCCAGCCCCCGGCGCCCAGGGTGTGACGGCGCCTACCGGCATCGTAAGCATCGTGCTGGGCGACGCAGCCGCAAGCAAAGGCGCCAAGCCGGACGCAGCCCCGAATAGCGCAAGCCAGCACGACACGCGTCGCTACCTGCCCAGCGGCGCCTTCACGCGCGCCGTGCTCCTCGGCGGCCTGGACGCGCCCACCGGCGGCCAGGCGCAGCGCAACCCGCAGCCGGTGCTGCTGCGCCTCGCCGACAACGCGATCCTGCCGAATCAGTTTCGTGCCCGCGTGAAGGAGTGCTTCGTCGTCGGCGCCGGCTACGGCGACGTGAGTTCCGAGCGCGCCTACATCCGCACCGAGTCGCTGTCCTGCGTCACGCGCGACGGCACGGCGATCGACGTGCCGGTGAAGGGCTACGTGGCCGGCGAAGACGGCAAGGCCGGGATGCGCGGACGCCTGGTGTCCAAACAGGGGCAGATCCTCGCCAACGCCCTGCTCGCCGGCGTGGCCAGCGGGATCGGTCACGCCTTCACGCAGAGCTCCACCACGCTGTCGGTCTCGCCGCTGGGAACCACCAGCACCGTCGATCCCGGCAAGCAACTGGAAGCAGGCCTGGGCACCGGCGTCGGCAAGGCCCTGGACCGGCTCGCGCAGTACTACATCAGCCTCGCCGAGAAGGTCTTCCCGGTGATCGAAGTCGACGCCGGCCGCAGCGTCGATGTGGTCCTCACGCAAGGCGTAGCCCTGCCCGGGACGCTGGATGCCGCCCGGACCGATCCCGACAACCTCGCGCAACTCGCCGAGCGCGCCCGCACCCTCCGGAGGAACGACGATGAAAACGACTGACGCCTGCGGCGCGCTGAGCGCGCTAGCCGGCAAGACCATCCTGGCCGTGGCCCTGACCGCCGGTCTCGGCAGCGCGGCCGTCGCGCAGACCGAGCAAGCACCGGTCGCGCCCGAGCTGAGCAGCCTGTCGCAGCGCCTGCAGACGCTCTACCCATCGACCCGCTTCGGCGAGATCCGTCCGACGGCGTGGCCTGGCGTCTTCGAAGTGGCGATGGGCGCCAATCTCGCCTACGTCGACGCGAGCGGCCAGTACTTCCTCTTCGGTCACCTGTACGACATGAAGGCGCAGCGCGACCTCACCGCCGAGCGCAAGGACACGCTGGCACGCATCGACTTCGGCGCGCTGCCGCTCGCCGACGCGATCAAGGACGTGCGCGGCCGCGGCTCCCGCGTGATCGCGATCTTCAGCGACCCGGACTGCCCCTACTGCCGTCGGCTGGAAGCCGAACTGAAGGGCCTGTCCGACGTGACGATCCACACCTTCCTGATGCCGATCGCCTCGCTGCATCCGCAGGCCCGCGCGAAGGCGATCGCCGTCTGGTGCGCGAAGGACCGCCTCGCCGCCTGGCAGGCACTGATGACGCGCGACCAGGCGCCACCCGCCGCCGACTGCGCCCACCCGGTCGATCGCAACGTCGCACTCGCCGAGCGCCTCGGCGTCACCGGCACGCCGACGCTGGTCGCCGCCGACGGGCGCGTGCTGCCCGGCGCCGCGAGCGCCGAGCAGATCCAGGCCTGGCTGTCGCGCTCGACCGCAAGTGCCGACAGCCCCGCGGCGCAGGCGACGGGCAAGGCGCCATGACCGACGCACGCCGGTTGCTCGCCGTCGTCCTGAGCGCGGTCGCCGCGCTCTCGGCCGGCTGCGCCTCCACGATGAGCGGCCTCGGCGGCGAGGGGAGCTACGCCTGCAAGGCACCGGTGGGCACGCAGTGCACCTCGGTCTCGGGCGTGTACGCGAACTCGACCCACGGGCCGGTACCCGCTTCCGTCCTGCCCAAGCCGGCCACGGCGCCGGCGAGCGCGCCATCCGCGGCGCCCGGCGCGTCCGGCTCGGCAACCGCTGCCGCGCTCAGCACGCCGGCAACGCCGATCCGCTCCCAGCCGCGAGTGCTGCGCCTGTGGATCGCGCCGTGGGAGGACGCCGACGGCGACCTGCACGAGGCCTCCGTGGTGCACGTGTTGGTCGACACCGGCCGCTGGTTGATCGAGCGCGTCGTCCCCGCAACCCGGAACCGCGTCGACGCGGTTCGCCCGCCGATCCCGTCGAGCGCACCGGCGTCCGGCGCGCCCTCAGCGAGCGAGCCCGCCTCGCGCGCCGAGACAGGCCCCGACCGGTTCCCGCTGCGCACGGGGCTATCGCCGACCGACGGCACGACCCAGGAGCCCTGAGCATGTGGCGTAGCCTGCTCTCCGACCTGGAGTCCGTGCTGAAGGGCACGCGGCCGGCCGACCTCGTGCCCCGCGCGAAGGCGCGACCGCCACGGGTCGGCGAGGACGCCGCGGCGTTCTCGGAGTGGCTGCCCTACCGGGCGTGGATCGCCGATCGGCAGGTCTTCGTCAACCTCGACGCGCTCGGCTTCTGCCTCGAAGTGCGTCCGCAGTCAGGCGCCGACGAAGAGATGGCGCGCGTCCTCACCGCCCTCTACGCAGCCTCGCCGCCCGGCACCGGGATCCAGTTCCACCTCTATGCCAGCCCCGCCATCCGCGCACCGCTCGCGCACTACGCGAGCCTGCGCGTGGCCGACGACGTGGTGCCGGAGATCGACACGCTCGGCCGCGCGGGGCGGCACACCAACATCCACCGCACCATGGCCCGGCGCCGCGCCGGACACTACCTGCAAGGCAGCCGCGCCTCGCTGCTCTCCGCGCAGAGCTATCTCTTCCGCGATTACCGGCTGATCGTCAGCGTGTCGCTGCCGGGAAGTCCCGAGAACCTCTCGCGCCTCGACGAGTTGCTGCTGCTGCGCGACGGCGTCCGGGCCACGCTGCACGCCGCCGGCTTCCCGTCGCGTCCGTGGACCGCGGAAGACCTCGTCAACTGGGTCTCCGCGCTGCTCGATCCGCACCGGCAAACCGGCGACGGCCTTCCGCTCACCTACGACGAAGGGCGCGAACTGCGCGACCAGGTGCTCGACCGCGCGACGCGCCTGCGCATCGATCGCCAGGGCATCGGGCTGGCCAACCCGGCCGCCGACCTGCAGACCGAGCTGCGATCGATGTCGGTGCGCGGTTTCCCGCCGCGCTTCGCGCTGTGGAACGTCGGCAGCCTGATCGGCGACCTCTACCAGGGCACGCTGCAGTACCCCTGCCCCTTCCTGCTCACGCTGGGCGTGCACGTGCTCGACGCCGAGGCGACGCGCAACTGGGCCTTCCTCAAGGCGGCGCGCGCGACGACGAACGCCACCAGCTACATGGCGCGTTTCCTGCCGGACCTGCAGGAGCGCAAGGCCGACTGGGACATCGTGCTCAAGGCGATGGACGACGGCCAGCAGCTCGTCGACCTCACCCTGCGGGGATGTCCGGTTTTTTGTGTGTGAGGCGCTGTGGTGAGTTGTCCACGGCGGCGGGCGTCGCTTGCGACGAACGACCGCCGCGGTGGGCAACTCGGCGCCACGCTCACGCGGCGGGTCTCGTGAATCTATCACCGTAGG
>DASWVR010000229.1:0-8325 GCA_036401155.1 Piscinibacter sp. | reverse complement strand
CAGGGGCACCTCGCCGCGCACGAGCACGGCCACCGGGGCGCTGTCGGCCACGATGTGCGCCAGGCGCTGCGCGGGGTAGTCGGGATCGAGCGCGACGTACGCCCCGCCCGCCTTGAGGATGGCCAGCAGCGCCACGACCATCTGTTCGTCGCGCCTCATGCACACCCCCACCCGGGTGTCGGGTCGCACCCCGAGCCGGCGCAGGTGGCGCGCCAGGCGGTTGGCCTGGGCGTTGAGTTCGGCGTAGGTCAATGTATGCACCCCGACCACCGCCGGCGCATCGGGGGTGCGCAGCACCTGCGCTTCGATGAGCTCGTGAATGCACGCCTGGCTCGGGTACTCGGCCTGCGTCGCGTTCCACTCGACCAGTAGTTGGCGGCGCTCGGCTTCGGGCAGAACGTCCAGCGTGCGCAGCGGCGTCGTCGGCGATTGCTCCAGCGCTTGCACCAGTTGCTGCAGTGCGCGGTGCATCAGTTCGCAGACCTGACGCGCATGGATCGGCTTGCGAACGCGCGCGCAAAGCGTCGTGATGCCACCGGCTTCGACCACGGTCAGCGTCATCGGGCAGCCATCGGCGCTGGCGATCGGCGCAGCGCCCGAGGGCAGCGCGAGCACCGCATGAAACTCCTCGCCATGCGCCAGCATCGCGCCGCGCTGCTGCAGTTCGGCGGCCAGCGCAGCCGCCTGCACGATCCCGTCGCGCACAGCGGTCTCATCGATGCGCAGCCGGACCGGCAGCGTCGCCAAGTTGGCGCAGCGCAGGCCGAAGACGACATCGTCGCGACCCGACACCCGTGCCACCACCTGAGCCCACGCGGCGAGCCAGAGCCCGTCGGACAGCGCGTTGGCGTGCAGTCGCCGCGCCAGCGCCGCATCCACGTCGCGGCTCGCGGCGGCGAACGCTCCGCCGGCCGGGCCGCCGCTTGCCATGCCGTACGGCAAGGTCGGCCCGTCGACGCCGGACAGCAGTTCCCGCACAAAGGCCTCGTGCGTAGCGGCCACGGCGCCTCGCGCCTCCGAATCCATGCATGCGCTCATCGGTGTTCTCCGTGTCGACCGGCGTGACCTCGACGCCATCCGAACTTCTACCGTCGCCGTCACGGCGTCGCCCTACGAGGTCTCGTACGCGGCGGCGCCCAAGCCAGCGAGGAGGGTCGCGCGGCGGCCGCGCGAACCCGCACTCAGGCGAAGGCGCCCACCACGTTGCGCACACCCGATCCGGGCGTCCAGTTGCTGGTGGAGTGGGACCACGTCATGTTGTTGAAGATGGCCAGTTCCCCGGGCGCGAGCCTGCGCGTCAACTTGCTCTTGAAAAGCGCGTCGTAGCAGACTCCGGAACTCCAGACACGCCGCTCGTGCGCGTTGTCGAGCACCGCGATGTCCACGCCCCCCGGCGGCACCTTCAGCAGGCCGCAGGCCACGAGCATGCGCAGGTACTCCTTGCCCGAATCGAAGTCCACGCTCGCGACGGTGTCCCAGTAGACGTGGACGTTGCGGTCGAGAATGGCGGAGTACGACCTGCGCACCGGCGTCAACACGGTCAGCACGCGCACCCCGGGCATGAACGACGGACGCTCGCCGACGATGTCGTCGTCCGCGCCGAGCACGTCCTGCAGGATGTCGATGCTGTACATCACCTTCGCGCGCGCAATGTCGCCGCGCGACGGCCTGGTGCCGCCGAGGTCCACCTTCACGACGAGCTCGCGCTGGCGCTCCCACATCGGGCTGTCCGAGTCGGCGTTGAACAGCACGCTGTCGCCGCCGTCAGTGGTGTTCTCGTGGCAGTAGAACGCGGCCATCTGCATGCCGACGCGGTAGCCGCCTTCGGAGTGCGCCGGGATGAACTGGTAGTCCGTGCGGCGGTTGACCGTCATGAAGTTCCGGCCGACGTTCTCGCGGTGGCCGCGGATCGACGCGAAGCCGGTCTGAATGGCAAGCTGGTCCAGCAAGCCGAGCTGCGCCGCGACCGCGGCGATGAACTCGTCGGCCTGCGCCTGGTCCAGCCCCTGCACGACCGCCACCTGGTCGCCGCGCAGCGCAGCGAGCACGGCATCCACGTCCTGCTCGCGCAGCACGACGAGCCTGCTCGCATCCTCGGGGACGCCATAGGCGGCGGCCGCATCCTCGATCTCTCGCTCCACGGTGTTCATCAGCATCATTGACCTCCACAGGGCTGGCACGACGCGCAATTTCTAACCGTGCAGCCGCAGCCAACGCCTACGAGAACCCGTAATGCCTCGTGGCGGGCCGATGACAGACTGCCGCGCATCACGCACAGAGAAGGAGTCCACATGTCGAGCGGTCTCATGTACCTGAGGCAGGATGTCGCGTTCGAACCGCTGATCTGCCGGTGGTATGCCTGGCCCCTCCTGGTGTCGCCTGCGACGCTCGCGCTGATCGCGAAGAACCGGCTGCTGCCGCTGCTCGAGTCCTTCGTGGACGACCCGGATTTCCACCGCCGCTCGGCCAAGGACCCCACGCTGAGAGGCGGCTCCTTCGTCAACCACGACGGCGACGTCGCGCAGGCCGAGATGCTGCTCGAGCAGTTGCAAGAAGCCCTCGACGCCCACTTGTCCTTCGCCGACGCGCTGCTGCTGGCCAATGACCTGTTGCTGCGCGACGGCGACGGCAGCTCGCTCGAACCGCTCTATCCGCGCATGCCGCGGATGCTGCGCGGCCTCGTCGAGCTCGGCTACGACCTCAACAACCATGCCTCGCTGCGGCTGATCGAGCCGCTGCTGTACGCGAGCGAGCTGTACGACCCGTCGCTGCAGTCGGTGCTGCTGCGCCGCATCGGCGAAGAAGAGCGGCCGTTCATCCTGACGACCCCGCTGATCGACCCGTCGGCCGGCACGCTGCTGAACGCACCGTTCGACGCGCCGCTGTACGACGACCTGGCGCGCTCCCGCCACCAGGGTGTGTCCGCCGATACGTACGACCACCTGTGCACCCGGCTCGTCGAGCACGGCGCCGACCCGGCCTGCGTCGCACAGCTGTTCACCGACACGCCGATGGCGCCGCGACACGCGCCGGTGCCGCCGGGTTCGGTGCGCGTGCGCTACTTCGGCCACGCCTCGCTGCTCATCGAATCGGGCGGCACCGCGATCATGACCGACCCCAGCATCGGCTACGACACCGGCAGCGGTATCGACCGGTTCAGCTTTGCCGACCTGCCCGAGACCATCGACTACGTGGTGCTCACCCACAACCACCAAGACCACGTGCTGCTGGAGACGCTGCTGCAGCTGCGCCATCGCATCGGGACCGTGATCGTTCCGCGTTCGAACGGCGGCAGCGTGCAGGATCCGTCGCTGCGCCTGGCGCTGCAGATGATCGGCTTCGAGTCGGTGATGGAACTCGACGAACTGCAGACGCTGAAGATTCCCGGTGGCGCGATCGTCGGCCTGCCCTTCCTGGGCGAGCATTGCGACCTGCATGTGCGCAGCAAGCTCGGCTACCAGATCGAGCTGAACGGGCAGTCGGTGCTGTGCCTGGCCGACTCCAACAACCTCGAGCCGATGCTGTACGAGCGCTTGTCCGGGCTGATTCCGACGCCCGACGTGGTCTTCATCGGCATGGAATGCACGGGCGGGCCGATGTCATGGCTCTACGGTGACCTGCTGCCGCGCCGGTTGCGACACGAACACGACCAGTCGCGCCGACTCAACGGTTCTGACTTCGAACGCGCGCGCCAGATCGTGGACTTGTTGCGCCCGCGCGGCGTGCTGGTCTACGCCATGGGCGCCGAGCCGTGGTTCACGCACATCACCAGCATCGTCTACACGCGCGAATCGGCGCCGATCGTCGAGTCCGACAAGCTGGTCGAACACTGCCGGCGGCGCAACATCGTTGCCGAGCGCATGTACGGCAAGCGCGAGATCCTGCTGGACCATCGCGCCGTCACGCTGGCTTAGGTGACCACCGGTTGCCTGGCCGCGGCCGTCCGCGGCTGCGTCAACGGCTCGTCGCCCAGCAGCGCGTTCGACAGGTCGCGCCACAAGTCGCCGGCGTCTTCGATGCCTACCGACAGCCGCAGCAAGTTGTTCGCGGGCACCGCGGCGCCGGCCTCGGCAAGCACCGCGCCGTCCATCGCCTTGAGCATCGAGTGCGACATCGAACTCGCGTGCTCGGCGCAGCTGGACACGCCCCCGAGGCTCACCCACAGGCCGAACAGCTTGAGCCGCTCGACGACGCGGATCGCCGCCGCCTCGCCGCCCTTCAGCGACACGGCGATCACGCCACCACCGGCGCTCAGGTACTTCTGCGCAACCCGCGAGCTCCCATGCGACGAGTCGAGCAGCGGATAGAACACCTGCTCGACCTCCGGGTGGCGTGCCAGCCGATGCGCCAGCAGCTGCGCCGTCGCGCTCTGGCGACCGATGCGCAGTTCGAGCGACTTCAACCCCTGCGAGATCTGCCAGGCCGCCTGCGGGTCGATGCAGGCGCCAACCAGCGACTGCTTATGCCAGATGCGGTCGATCAGCGACTGCCAGCCCGACACCGAGCCGCCGAACACGGCCGAATGCCCGCCGATGTATTTCGTGAGGCTGTGGACGACCAGGTCGGCCGGGCGGAGCGACTCTGCCAGCACGCCGGGCGGCGAAAAGGTGCAATCGCACACCGTCACGACGTCCTTGGTGTCGCAGGCGGCCTGGATCAGATCGAAGTTCGCGACACGCAGTTCGGGGTTGCTGATGCTTTCGAAGTACACGAGGCGCGCACCGCGCCGCACCAGTTCGAGCAGGCGCACCGGCCGGTCGGGTTCGAACAACGCGACTTCGACGCCCCAGCGGCGCAGCTCCTCGAGGAAGAACCGCGTGCTGTCGCCGTACAGCGCCGACGATACCGCCACCAGGTCGCCCGGGGAGACCAGCGCCGTCACCGTCGTCGTGATCGCCGACATGCCCGACGGAAAGACCAGGCTCGCGTTGCAGCCGAGCAGCGTAGACAGCTGGTTCTCGAGGTAGCTCACCGTCGGATTGCCCCAGCGCGTGTAGTAGGCGTCGGGATGGATCTCGTCCTCGGTGCGCGCCGCCACGTCATGGCTGGGCATGCGAAAGACCGACGACTGGTAGATCGGCTGCACGACCGGTTCGTGCTCGGCGAGCACGTTCGGGACTCTCAGCAAACGGGTGAATCGTTCCATCAGATGCTCCTCGTGTCTCGAAGCCGCCGCCTCGATCGGCATCTTGGCGCCGCACGCCCGCCTTGCGCCTACGAGACCTCGTAGGGCACGGCGCCGGCGCCACCCGCGATGATCTGATCACCGCGTGCTGACACCAGGAGCAACCCATGACGACCGCTTTGAAGTACCTGAAGCCGACCGTGGCCTTCGAGCCGCTCATCTGCCGCTGGCACGCCTGGCCCTTCCTGGTCGCACCCGGCAGCTTCTCGATGGTGGTGAAGAACCGCCTGCTCCCCCTGCTGGAGTCCTTCGTCGAAGACCCCGACTTCCATCGCGACTCCGCACGCGACCCCGCGTTGCGCGGGGGCTCGTTCGTCGACTACGGCGGCGACATGTCGCTGGCGCAGGCACTGCTCGACGAGCTGCGCAACGCGGTGAAGCCGCAGCTCGAACTGGCCGATGCGTTGCTCGCCGCCAACGACGTGCTGATGCGCGAGGGCACCGGCATCTCGCTGGAGCCGCTGTACGCACGCATGCCGGCGAAGCTGCACGGCCTGATCGAACTCGGCTACGACCTCAACAACCATGCGACGGTGCGGCTGATCGAGCCGCTGCTGTACTCCAGCGAGTTCTACGATCCCCGCCACCAGTCGGTCCTGCTGCACACGATCGGCACGGAGGAACGTCCGTTCGTGCTCGTGACGCCGCTGATCGACACCTCGGTCGGCGTGCTGCTGAACGCGCCCTTCAACGACCCCATCTATGACGATCTCGCGCGCATGCGCGAGCACGGCCTGGCGCCGGCCGAGTTCGACCGGATGTGCCTGCGCATCGGCGAGCGCGGCGGCGACGTGTCGCGGCTGGCGGATCTCTTCACCGACAGCGCGCCGCCGTCGCGGCATGTTCCGTGCGCGAGCGACGAGGTGCGGGTGCGCTACTTCGGCCACGCCTCGCTGCTGATCGAGGGCGCCGGCGCCACCATCCTCACCGACCCGAGCCTGGGCTACGACACCGGCGGCGGCATCGAGCGTTTCAGCTTCCAGGACCTGCCGCCGATCATCGACTACGTGTTGATCACGCACAACCACCAGGACCACGTGATCTTCGAGTCGCTGCTGCAGTTGCGGCACAAGGTGCGCCATGTGGTGGTGCCCAAGTGCAATGGCGGCACGGTGCAGGACCCTTCGCTGCGCCTCGCGCTCGAGGCGATCGGCTTCGAATCGGTGATCGAACTCGACGAACTGCAAGTGCTGAAGCTGGCGGGCGGGACGATCACCGGCCTGCCCTTCCTCGGCGAACACTGCGACCTGCACATCCGCAGCAAGCTGGGCTACCAGATCGAGCTGGCGGGCCAACGGGTGATGTGCCTGGCGGACTCGAACAACCTCGACCCGGCGATGTACCGCCGCATCGGCGAACGCATCGCGTCGCCGCACGTGATCTTCATCGGGATGGAGTGCACCGGCGGACCGATGTCGTGGCTCTACGGCGATCTGCTGCCGCGCAAGCTCAAGCGCGAGCACGACCAGTCCCGGCGGCTGAACAGCTCCGACTTCGAGCGGGCCCGCCGCATCGTCGACCAGTTCGATCCCAGGGCGGTGCTGGTCTATGCGATGGGCGCCGAGCCGTGGTTCACGCACATCAGCAGCATCGTCTACAACGAGCGGTCGGCGCCGATCGTGGAATCGAACAAGCTGATCGCCCATTGCCAGGGCAAGGGAATGCTGACCGAGCGCCTGTATGCGCGGCGCGAGATCGTCGTGCGCGCAGGCGAGGTCCGTACCACCGGCTGACGGGCGCATCCCCGGTGCGAGCCGGGGGTCGATTCGATGCGCGGTGCCGGGCCTGGGCCCGGCGACGAGGGCTTCGATACCTCAGCCCGGCCCATCGAGTCTTCCGGGCGATCGGATCGGGCGGATTTAACGAGGCGGTCACCCCGCCGACAGCAGGTGCGCCGTTGCCGCGACCAGTTGGACCCGGTTGCGCACCGCGAAGCGCTGCCGCAGCTGTCGCAAGTGGTAGTCCACCGCATGCGACGACAGACTCAGCTTCTCGGCGATCTGCCGGTCCGTCAGGCCATGCGCCACGTGCCACAGCACCGCCCGCTGGGTCGCCGGCAGGCGCGAACCGGGCGGCGCCGCCGGTTCATCCGACTGCTGCGTGGGTTGCGGCTTCGGCAGCCGCACGTAGCCCGACAGGTAGTCGTTGACGCTGAGGGCGAGCGTCAGTGCCGCCCCGAGCACCCCATCGTCGATCCAGCGTCGGCTCGGCTCGCCCGACACGAGGCTCACAACCGCCTCGTCGGGCTGCGCGCCCGGAAACACGAGGCGCTGGAAGACCCCGCTGCGCAGCCCGCACTCCTCCATCTCGTCGATGAAGCGACGAACGCGCGTGCACGGCGGACGACGCTCGGCCATGTCCTTCATCGCGCCCAGGTCCCACACCAGCGGAAGGCTGCACCGCCTCTGCTTCAGGTTGCGGGGGTCGACTTCGTGGTAGTGCTCCTCGAAGTAGCGTGTCGCCCACTCCTTGGGCGCATAGGTGGTGAGGAAGGCGCGGGTGGACGTGCCGTCCGGCTGTCGCCAATCGGCGTAGTAGCCCATGCCGTCGAAGCCCATCTCGTCGAGCCGCTCGCGCACGATACTCTCCCGCTTGCGCGGCGAACCGGCGCCTATCAGGTCACGGACGAAGCGTGAAGCGCTGCGGTCGTCGTCGCAGGCCAGGGGTTCCAGCTGCGATTCGTCGAAGAAGGTGACGCCGCCGATCTCGCTGCCGCGCGATTCGTTCCGGGATGACGCCCGTCCGGCCACCGCGGCCGTGACGGCCAACCTGCCGTCGCCTCGGCACCCGCCGACCATGTCCCTGTAGATCGTCTCCATACCATCTGCTCCATTCCATGTGCTCGTCGTGAGAGCGAGAAACGAAGCCACGCGCGACGGGTCGTCGCGCGCAGCCGCTGGTGGGTGGTCCGGCGAAGAAGTTCGCCGTTGAGGCTCGTCGCGAGCCGCCTCTCTCCCTGTGTTGTGGTAACCGGATGAACGCCGCCGATCGCTCGGCGCGAGCACGTCTCGCAGCTTGCGTGCCAGCGCCCGCGCAACGCGCCAGCCCGGTGAAGCGGCCCGTCGCGGTGCAGAATTCCACACGCGGGCGGCACGGGGCGTGTGGACTTCTGCCCCGCGCAGGCCCAGCCGGGACGCGCG
>DASWVR010000228.1:0-43940 GCA_036401155.1 Piscinibacter sp. | reverse complement strand
GACGACCTGGCCGGGCGTGACGGCCACGCCGCCGAGCGTCAGCGCACCGGCCGCAGGCAGCGCATCGATGCGCACGGCCGACAGCGTCTGCCCGGCGTCCGCGTCGCTGAAGCCGAAGTCGGCGGCGCCGAAGGTGTGGCTCGTGTCCTCGGCGATGCTGAGAGCCGCGTCGCTGCCTTCGGGCGGGGTGTTGCTGCCGACGTTGATCGTCACGCTGGCGTTCGCGTTTCCGCCGTGCCCGTCGGTGATCGAGTAGGCGACGACCGCGCTGCCGCTGAAGTCGGCGGCCGGCGTGAAGGTCAGCGTGCCGTCGAGATTGACCGCCACCGTGCCATGCGCGGGATTGGCGAGTTCGGCGCCGGTGACGCTCAGGCTGTCGCCGTCGACGTCGAGGTCGTTGGCGAGCACTGCGATGGTCAACGCAGTGTTGATGGCCGTGGAGGCGAGATCGTGGGTTGCGACAGGCGCGTCGTTCACCGCGCTGACGCTCAAGGTGAGGCTGCTCGTGGCGCTCAGGGCCCCGTCGGTCACGGTGTAGGTGATCACGGGCACCGGGCCGTTGTAGTCGGCCGCCGGCGTGAACAAGTAGCTGCCGTCGGCATTCAGCGTCAGATCGCCAATGCCGGGCAGAGTCGCCATCGCGCCGGCAGGATGGCTCGTGCCGTCGACGGCGAACGAACTGACGGCGATGGACGCGTCGTCGACATCGCTGTCGTTGTCGAGCACGTTGCCCGCCAGGGGCGTGTCCTCGAGGGCGACTGCAACGTCGACCGATGCGACTGGCGCATCGTTGACCGCCGTGACGAGGATGCTGATCGACGCGGGGGCAGAGACCGCGCCGGCGTTGTCGGTCACCGTGAAGGTGACGCCGTCGTTGCCGTTGAAGTCCGCCGCCGGCTGGAACAGAAGCGTTGCCGCCTGCGCCGGCGTCAGTGTCTGCCCGGCGCTCACGACCGTCACCCCATCGGCGAGCATCAGTGTCCCCGCCATGGGAACACTGACGATCGTCACGCCGACCACGGCGCCGTCCGCATCCGAACCGCCGAGAGCGATCGGCAACGTGCTGTCTTCCAGGCCGGTGACCGCTGTGGCGCTCGCCACCGGAACCGCGTTGACGGCGGGGGCGGGTTCTTCCGTCGGCGTCTCGCCGCCGTCGCCGGGCGACGGCTCATTCTGCTCTGCGCTCCCGCCGGTGAGCTGGTTGCCTGGGGTGAAAGCGGTCGCGACGATCGGCTCGGCGGCGGCGATGAGGCCAGGCCCGCCGGGGACCGACTCGTTGACGCGGCCCACCCGCAGGCCGGGCTCCATGCCCGCACCACCGTCGCCTGCGCCGATCGCTGCCGTGGCAGCCGTCGGCTCGTTGTTCTCCAGGTCGGCGATCACGCGGTCGATGTCGTCGCCCGGCGCCTGGGCGGCGACCGCGGGTTCCTTCTCGGGCGTGAGCTGGACGATGCCGTCCTGCGTGGTCAGGATCACGTCGCCGCGGTGCACGAGTTCGCCCAACCTGAGGGCGCGCATCTTGCCGTTGGCGCCGCGGATCAGGGCTGCGCCCCACAAGCCGGTGACTCGTCCTTGAACCGTTTGGAGGATGGTGGGCATGCGGCAACCTTGATTGGATAGACGACGCGCCACAGCGGCGCGCGTGCGGGACTGAGGATACTTTTTGAAACAGCGCTTATGTCATTTCCGCGGAGGCGGTTTCGTGAAGTGATTCACCGAAGCGCGGCGCCCGTCGACGCATAAGACGAGCGCCCGTCTGGCCAGCGCCTCGCGCCGTGCCGTCGGACGACAAACATCCGTGTCGGGTTCTCGGCCGATGCCCGGCCGGGCTTGAACTGCTTGAATCCGCGTTGCGTTACGTCACCGTGCGCGTACGGCAAGAAGTCACGGGCGGGAGGGTTCGCGCACCTGATAATGGCTGCCGAAATCGATGGCCCAGGCGACGACAAGATCGCTGAGTACTTCAATAGCGGAGGATTAATGACTCTCAACACCCCGGTTCGCGCACGCGGAGGGCTGTGCGCGCTTGCCTTGGCCTTGCTTCTTGCCGTTGTCGGCGGGCTGCAACCGGCGGCCGCGGCGCCGCCGCCGGCTTCCGATTTTGCGGCGCGCCCGCTGATCGACGGCGTGGTCCTGTCGCCTTCGGGCCAGCGTCTTGCGCTGCTCGCCTTTGCAGCCAACGGCCGCCGGCATCTTGCGGTCATGCAGCTCGATCCGATAGGGCCGCCCAAGGTCGTCGCCGGCTTCGGCAACGGCGACATCCAGAAGGTGTGGTGGGCCAACGACGAACGGCTGGTGTTCGACGCCTTCATGGATGGGCCCGAGATCAAGGACGGCGGCGCTGGCACCTTCGCGGTGGATCACGATGGATCCGACTATCGCGAGCTGATCTCGTGGCGCTGGGCCAACGAGAGTACCGGCACGCGGATCGTGTCGCGCGTGCTGACCTACGGCTGGTTCGTCAGCGCCACGCTGGACGACGGCAGCGACGACATCCTGGTCCACAGAAACGTCTCCGATTCGCTCGGCGAACACAGCGAGTACCGGCTCGCCCGTCTGGACACGCGCACCGGCCAGCTGCGCAAGGCGCGCATCGACATGCCCCGCGGCGCGTCCAAGTGGGTGCTCGATGCCCAGCGGGCGCCGCGTGTCACCAGCGTGCTTCGCGACGGCCGCCACAAGATATTTGCCCGGCCGGCCGATGGCCAGCCGTGGGCTCAGCTGGCCGACTTCGACCAGTTCGAAGGCTTCTCGCCGTGGTTTTTCGATTCGTCGGGCCAGTTGCTGGTCGAGTCCAGCCATGTTGCCGGCACCAAGGCGCTTTATGCCTACGATCTGGAGAAGCGCGCACTCGATGCCGAGCCGCTCATCGCGGTCAAGGGGTTCGACCTGAATGCGGAGATGGAGTTCGACTCGAGCACCCGCCGCCTCGTGGGGCTGCATTTCCGTACCGATCGACCGATGAGCTATTGGTTCGACGACAAGCTCGATGCCGTGCAACGCGCGATCGACAAGGTCTTGCCCGGCCGCTTCAACCGCATCCACTGTGGCCGATGTGAATCGTCCAAGTTCTTCGTCGTGCATTCGATGTCCGACCGTCATCCCGGGGAGTACTTTCTTCTCAACCGCGCGACGTCCAAGCTCTCGCCCATCGGGCCTGCCCGCCCATGGATCGACGAGAAGACACAAGGGCGGCGCAGTTTCCATCGCGTGACCACGCGCGACGGGCTCCCGATGCCGGTCTACGTGACGAGCCCGCCGGGCGCCAAGGACGACGACCCGCTGCCCGCCGTGGTGGTGGTCCATGGAGGCCCCTGGGTCCGAGGCAGCGATCTCAGGTGGGACGATGATGCGCAGTTCCTCGCATCGCGGGGCTATCGGGTGATCGAGCCCGAGTTTCGCGGCAGCACCGGTTATGGCTGGGCGCACTTCCGGGCCGGTTGGAAGCAGTGGGGACTGGCGATGCAGGACGACCTCGCCGACGCCGTGCAGTGGGCTGCCGAACGACGCCTGGTGGACCCGTCACGGGTGTGCATCATGGGCGGGAGCTACGGCGGTTACGCGGCCCTGATGGGGCCGATACGCCATCCGCAGACCTACCGCTGTGCGATCAGCTTCGCAGGGGTGACCGACATCGATCTGATGTTCAGCATTCGCTGGAGCGACATCAGCGAGCAGGCGAAGATCCACAGCATGCCGCGCCTGATCGGCGACCCCGAGAACGAGGCCGAACGCCTGCGATCCGTCTCGCCGCTGAAGCGCGTGGCCGACATCAAGGTGCCGGTGCTGCTCGCGCATGGCAACCTCGATCGCCGCGTCCCGGACAAACACGCTTATGCGTTCGCCGGCGCGGCGCGCAGCGCCGGCGTCGCGATCGAAGATGTGTACTACGACAACGAAGGGCACGGCTGGTTCGATCCGGCCAACCACGCCGACTTCCTGAACCGGGTGGAGAAGTTCCTGGCCCGTTCGCTCGCACCGAAGTGACGTTGGTGCCGCGGTTCAGCGCTCCCTCAGCGCATACGCCTTGCCCTTGAGCACCGGCTTGAGCAGGTAGGCCATCACCGTCTTCTTGCCGGTGAGCACGTCCACCTCGGCCGTCATGCCGGGGATGATCGGCATCTTGTCGTTGAAATGCGCCTGGGTCGTGCGCACGCGCACGAGATAGAACGCGTTGCCGCGTTCGTCGACGATGGTGTCGGGGCTGATGTTCTCCACCTTCGCGGCAAGGCCGCCGTAGATGGAGAAGTCGTAGGCGGTGAACTTGACCGTGGCGTCCAGGCCCGGATGGATGAAAGCGATGTCCTTCGGCTGCACCTTGGCCTCGAGCACGAGGTTGTCGTCCAGCGGGACGATCTCCACGATGTCCTTGCCCGGCTGCACGACGCCGCCCACGGTGTTGGCCAGCAGCCGCTGCACGCGCCCGCGCACGGGGCTCTTCACCTGCGACTTCTCGACCCGGTCGGCGAGCGCCACGGCGCCTTCGTTGAGCGTGTTGAGCTTGCCCATCACGTCGGCCATGTCGCGCCGGGCTTCGTTGCGGAAGGCCAGTTCGGTTTCCTGGCTCTTGCGCTGCGCCTCGCCGATGGCGGCTTGCACGCGCGCGATCTGGGCGGCGGCCTGCTCGGCGTCGCCACGCGCCCGGGACACCTCGCGCTCCAGGCGCAGGATGTCGACTTCGGAGACGGCGCCCGTGGCGAGCAGCGGCTTGGTCTTGGCGAGCTCCTGCTGGCCGAAGTCGGCCTGCCGCTCCGCCGAGGCCTTGCGCGCCCGCATCTCGCTCAGCTCCTGCTGGCGCTGCTGCAGCTGCTGCTCGTTGATCGCGAGCATGGTGCGCAGCTCCGACAGCCGCGTTTCGTAGAGGCGGCGCTCCTCCTCGACGATGTGCCGTTCTTCCTCGTTGCCTTCGCGCACGGTGGGCGGCTGGAAGGCCGAGCCTTCGGCCAGGGCGCGCAGGCGCGCCTGCCGCGCGCGCAACGCAAAGCCTTGCGCTGCGCTCTCGCGCACGCCCGAGGTGGCGCGGGTTTCGTCGATCTTGAGCAGCAGCTGGCCCGCTTCGACGACCTGGCCCTCCTGCACCAGGATTTCCGACACCACGCCGCCGTCCAGCGACTGCACGACCTGCAGCTGGCGCGAGGGGATCACCTTGCCGTCGCCGCGTGTCACTTCCTCGATCTGCGCGAACGAGGCCCACAGCACGAGCAGCAGCACCACCACGACGGCGGTGCGCACGATCTTCTGCGCCCGGTGCGTGCGGCTGCGCGACATGATGTCGTCGGCCTCCTGTTCGAAGCTGCGAAAGCCCGCCGGGCTGGCGGGCAGGTCCGCGGCGTCCGGGCCGAACAGGCGCCGGGTCAGCGGCTCCAGCAGCACGCGAATGCCTTCGAGGGGCCACAGCAATGCGCGGCCGAAGCGAACCCATCGGCTGGCGGGCAACGCAGGCGCTGCGCGTGCGGTATCCATGATGCTTCTCTCGGCCTCTCGTCAGGCGGCGCGCGCGATGCGCCCGCTCGCCAATGCTTCCATGATGCGGTCGCGCGGGCCGTCGGCCACGATCTTGCCGCCGTCGACGACGATCACGCGCGTCACCATCGCGAGCATCGAGGTGCGGTGCGTCACCAGCACCACGGTCTTGTTCTGCACGAAGTGGTTCATGCGGGCGGTGATCTGGCCTTCGGTGGAGAAGTCCATCGCGCTGGTCGGCTCGTCGAGCAGCAGGATCGGGGCGTTGTGCAGCACCGCGCGTGCGATGCCCACGCTCTGGCGCTGTCCGCCCGAAAGCGATTCGCCGCGCTCGCCCACCGTCATGTCGAAGCCGCGCGGGTGGCGGTTCACAAAGTCGGTCATGCCCGCCAGTTCGGCCGCCGCCACGATCGCCGAGTCGTCGGCGTAGGGCAGGCCGAAGGCGATGTTCTCGCGCAGCGTGCCGTAGAAGAGCGTCACGTCCTGCGACACGTGGGCGCAGTTGCGGCGCACGTCGGCCGGGTCGAGCTGGCGCAGGTCGATGCCATCGAGCAGCACGGCGCCGTCGGTCGGCTGGTACAGGCCCATGATGAGCCGCTCGATGGTCGACTTGCCCGAGCCCACGCGGCCGATCAGCGCCACCCGCTCGCCGGCGCTGATCTTGAAGCTCATGCCGTCGATGGCCGAGTCCTGCCGGTTCGGGTAGGCGAAGCGCACGTTGCGGAACTCGATGTCGCCGCGCAGCTGCGGGCGCTGGATGAAGGTCTCGCCCACCGGCCGCTCGACCGGCTGCGCCATGATCTTGTTGAGCGAGTCGAGCGCGGTGCGTGCGCCCTGGTACTGCATCAGCAGGCCGACGATCTGCCCCGCCGGGGCGAGCGCGCGGCCCGACAGCATCGTGGCGGCGATCAGCGCGCCCATCGTCAACTCGCGCTGCGAGATCAGGTACACGCCGATCAGGATGACAGCCAGCGACACCAGCTGCGTCAGCGTGCCGGTGCTGTACATCGCCGACGACGACAGCGCGCGCATCTTGACGTTGGTCTTCGCGAGGAACGCGTTGGCCCGCTCCCATTTCGACTGCACGACGCCCTCGGCGCCGTGGGTCTTGATCGTCTCGATGGCGGTCAGGCTCTCGACCAGCGTCGCATTGCGCAGCGCGCTCGCCTTGTACGTCGTCTCCGACAGCTGGTGCAGCCGGTGCTGCAGCACGTAGCCCACGACGAGCACCAGCACGAAGGCCACCAGCGCCGGCAGCGCGAGCCACGGCGAAATCCACGCCAGCACGGCGACGAACAGCAGGGCGAAGGGCAGGTCGATCAGCGCGGTGACGGTGCCGGAGGCGATGAAGTCACGCACCTGCTCGAAGCCGCGCAGGTTGGAGGCGAAGGAGCCGACCGACTCGGGCCGGTGCTCCAGCCGCATGCCCAGCACGCGCTCCATCAGCGTGGCGGAGAGCTGCACGTCGATGCGCGCGCTCGCCTCGTCGACGAAATGGCTGCGCAACAGCCGCATGAAGAGGTCGGCGCCGAACACCAGCAGCACGCCCACCGACAGCACCCAGAGGGTCTCGATCGCATTGTTCGGCACGACGCGGTCGTAGACGTTCATGGTGAACATCGGGAAGGCGAGGGCGAACAGGTTGATCAGCAGCGCCGCCCACAGCACGTCGCGGTAGACGAAACGCTGGGTGAGGATGGCGCTCCAGAACCAGTGGCGCGCCGCGGGCTTGCGCACTTCGGGCGTGCGCGCGTCGAAGCGGAAGTGCGGCCGCACGAACAGCGTGACGCCGCTGTAGCGCTGCAGCAGGTCGCCGCGCACGAGCGTCACCGAGCCCTGGCCGCTTTCGGGCAGCAGCACACGCGCCTGGGCGCCGTCGTCGTCCCAGCCGAGCAGCACGCACGCCTTGTTGTCGTGCAGGATCAGGATCGCCGGCAAGGTGGCGGCGTCGACGTCTTGCAGGGCGATGCGCTGCAGCTTGGCCGACATGCCCGCCCGCGACGCGGCGCGTTCCACCAGTTCCAGCGTCAGCCGCCCGCCGTTGGCGGCCGCGAGCGGCAGCCCGGCCGACAGGGCCGCGCGCGAGGCGGCCTGGCCGTGCAGCCGGCACACTTCGATCAGGCAGTCGAGCAGCGGGTCCGGATGGATCAGGTCCTCGCGCAAGCGCTGCACGGTGCCGGATGGGGAAGCAATGCCTGCGTGGGTGTCGGTCATGAGCATCCGCCCACCGCGTGGACGGCTTGACGTGAAGTACCACTCCGCTCGTCTTGCCGACGGGTGTACGCCGCCGCGAGGCTGCATCGTCGAACAAGCTGGAGTCCCCCTCGTGGAGGGGGACTTGGGGGAGCCGTCGGAAATGCCGGAGCCCCTTCCTGGAGGGGGCTGGGGGAGCGGTGCGATAGGTCATGCCGTCCGAAGGGCGGCTTAACTCGAGTCGCATGGCGGCGCATATGTCGCATGTCAGTTTGCCGCGAGGGTTTCAGCTGATGTCCGCGCAATGCACGTCGAACCGGCCGCGCCGCCGATCGGCGAAGTAGCGCAGCAGCGTTTCACGCACGGTGCGGAAGGCGAGTTCGTCCCAAGGGATCTCCTCTTCGCGGAACAAGCGGGTCTCGATCGTTTCCGGGCCCGGGGCGAAGTCGGTGTCACGCAGGTTCGCGCGGTAGAACAGATGCACCTGGCCCACTCGCACGACGTTGAGCACGGTGTAGAGCCCCAGCAGTTCAATGCGTGCGCCGGCCTCCTCGACGGTTTCGCGCAGCGCGCCCTCGGCTGTCGTTTCGCCCAGCTCCATGAAACCGGCCGGCAGCGTCCAGAAGCCGTAGCGCGGCTCGATGTTGCGCTTGCACAGCAGCACGGTGTCGTTCCAGACCGGCACCGTGCCCACCACGTTGAGCGGGTTCTCGTAGTGGATGGTGCCGCAGACCTTGCAGACGGCTCGCTCTCGGTTGTCGTCCGGGGGAATGCTGTAGGGGGCTTCGCCGCCGCAGGCCTTGCAGAACTTGATGCTGCGCGCTTCGAACATCCGATGAGTTTAGCCGTCGATGCCAGCGTGCGGAACCTGGAGACACCCGGCGTGGCATCATCCCGCGGGCATTTGGAGGCATTCGTTCATGGCTTATGTGATTCCCGCGCCGCGCACGGTGTCCGTCCCCGTCAAAGGCGCTGCCGATGGCGGCGAGTTTCCGGTCCGCCGCATCTACTGCGTCGGCCGCAACTACGTCGAGCACGCGATCGAGATGGGCCACACCGGCCGCGAGGCGCCGTTCTTCTTCCTCAAGCCGGCCGATGCCGTGTTGCCCGCCCGCGAGGGCGAGGTGGCGACGATGCGCTACCCGAGCCTGACCAGGAGCCTGCATCACGAGGTCGAACTGGTGGTGGCGATCGGCACGGGCGGGCGCGGCATCGCGGCCGAACGTGCGATGGATCACGTGTGGGGCTACGCGGTCGGCCTGGACATGACCCGCCGCGACCTGCAGAACGACATGAAGAAGCAGGGCCGCCCCTGGTGCATCGGCAAGGGCTTCGACCAGGCGGCACCCATCGGCGCCATCGTGCCGGCCGCCCAATGCCGCATCGGGCCCGAGACGGCGATCGAACTGAGGGTCAACGGCAGCGTGCGCCAGGCGAGCACCATCGGCAAGCTGATCTGGAGCATCCCCGAGATCATCGAGCAGCTGTCGGCGGCGTGGGACCTGGCTCCGGGCGACCTCATCTTCACCGGCACGCCCGAAGGCGTGGCGGCGGTCGTGCCCGGCGACACGCTCGAGGCCCGCATCGACGGCGTCGGTTCGCTCGCCGTGAAGATCGTGGAGTAGGTCGCCGTGGCGCTGACGCTCTACAACTACTTTCGCTCGTCGGCCTCCTACCGCGTGCGCATCGCGCTGGCGCTGAAGGGGCTGAGCTACGAGTACGTGCCGGTGCACCTGCTGAAGAACGAGCAGCTCGCGCCGCCGTTTGCGGACATGGCGCCGGGCAAGCTGGTGCCGCTGCTCAAGGACGGCGACCTGCTGCTGACGCAGTCGCTCGCCATCATCGAGTACCTCGACGAAACGCATCCGCAGCCGCCGTTGCTGCCGGGCGAGCCGGCCGCGCGCGCGCGCATCCGCGCCCTGGCGCTGGACATCGCCTGCGAGATCCACCCGCTGAACAACCTGCGCGTGCTGCGCTACCTCATGCACGAGATGAAGCTCGCCGAGGACGACAAGAACCGCTGGTACCGCCATTGGGTCGAGACTGGGCTCGAGGTGGTCGAGCGCCAGCTCGCCGGCAGCTCGGCCACCGGCCGTTTCTGCCACGGCGACGCGCCGACGCTCGCCGACGTCGTGCTCGTGCCGCAGGTCTTCAACGCCCAGCGCATGGATTGCCGGCTCGACCACGTGCCGAACGTGATGCGCATCCATGGCGAGTGCATGGCGCTCGAGGCGTTCAACGGCACCCAGCCTTCCGCCTGCCCGGATGCATCCTGACTGGCTGGTTCCGGACTGGAAGGCGCGCGGGGTGGGCGCCGTGATGACGACGCGCCGCGGCGGCTTCAGCGCGCCGCCCTTCGACAGCATGAATCTGCGCGACGGACTCGGCGACGATCCGCGCGCCGTGCAGTGCAACCAGCGCCTGCTCGCCGAGGCCATCGGCGCCGCGCCGGTGTACCTCGATCAGGTGCATGGCAGCCGCGTGGTGCGCCTGTCGGCGGCCGACGCCGCGGCTGGGGTGCCGCGGCACGAGGCGGACGCGAGCATCGCCACCGAGCCGGGCATCGCGTGCACGGCACAGGTCGCCGATTGCCTGCCGGTGCTGTTTGCCGCACCGGGCGGCGTCGGCGCGGCGCATGCCGGTTGGCGCGGGCTGGCCGGCGGGGTGCTGGAGGCGACGGTGCGTGCCCTGTGCGAATCCGCCGGCTGCGAGCCCGGCCAGCTGCACGCCTGGCTCGGCGCCTGCATCGGACCGCGCCGCTTCGAGGTCGGCGTCGATGTGCTGCGGGCCTTCGGCGCTCCTGCGGAAGGTGACTCGCCGCGCTTTCGACACCATGCGCCAGGCAAATGGCTGGCCGACCTGCCCGGCCTGGCGCGCGACCGGCTCGAAGCGGCGGGAGTGCATCACGTCAGTGGCGGGCGCTGGTGCACGGTCGAGGAGGACTCACGGTTCTTTTCGTTCCGCCGCGACGGCGTGACCGGCCGCATGGTCGCCGCCGTCTGGCTGCAGCGCAGCTGACGCCGCCGCTGCCTGCGATTCGGCGGCTTCCCGCGCCCGACGTGCACGCCGCCGCCCCGGTGCACCCATGATGTACAGGACGATGCCCAGCGGCAGGGCGCCGTACAGCAGCGCGGTGAATACCGCGCCGATCAAGGTGCCATTGGGGCTGCTGGCTTCCGCCGCGGCCATCATCAGCACCACATAAATCCACGCAACCGCAACGAGATACATCCGTATAATGAAAGCTTAGTCCGCATTATGAAAAATCACGTCATCACGCGGTAAGCCGGAAGGCGTACAACGTGAAGCAGATCACAGCCGACCGTCAAGAAGCGAGAGACGAGTGAGCAGCAAGCCTTCCCCCCAGGCGTCCCCGGCGACCACCGACGACGCGGCCAGAGCCTTCGGTGTCAATGTCGGCGAGGCATTCAAAGCGATGTCGGGCCTCAGCCTGCCGCTGCCGGCACTCACGCAGGTGCAGGCCGAGTATCTCCAACAGGCCACCGAATTGTGGAACCAGTCGCTGCAGCGGCTGCAGGCCCCGCCGCAGGCCCACGGGCAGAAGCGAAACGGCGCCATCGCCGACCGCCGCTTCGCCGGCGAAGCCTGGGTCGAGAACCCCGGCGCGGCCTACATGGCGCAGATGTACCTGCTCAACGCGCGCACCCTGCTGCAGCTGGCCGAGCAGGTCGAGGGTGACCCGAAAACGCGGCAGCGCATCCGCTTCGCGGTGCAGCAGTGGATCGAGGCGGCATCGCCCGCCAACTACCTGGCGCTCAACCCGGAGGCGCAGCGCAAGGCGCTCGAGACCCAGGGCGAAAGCATCGCGCAGGGCCTGCAGCACCTGCTGAAGGACATCCAGCAAGGCCATGTCTCGCAGACCGACGAGTCGGTGTTCGAGGTCGGCCGCAACGTCGCGACCACCGAGGGCAGCGTCGTGTTCGAGAACGAGCTGTTCCAGCTGATCGAATACAAGCCGCTGACCGAGAAGGTGTATGCGACGCCGATGCTGTTCGTGCCGCCGTGCATCAACAAGTACTACATCCTCGACCTGCAGCCTGAGAACTCGCTGATCCGCTACACGGTGGAACAGGGCCACCGGCTGTTCGTGATCAGCTGGCGCAACGCCGACGAGAGCATGTCCCACATCACCTGGGACGACTACATCGAAGAAGGCGCCATCCGCGCGATGCGCGTGGTGCAGGAGATCACCGGCGCCAAGACGATGAACACGCTCGGCTTCTGCATCGGCGGCACGATTCTGGCGACGGCGCTGGCGGTGCTGGCGGCGCGCGGCGAGGGGCCCGCGCAGAGCATCACCTTGCTCACCAGCTTCCTCGATTTCAGCGAGACCGGCGTGCTGGACCTCTTCATCGACGAGGCCAGCGTGCAGATGCGCGAGGTGACGATCGGCGCCGCGAGCCCGACCGAGGGTGGCCTGCTCAAGGGCAGCGAGCTCGCGTCGACCTTCAGCTTCCTGCGCCCCAACGACCTGGTGTGGAACTACGTCGTCGGCAACTACCTCAAGGGCGAGACGCCGCCGCCGTTCGACCTGCTGTACTGGAACAGCGACAGCACCAACCTACCGGGACCCATGTTCTGCTGGTACCTGCGCCACACCTACCTCGAAAACAACCTCGTCAAGCCGGGCAAGGTCACGGTGTGCGGCGAAAAGCTCGACCTGAGCCTGATCGATGCGCCCGCCTACATCTACGCCTCCAAGGAAGACCACATCGTTCCGTGGGACGGCGCCTACCGCAACACGCAGGTGCTGCGAGGCCAGAAGCGCTTCGTGCTCGGCGCCTCGGGACACATCGCCGGCGTGATCAACCCGCCGGCGAAGAAGAAGCGCAGCCACTGGATCGCCAGCGGCGCCTCGTTGCCCAAGCAGGCGGCCGCCTGGTTCGACAAGGCCGGCGAGCACCAGGGCAGCTGGTGGCCCGACTGGGCGGCCTGGTTGAAGGGCCACGCCGGCAAGCTGGTCGCGGCGCCCAAGTCGCCCGGCAACCGCAAGTACAAGCCCATCGAACCCGCCCCCGGCCGCTACGTCAAACAGAAGGCCTGACCCCACTCATCCCTTGAACCCCTGGAGATCTGACATGACCACCGACATCGTGATCGTCGCCGCCGCCCGCACCGCCGTGGGCAAGTTCGGCGGCACCCTGGCCAAGACGCCCGCGCCCGAACTCGGCGCTGCGGTGATCGTCGACCTGCTCAAGCGCGCCAAGCTCAACGGCGACCAGATCAGCGAGGTCATCCTCGGCCAGGTGCTGCAGGCCGGCAGCGGCCAGAACCCGGCGCGCCAGGCTGTGATCAAGGCGGGCCTGCCGCACGGCGTACCGGCGATGACCATCAACAAGGTCTGCGGCTCCGGACTGAAGGCGGTGATGCTCGCCGCCCAGGCCATCCGCGACGGCGACTCCGACATCGTCATCGCCGGCGGCCAGGAGAGCATGAGCATGAGCCCGCACGTGCTGCCGAACTCGCGCGACGGCCAGCGCATGGGCGACTGGAAGCTGGTCGACTCGATGATCGTCGACGGCCTGTGGGACGTCTACAACCAGTACCACATGGGCATCACCGCCGAGAACGTCGCCAAGAAGTACGAGATCGGCCGCGAGGCGCAGGACGCGCTGGCGCTCGCCTCGCAGCAGAAGGCGGCCGCCGCGCAGGACGCCGGGCGCTTCAAGGATGAGATCGTGCCGTTCACGATCCCGCAGAAGAAGGGCGACCCGGTCGTCTTCGACAAGGACGAATACGTCAACCGCAAGACCAACGCCGAAGCGCTCGCCGGGCTGCGCCCCGCCTTCGACAAGAGCGGCAGCGTGACGGCGGGCAATGCCTCGGGCCTGAACGACGGCGCCGCCGGCGTGGTGGTGATGAGCGCCAAGCAGGCCGACCAGCTCGGGCTCACGCCGCTCGCGCGCATCGCAAGCTATGCGTCGGCCGCACTCGACCCGGCCTACATGGGCATGGGCCCGGTGCCGGCGTCCAGGCGGGCGCTCGAGCGCGCCGGCTGGAAGGCAGCCGATCTCGACCTGCTCGAGATCAACGAGGCGTTTGCCGCCCAGGCCTGTGCGGTGCACAAGGAAATGGGCTGGGACACCAGCAAGGTGAACGTCAACGGCGGCGCGATCGCCATCGGGCACCCGATCGGTGCATCGGGCTGCCGCATCCTCGTGACGCTGCTGCACGAGATGCAGCGCCGCAACGCGCGCAAGGGCATCGCCTCGCTGTGCATCGGCGGCGGCATGGGGGTTGCATTGACGGTCGAGCGCTGAAGGCGCGGCGAGCGACTTCGGGGGAACCCGATTGACCGCGGTGCCGGCGGCGACCACGCTTGAGGCACCGCAGCAGGATTCAAAAGGAGAGAAGAAATGACTCAGAAGGTTGCATACGTGACCGGTGGCATGGGCGGCATCGGCACCTCGATGTGCCAGCGCCTGCATCGCGACGGATTCAAGGTGATCGCCGGGTGCGGCCCCAGCCGCGACTTCGAGAAATGGCTCGGCGAGCAGAAGGCGCAAGGGTTCACGTTCTACGCGTCGGTCGGAAACGTCGGGGATTGGGATTCCACCGTCGCGGCGTTCCAGAAGGCCAAGGCCGAACACGGCCCGATCGACGTCCTGGTCAACAACGCAGGCATCACCCGCGACGGCATGTTCCGCAAGATGAGCCGTGCCGACTGGGACGCGGTGATCGAGACCAACCTGACGAGCCTGTTCAACGTGACCAAGCAGGTCATCGAGGACATGCTGGAGAAAGGCTGGGGCCGGATCATCAACATCAGCTCGGTCAACGGCGAGAAGGGCCAGTTCGGGCAGACCAACTACTCGGCCGCCAAGGCGGGCATGCACGGCTTCACGATGGCGCTGGCGCAGGAAGTGGCGAGCAAGGGCGTGACGGTCAATACCGTGAGCCCGGGCTACATCGCGACCGACATGGTGAAGTCGATTCGCCAGGACGTGCTCGACAAGATCATCGCCGGCATTCCGGTCAAGCGGCTCGGCACGCCGGACGACATCGCGTCGATCGTGTCGTGGGTGGCGTCGGACGAGTCGGGGTTCGCGACGGGGGCCGACTTCTCGGTCAACGGCGGCCTGCACATGGGTTGATCTGCTTGTCCCCTCTCCCCCTGGGAGAGGGTAGGGTGAGGGTCAGCGGCGATGAAGCGGCCGCCATGGCCTGCAGACGCCGCTGGCCCTCACCCCAGCCCTCTCCCAGGGGGAGAGGGAGTCATGCCTTGGGGTTGCGACAGCTCCTGAGCCACCCGTTCCCACGTCGCGTGCGACCCGTCCGCCGGTTCGATCACCGCTGCCGACTCGAACCCCGCGAAGTTGCGCTGCATCGACTGCAGGTACACCGGGTCGTAGTGCGCCACCAGCAGATCACGCACCACGTCATCGATCCGCCCCGAGCGGGCCGCCTCCTGCCAGGCGTTCACCACCTCGTTGCCGCGCAGCGCGCGCAGCGCGTCGAGCCGTTCGCAGAACGCCGGCACGTCCCTGACGAAGAAGTCGTAGTCCTCCATCAGCAGCTTCACACGCTCGGGCAGCGCCAGCTCGATGCGCACGCAGGGCGCGGCGCGCATGCGCTCGATCAGCGCCTGGGGCACGCGCAGTTCGCCGACCTTCTTGCTCTCGCTTTCCACCCACACCTCGCGTGACGGGTCCATGCGCCGCAGCGTGTCCCACACGCGCGAGTCGAACTGCTTCTGCGTCGGCTGCGGGCTGCCGGGCACGAGCCCCAGCACCGAGCCGCGGTGGTTGGCCAGGCCTTCGAGGTCCAGCACCTGCGCGCCCTGTGCCTGCAGCGCGGCCAGCAGCCGGCTCTTGCCCGACCCCGTCTTGCCGCACAGCACGCGGTAGCGAAAGCGCTGCGGAAGCTGCTCCAGGTCGGCCATCACCGCGCGCCGGTACTCGCGGTAGCCGCCTTCGAGCAGGTGCACCCTGAAGCCGATCTGATCGAGCACCAGGGCGAGCGAGCCGCTGCGCTTGCCGCCGCGCCAGCAATAGACCAGCGGCTGCCAGTCCTTGGGTTTGTCGAACACCTCGCGCTCGATGTGGGCCGCGATGTTGCGCGCCACCAGCGCCGCGCCGCGCTTCTTGGCGGCGAAGGGCGACACCTGCTTGTATTCGGTGCCGACCAGCTTGCGTTGCTCGTCGGTGAGGCTCGGCCAGTTGACCGCCCCCGGCACGCGGTCCTCGGCGTATTCGCTCTCGGAGCGGGCGTCGACGATGGTGTCGAAGCGGTCGAGGTGTTGAATCGCGTCGGTGGCGGTGATGGTCAGCAGGGCCATGGGGTCACGGCGTGATGGCGTCCAGCAGCTCACTCTCGATCTCGAGCTGCGTCCTGTTCTGCTGCAGGGCCGAGCCGTCGATCAGGAAGGTGTCTTCCACGCGTTCGCCGAGCGTCGTGATCTTGGCCAGCTGCAGGTTGATGTGGTGGCGCGCCAGCACCCGGGCGATCGAATAGAGCAGGCCGGAGCGGTCGCTGGTCGACACGCCCAGCAGCCAGCGCTGCGCCCGTTCGTCCGGCCGCAGCGTCACGCGCGGCGTGATCGGGAACGACTTCACCCGCCGCGACAGCCGGCCGCGGCTCGGTTCGGGTAGCGGCCCCGTCGCGTTGAGGGCGTGCGCCAGCTGGTTCTCCACCAGCGAGATAAGGTCGCGGTGGTGCTGGTCGAGCATCGGGCTGATGACCTGGAAGGTGTCCAGCGCGTAGCCGGCCTTGGTCGTGTGCACCTTCGCATCGAGGATGTTGAAACTCGCGCTGTCGAAGTAGCCGCAGATGCGCGCGAACAGGTCGGGCCGGTCGGGCGCGTAGACGACCACCTGCAGCCCCTCGCCCAGCGACGACGCGCGTGCCCGCACGACCGGCGTTTTCGAGTTCACGAAGCGGTACAGCGAGCGCGCGTGCCAGGCGATGTCGCCGGCGTCGTGGCGCGCGAAGTAGCTGATCTCGAGCGTCTTCCACAGGGCCGTCTCGGTGCCGGGCAGCATCGAGTACAGGTTCAGCGTGTGCCGCGCCTCCTGCTTGCGCGCCTCGATCTCGGCGTCGAGGTTGGGCCGCGCGCCGCCCAGCGCGCGCAGCGTCAGGCGGTACAGGTCTTCGAGCAGCTTGCCTTTCCAGGCATTCCACACCTTGGGGCTCGTGCCGCGGATGTCGGCCACCGTCAGCAGGTACAGCGCGGTGAGCCGCCGCTCGGTGCCGACCAGCCTGGCGAAGGCCTCGATCACGTCGGGGTCGGCCAGGTCTTCCTTCTGCGCGATGCGCGACATCGTCAGGTGACCCTTGACCAGGAACTCGATCAGCGCCGCGTCCTCGCCGGTGATGCCATGGTCGCGGCAGAAGTGCCGCACCTCGCGTGCGCCGAGGTCGGAGTGGTCGCCGCCGCGCCCCTTGGCCACGTCGTGGAACAGCGCGGCCACGTACAGCACGTAGGGGCGGTCGAACTGCGCGGCCAGCTGCGAGCAGAACGGGTACTCGTGCGCATGCTCGGGGATCAGGAAGCGGCGCACGTTGCGCAGCACCATGAGGATGTGCTGGTCCACCGTGTAGACGTGGAACAGGTCGTGCTGCATCTGCCCGACGATGCGTCTGAACACCCACAGGTAGCGTCCGAGCACCGACGTCTGGTTGAGCAGGCGGAAGGCGTGTGTCTGGCCCTCGGGCGCCTGCAGGATCTTCATGAAGGTGGCGCGGTTCACCGGGTCGTGGCGCCACTCGCTGTTCATCAGCTCGCGCGCGTTGTAGAGCGCGCGCAGCGTGCGTGCCGACAGGCCCTTCGGGCCGACCGTCGTCTGGTAGGTGTAGAAGGTTTCGAGGATGGCGTGCGGGTCGCGCTCGTAGATGTCGTCGGTGGCTACCTCCAGCATGCCGCCGCGTTCGAGGAACCGGTCGCTGATCGGGCGCATCGGCGCGTCCTGCAGCCCGTTGACACGCTCCTCGATGTTCAGCATGAGGATCTGGTTCAGCTGCGCCACCGCCTTGGCGGCCCAGTAGTAGCGCTTCATCAGCACTTCAGACGCCCGCTGCCCCTTGGTCGGCCGGTAGCCGAAGCTCTCGGCCACGGCGGTCTGCAGGTCGAACACCAATCGGTCCTCGCGCCGGCCGGCCGCCATGTGCAGCCGAGCGCGGATCAGCTTGAGCACGCCTTCGTTGCGCTGCAGCTGCTTTACTTCGAAGGGCGTGATCAGCCCCTTGGCAGCGAGCTCGTTCCAGGTCTTGCCGAGACCCGCGGCGCGTGCGACCCAGATCACCACCTGCAGGTCGCGAAGACCGCCGGGGCTTTCCTTGCAGTTGGGCTCCAGCGAGTACGGCGTGTCCTCGAATTTCTGGTGGCGCTGGCGCATCTCCAGCGTCTTGGCGCGCAGGAATGCCTTGGCGTCCATCGCCTCGGTGTTGGCGCGGCGGAAATCGTTGAACACGCGGCGCGCCCCGCAGAGGTAGCGCGACTCGAGCAGCGCCGTCTGCACGGTGACGTCGCGATGGCTTTCCTCGAGGCACTCGGTCACCGTGCGCACGCTCGAGCCGATCTCCAGGCCGATGTCCCAGCAGGCGGTGATGAAGCCCTCGATCGACGACTTCAGCGCGTCGTTGGCATGGTCCTGGTCGGGCGGCAGCAGCACCAGCACGTCGACGTCGGAGTGCGGAAACAGCTCGCCGCGGCCATAGCCGCCGACGGCCAGCAGCGCCGCGCCGGGCGGCATCATCGCGTGTTCCCACAGGTCGCCGAGCGTCAGATCGACGTGTTTGGTCAGCGCGCGAATCAGCCGCGTGGCCGCAGTGGACGACGCGCGAGCCGCGCGAAAGTGATCGAGCAGCGCGGCCTTGCCCTGGCGAAACCGGGATCGAAGCTCGCTGACGCTGCGCGGGGCGCTCGTGCCGGCCTCGGGCAGGGCGGACATGGTCGGGAAGCGCGTGCTGCCGACGGCGCTAAGCCAAGGCCTTGGCGGCGCCGGCCGTCACGAACGCCGGCGGGGGCGGGCTGCCCTCGGACAGCGTCAGCACCTCGTAGCCGGTCTCCGTGACGAGCACCGTGTGCTCCCATTGCGCCGACAGGGAGCGGTCCTTGGTGACGATGGTCCAGCCGTCGGTCATCTCGCGGATCTCGCGGCGGCCGGCGTTGACCATGGGCTCGATGGTGAAGATCATGCCCGGCACCAGTTCTTCCAGCGTGCCGGGGCGGCCGTAATGCAGCACCTGCGGCTCCTCGTGGAAGTTGCGCCCGATGCCGTGGCCGCAGAACTCGCGCACCACCGAGAAGCCGTTGCTCTCGGTGAAGGTCTGGATCGCGTGGCCGATGTCGCCCAGACGCGCGCCCGGCTTGACCTTGACGATGCCCTTCCACATGGCCTCGTAGGTGAAGGCGCACAGCCGCTTGGCCGCGATCGAGCCCTCGCCGACGATGAACATGCGGCTCGTGTCGCCGTGCCAGCCGTCCTTGATCACGGTGACGTCGATGTTGACGATGTCGCCGTTCTTCAGCGGGCGATCGTTCGGGATGCCGTGGCAGACCTGGTGGTTGATCGAGGTGCAGATCGACTTCGGGTAGGGCGTGTAGCCGGGCGGCGCGTAGTTCAGCGGTGCCGGGATGCCGCCCTGGACGTCGACGATGTGGTCGTGAGCGAGCTTGTCGAGCTGCTCGGTCGTCACGCCGGGCTTCACATGCGGGGTCAGCATGTCCAGCACTTCGGAGGCCAGCCGGCCGGCGATTCGCATGCCGGCGACGTCGGCTGCGCTCTTGATGGTGATCGTCATGGGGCCGAATTATCTCACTCACCCCGTAAAATGTCGGGTTTCCACCGGGTCGGCCACATGCCGCGCCGGGTCTACGACTTCTCCGTTCTTCCCAACCCAACGCCGAGCCGCCGCGTGAGCCAAAGCCCCAAGCACCTGCAACACTTTGAGGGGGGCAATGCGCTCTCCGCCTTCCGCGCCCAGGCACTGTTGTCGAAACTGCAGGAGATCCAGCCGCGCATCACCGGCGTCGCCGCGCGCCATGTGCATTGGGTGTGGAGCGAGGCGCCGCTGCCCGCCCCCATGCGCGACAGACTGGCCGCCCTGTTGCGCTACGGCGACCGCTACGCCGGGCCGGACGAGGGTACGTTGTTCGTCGTGGCGCCGCGCCTGGGCACCGTCTCGCCATGGGCCAGCAAGGCGATCGACATCGCGCACAACTGCGGCCTGGCGATCAAGCGGATCGAGCGCGTCACGGAATTCCGGCTCAGCCTGAAGGCCGGGCTGCTCGGCGGCGCGAAGGCACTCGCCCCCGATGAGCTGCAGGGCGTGGCCGCCATGCTGCACGACCGCATGACGGAAAGCGTGCTGTTCGCCCGCGAAGACGCGGTGCACCTGTTCGACGAGCAGCCGGGCAAGCCGATGGAACACGTCGACGTGCTGGGTGAAGGCCCCGTGGCGCTGGAGCGGGCGAACGCCGAATTCGGCCTGGCACTCAGCGACGACGAGATCGACTACCTCGTCAGCGCCTTCAAGGGCCTGAAGCGCAACCCGACCGATGTCGAGCTGATGATGTTCGCGCAGGCCAACAGCGAACACTGCCGCCACAAGATATTCAACGCGAAGTTCACCATCGACGGGGTCGAGCAGGAGCGCTCGATGTTCGCGATGATCCGCAACACGCACCAGCTTGCGCCGCAGCACACGGTGGTCGCCTACAGCGACAACGCCTCGGTGATGGAAGGCGGCGAAGTCGAGCGCTGGCTGCCCGAGAGCGCGACCGACGCGGCGAGGTACGCTCCCCGCCGGGAAACCGCGCATGTGCTGATGAAGGTGGAGACGCACAACCACCCGACGGCGATCTCGCCGTTTCCCGGGGCGTCGACCGGTGCCGGCGGCGAGATCCGCGACGAAGGCGCGACCGGCCGCGGCTCCAAGCCCAAGGCCGGGCTGACGGGCTTCAGCGTGTCCAACCTGCTGCTGCCTGGCACCAGCGAGCCGTGGGAGCGCGACGCCTATGGCAAGCCCGGGCACATCGCGAGCGCGCTGCAGATCATGATCGACGGGCCGCTGGGCGGCGCTGCCTTCAACAACGAGTTCGGCCGGCCCAACCTCGGCGGCTACTTCCGCGTCTACGAACAGACCCTTGCCGGACAGCGCCGCGGCTACCACAAGCCGATCATGATCGCCGGCGGCCTCGGCACGATCTCCGATTCGCAGACCCACAAACTCGAGTTCCCGGCCGGCACGCTGCTGATCCAGCTCGGCGGGCCGGGTATGCGCATTGGCATGGGCGGCGGCGCGGCGAGCTCGATGGCGGCCGGCGCCAATGCGGCCGAACTCGATTTCGATTCGGTGCAGCGCGGCAACCCCGAGATCCAACGCCGCGCGCAGGAGGTCATCAACCATTGCTGGTCGCTGGGCGACGACAACCCCATCCTCGCGATCCACGACGTCGGCGCCGGGGGCATCTCGAATGCTTTCCCCGAACTCGTCGATGGGGCGCACAAGGGCGCGCGCTTCGACCTGAGCCAGGTGCCGCTCGAGGAGTCGGGACTCGCGCCGAAGGAGATCTGGTGCAACGAAAGCCAGGAACGCTACGTCATGGCGGTGTCGCCCGAGGCGCTGCCGACATTCCAGGCGATGTGCGAGCGCGAGCGTTGCCCGTTCTCGGTGGTGGGCGTGGCGACCGCCGAGAGGCAGCTGGTCCTTGACCAACCGGGCAGCACTGACACGCCCATCGACATGCCGATGGAGGTGCTGCTGGGCAAGCCGCCCAAGGTGCACCGCGACGTGGCGCGTGTGGCGCGCCGGCTCGTCCCGCTCGACCTCACCGGCGTCCCGCTGGCCCAGGTCGCCTTCGACGTGCTGCGCCATCCGACGGTCGCCAGCAAGCGGTTCCTGGTCACCATCGGCGACCGCACCGTCGGCGGAATGAACCACCGCGACCAGATGGTTGGCCCCTGGCAGGTGCCGGTGGCCGACGTGGCGGTGACGTTGGCGGACTACGCCGGCTTTCGCGGCGAGGCGATGAGCATGGGCGAGCGCACGCCGCTGGCCACGCTCGACGCGCCCGCCTCCGGCCGCATGGCCGTGGGCGAGGCGATCACCAACCTGCTCGCCGCCCCCATCGAGCTTGCGCGTGTGAAGCTCAGCTGCAACTGGATGGCCGCCTGCGGCGAGCCGGGCGAAGACGCCGCGCTGTACGACACCGTGAAGGCGGTCGGCATGGAACTGTGCCCGGCGCTAGGCATCAGCGTGCCGGTCGGCAAGGACAGCTTGTCGATGCGCACGCGCTGGAACGACGGCGGCGAGGCGAAGCAGGTGACGGCGCCGGTCTCGCTGATCGTCTCCGCCTTCGCCACGCTCGCCGACGTGCGCGCCACGCTCACGCCGCAACTGCAGCCGGGCGACACCACGCTGATCCTGATCGATCTCGGCAACGGCAAGAATCGCATGGCCGGCTCGATGCTGGCCCAGGTGCTGAATCAGTTCGGCGACGAGACACCCGACCTCGACGACCCGGCGCGGCTGAAGGCGCTCGTCGCCGCGGTCAACCAGCTGCGCGCCGAAGGCCGGCTGCTCGCCTACCATGACCGCAGCGACGGCGGCCTTTGGGCGACGGCCTGCGAGATGGCCTTCGCCGGCCACCTCGGCGTGAGCCTGAACGTCGACCTGCTCGTCACCGAAGGCGACGGCATCAGCGACAGCCGCGCCGAGTATGGCGACTCCAAGAACTGGGCCGGCCAGGTCGGCGCGCGCCGCGAGGAGCTGACGCTGCGCGCCCTGTTCAGCGAAGAGCTCGGTGCGGTGATCCAGGTGCCGACGGCGCAGCGCGACGAGGTGATGCAGACCCTGCGCGCGCACGGCCTGTCCCGGCACAGCCACGTCATTGGCAAGCCCAACGAGCGCGGTGTAATGGAGGTGTGGCGCGACACCAAGGCGGTGTTCAGCGCGCCGCTGCGCGAGCTGCACCAGACCTGGGACGAGGTGAGCTGGCGGATTGCGAAGCTGCGCGACAACCCGGCCTGCGCCGATGCCGAACACGAGGCGGCCGGCCGCGACGACGATCCGGGTTTGCATGTGCAGCTGAGTTTCGACCCCGCCGAGGGGCCGGCGCTGTCGCTCGCCCGCCCCAAGCTCGCCATCCTGCGCGAGCAGGGCGTGAACAGCCATGTCGAGATGAGCTACGCGATGGCGAAGGCCGGCTTCGACACCTACGACGTGCACATGAGCGACCTGCAGAGCGGCAGCGCGCGGCTGGCGCAGTTCCAGGGTTTCGTCGCGTGCGGCGGCTTCAGCTACGGCGACACGCTGGGGGCCGGCGAAGGCTGGGCCCGCTCGGTGATGTTCAACCCGGCGCTGGCCGACCAGTTCGCCGAGTTCTTCGGACGCCAGGACACCTTTGCGCTCGGCGTGTGCAACGGCTGCCAGATGATGGCCGCGCTGGCGCCGATCATCCCCGGCGCCGAGGCCTGGCCGAAGTTCACCCGCAACAAGAGCGAGCAGTTCGAAGCGCGCCTGTCGCTGGTCGAGGTGCTCGACAGCCCGTCGATCTTCTTCACCGGCATGGCGGGCAGCCGCCTGCCGATCGCCGTGGCGCACGGTGAGGGTTATGCCGACTTTTCGCAGCGCGGCGACGCCGCGCGGGTGCATCGCTCGATGCGCTACGTCGACCACCACGGCCAGCCGACCGAGGCCTATCCGTTCAACCCCAACGGGAGCCCCGGCGGACTGACTTCGGTGACCACGCCCGACGGCCGCTTCACGGTGCTGATGCCGCACCCGGAGCGGGTATTCCGCAACGTGCTGATGAGCTGGACCAGCGGCGACCGCAGTACGCTCAGCCCGTGGATGAGGATGTTCGAGAACGCGCGGCGTTTCGTCGACTGACGCGGCCCGCGATCAAGGAGGCTGACGATGACCGACGTGACGTTTCCCAACTTCTTCCCTTGGCTGCCGCAGTCGGTGGACCAGCGCTTCAACAACGGCTGGACCTTCGGCAACCTCCACGTGACACTAGCGAACTCGACGGCGCCCGAGGTCGAGCGCGAGGTGGTCAGCAAACACAGCTACGGCCGCCAGCTGGGCCTGCTCAGCGACGCGGTCGTCGCGCTTGCCAAGCAGGCCGGCGCCACCGCCGATCCGAGCGTCGAGCCGCTGATCCGGCTTGCCAAGGAGATCGACGCCATCAAGGCCAAAGCTCGGCGCCGCCGCTGCGATGACCTGCTCGACGAACTGAAGGCGCTCAAGCGCAGCAACCCGCGGCAGTGGGCTGAGTTGGTGAAGGCCGTCGGGAATTGAGCCTGCTCCAACCGCCAGCAGAAGGGCTGGTCAGGAACCGTCGATCACCGCGCGCACGAGCCCGGAGGCGGTGACCGCCAGCTGCGGCAGCTCGGCCACGCGATCCTGCTCGATCGCCTGCAGCACGAGTTCGTTGATCGCGCCGACGATTCCCATCGCGAAGGCCGGCGGCAGCGGCTGCCGGCGCGGCGAGCGGTTCACCACGTCGAGAATGAAGTCCGCCAGCCGCTGGTTGGCGCGCCGCCGCGCGGCCAGCCCCTGGGGCCCGAGTCCCAGGATCGCGATGAACAGCGTGCGCAGCAGCAGCGGGTTGCAGGAGAGCGTCGAGAGGTAGGCGAGCATCGCCTGTTCGACCTGCGTGTGCCAATCGCGCTGCGGGTCGATCGCGGCACGCAGCACGTCCAAGGCCTGGTCGCTCGCCACCTCGTACAGCGCGATCAGGCACTCGGCCTTGGTCTCGAAATGTTCGTAGAAGGTGCGGCGCGACACCCGCGCCTCGGCCGCGAGGTCGGCGATCGTCGTCTCGGCATAGCCCTTGCGGGCGACCGCGTGCGACATGGCGTCGAGCAGGCGGCGGCGGTGGTCGGCGGAAGCGATGGCAGCGGCAGTCACCATGCGCACGGTGTTGTGAATACTGGTACTTGACAGTACCACAGGCGGTTGGCACATTGGCCTTTCGCCGCTGGTACGGACTCGTACCAGTGTCTTGACCGAAGGACGCCCGCGCATGACTTCACTGGTGGTTCGCCGCTTGCTGATCGACCTCGAAACGCCGTTCGCAAGGCACTGGAACGGCGGTGACGCCTTCCGCAGCGCCTATTTCAATGCCTTGTCGATGAGCTTTCCGGTCGGCGAGCAGTTCTTCATCGACTCGGTGCGCAATGGCGTCAAGATGCTGCCCGAAGACCAGCGCGCGCCCTTCGAGGCGCAGGTGCAGGGCTTCGTCGGGCAGGAGGCCACGCACCGGCGCATCCATTCGCTGTTCAACGCGCAGCTCGACAGGCAGGGCTACGTCAACACCTGGGAGCCGCGCATCCTGAAGCGGGTCGAGCGCCTGAAGGCGGTGCGCGATCCGCGCCACGCGGTGGCCATCACCGCGGCGACGGAGCATTTCACCGCCATCCTCGCGCAGCACATGCTCGCGCACCCGCAGGCGGTGCAGGGCGCCGAGCAGCGCCTGCAGGCGATGTGGATGTGGCATGCGTCGGAAGAATCGGAGCACCGCAGCGTCGCCTTCGACGTCTACCGTGCGCTCGGCGGCAGCGAGCCATGGCGGCGCCGCTGGATGCGCGTGGTCGCCTTCCATTTCACCACCGACGTGCTGCGCCAGACGGCTCGCAACCTGTGGCGCGACGGCGAGCTGCTGCGCTGGCGCACGTGGCGCAGCGCGGCGAGCTTCTTCTTCGGCGAGCACGGCCTGGTTCGCCACACCTTCAAGCCGTGGCGTGCGTATTTCAAGGCGGACTTCCACCCGTCGCAGCAGGATGCGTCGCTGGCCGAGCGGTGGCTGCAGGTCAACAACACGGCCTATTCGGTGGTGCGGGCGAGCCCGTAGTTCCGTCTGGGCATCGTCATCCCGACGAAAGTCGGCATCCAGGGACAGCAGCAAACGCGTGGATCCCGACTTTCGTCGGGATGACAGCGTCTTGTCGCGATGACGTCGTCTCGTCGGGATGACGTACTCGCTACGACTCGATCGGCGCCACCCGCACCGGTACGCCGCCCAGCACCGCGTTGCCCGACAACGGGTCGATCAGCGCTTCATCGAGCACGGCGTTGAGATTGGCCCCCGGGCGCTCGGCCGCGACGCCGAGTCGCGTCTCGGGCAGGTCATGTCCCCAGCCGTGCGGCACGCTGATCACGCCCGGCATCATCTCGTCGCTCACCTCGACTTCCGCCTCGATGTGCTGGCCCGCCCTGCCGCTGATGCGTGCCGACGTGCCGGATTGGAGCCCGAGCCGACGCGCGTCCGCCGGGTGGACCAGCGCCGTGCAGCGGTTCGGCCCCTTGGCGAGCAGCGGCAGGTTGTGCATCCAGCTGTTGTTCGAGCGCACGTGGCGGCGGCCGATGATGACGAGGTCGCCGGCCGGCTCGTCGAGCTGGGCCGCGGCACGTTTCACGTCCGCGACGAGCACCGCCGGCGCGAGTTCGATCTTGCCCGAGGGCGTGCGCAGCACCTCGGGAATGCGCGCTTGCAGCGGGCCGAGGTCCAGCCCGCTGGGCGCGGCTTTGACCTGCTCGAAGGTCAGTCCGCCCGGCCGCGTGCCGAAGCCGTCGCCATACGGCCCCATGCGCAGCGCGAGGTCGAGCAGCCGCTCCGGCCCGCGGCGGCCGGCGAGCGCGGTGATCACGACATCTGCATGCGGCCCGGCCTGTTTGCGCACGTCGTCGGCCAGCAGTTCGTCGTCCAGCGCCAGCACGTCGGCGCCGGCACCCAGGCCGCGCGCGATCGCCACCAGCTTCAGCATCGTCTGCCACTCCGGCACCTGCCCCTCGGCCAGCGGCAGCACCGGCGCGCTGTAGCGTGCGTGGTTGCGGTACGAGAACATCGGGAAGGGCACGTCGTAGTGCGAATCCTCCAGCGGCGACACGCCGGGCAGGATCACGTCGGCATGGCGCGAGGTCTCGTTGACGTAGATGTCCATGCTGACCATGAACTCCAGGCTGTCGAGCGCCGCCGCGAGCCGCGGCCCGTTCGGCGCCGACAGCACCGGGTTGCTCGCGACGGAGATCAATGCCCTGACCTGGCCGGGCCCGGGCGTCTCGATCTCCTCGGCCAGGCAGTTCATCGGGATCTCGCCGTAGACCTCGGGCTTGCCGCTCACCCGGCTGGCCCAGCGCCCGGTGAGCACGCCGCGGCCCGTGCCGGGCGGGCCGATCGTGTTGGGAGCAAACGCCGCGGCCTTGGTGAACATCGCGCCGCCTTCCTGGTCGAGGTGGCCGGTGAGCACGTTCAGCACGTCGACCAGCCAGGAGTTCAGCGTGCCGAACGCCTGCACGCAGGTGCCGATGCGGCCGTACACTGCCGCGCGCTCGGTGCGCGCCAAGGTGCGCGCGAGCTCGCGGATCGTCTCGGCGGCGATGCCGCAGCGCGCCGCCACGCGTTCGGGCGCGAAGTCCTTCACCACCGCCTGCACGTCGTCGACGCCGTTCACATGTTCGGCCAGCCGGCCCAGCGCGACGAGGTTCTCGTCGAACAGCGTGTGCACCATGCCGAGCAGCAGGAAGGCGTCGCCGCCCGGCCGGATGAAGTGGTGTTGGTCGGCAATCTCCGCCGTCTCGGTGCGCCGCGGGTCGATCACCACCAGCTTGCCGCCGCGCGCACGCATCGCCTTCGCTTTGCCGCGAAAGTCGGGCACGGTCCACAGGCTGCCGTTGCTTGCCATCGGGTTGGCGCCCAGCATCAGGAGGAAGCCGCAGCGCTCGATGTCGGGCACCGGCAGCGTGAGCCAGTGGCCGAACATCAACCCGTTGGACAGCTGCTTGGGCATCTGGTCGAGCGTCGACGCCGAGAAGATGTTCTTCGAGCCGACGGCCTTCAGGAGCCGCGCGGTGTAGAGAATCAGGCTGTACTTGTGCGACGACGGGTTGCCGAGCGTGAAGCCGACCGCGTCCCGGCCGTGCGCGGCCATGATGGGCGGCAGGCGGCGTTCGATCTCGGCATAGGCTTCTTCCCAGCTCGCCGGCACGAAGCGGCCGTCGCGCTTGATCAGCGGCGTGCGCAGGCGGTCGGGGTCTTCGTGCAGGTCCTTGAGCGCCACGCCCTTCGGGCAGATGAAGCCGGCGCTGAACGGGTCGGCCTCGTCGCCGCGGATGCTTTGCACGCGGCCGTCGGCGATGCGGATCTGCAGCCCGCAGCAGGCCTCGCACAGCGGGCAGATGCGGTAGTGGGAAGTCTCGTGGGGTACAGCGGCCATGCTCGTCTCCTGAGGTCGTGCTTTATCGCTGCTCGCTGCGGGCTGTCCGTCACCCAGGCGACGCAGCAGTTCCGCTGTATGGTCGTCGGCGGGGAAGAAGGTCTCCAGCGCCAGCTCCGCCAGCGTGATGTCCACCGGCGTGCCGAACACGGTGGTCGTGCCGATGAACGACAGCACGCCGTGCTCGGTATTGAACTGCAGCGGGACCGCCACCCCGCTCGGATCGATCGGCGCGCCATGCGACTGCGCCGGGTCGAAGGGCAGGGCCTGCAGCTCGTGCAGCAGCGCGACCAGCTGCTGATCGGCCGAGGCGTCGATCTGGTGCTTCAGGCGCAGGAACAGGTGTTCGCGCCATTGCGCCAGGTTGACGATTCGCGGCGCCAGCCCGCCCGGGTGCAGGCTGAGGCGCAGCACGTTGACGGGCGGCTTCAGCAGCTCGGCATCGACGTTTGCCAGCAGCAGCGGGACGGTGCGGTTGTGCGCGAGCATCGTCCAGTGCCGATCGATGGCGAGCGCGGGGTAGGGCTCGTGGCCCTTGAGCACCAGCTCCACCGCCTGCCGCGCGGCCGAGAGCGCCGGGTCGGCCAGCGGGCGTTCGCGGTAGATCGGCGCAAAGCCGGCCGCGGTGAGCAGCAGGTTGCGCTCGCGCAGCGGCACGTCGAGCCGCTCGGCCAGGTGCATCAGCATCTCGCGGCTCGGCGATGCGCGGCCGTTCTCGACGTAGCTCAGGTGGCGCGTCGAGATGTCGGCCTCGCAGGCGAGGTCGAGCTGGCTCAGCCGGCGGCGCTGGCGCCATTCGCGGATCAGGTGGCCGACGTTGGCATGGGGGCGGGTGGCAGCGTGCATGGCCGCGACGATAGCCCAGCGCGCAGCGGGCTTCCATGACCTCGGAGGTTATCGCCGGGGCGCCTGGCGCTGGCGACCATGCGCTCACCGTGACTTCCCAACCGCAAAGGAGTTCTGCCATGTCCGCTGTCGCCATGTCCCCGCTGCTTCGCCGTGCCCTCGTCGCCGACGCGCTGCTCAGCGCCGCCGCCGGCCTCGTCATGACCTTCGGCGCGGGCCTGCTGCAAGACCTGCTTGCCTTGCCGGCCTCGCTGCTGCTCTCGGCCGGCGTGGCGCTGTTCCCGTGGGCCGGTTTCCTGCTCTGGCTGGCGCGCAAGCCGGTGGTGCCGCGTGCGGCGGTTCTGGACGGTGATCGCCATCAACGCCGTCTGGATCGCCGAGTCGGCATGGGTCTCGCTCGGCGGCAGCTTCGCGCCCAACGGCCTCGGCCATGCCTTCATTGCCGCTCAGGCGCTGGCCGTGTTCGTGCTGCTCGATCTGCAGTTCATCGGCCTGCGCCGATCGAGCTTCGCGCCGGCTTGAGAGGGTGCGGACGGAATCTCGCGTTCCGTTCGCGCTGAGCTGTCGACGGGCACCTCCGCCGTCAGGATGCGTTGGCCCTGAGATGTCGCAGGATCCGTGGGACGCATCGAAAGCCTGTGCACGCCCAGGGTGCGCTATCGTCGCGGCGGTGAACACCGCCGCCCCCGCCCCGCACGACCGCTTCGACCGCCTCGACGCACTGCGTGCCGCGGCCATCGTCTGGATGGCCGTGTTCCATTTCTTCTTCGACCTCAACCACTTAGGCTTCATCCGCCAGAACTTCTATGCCGATCCGTTCTGGACGGTCCAGCGCACGCTGATCGTCAGCGGCTTCATGTTCATCGCGGGAGTCGGCCAGGCGGTGGCCGCCCGCCAGGGCCAGAGCTGGCCGCGCTTCTGGCGCCGCTGGGCGCAGATCGCCGGCTGCGCCGTGCTGGTGAGCATCGGCTCGTGGCTGATGTTCAAGGACCGCTTCATCCATTTCGGCGTGCTGCACGGCATCGCGGTGATGCTGATCATCGTGCGGCTAACCGCCGGTTGGGGGCGTTGGCTGTGGCTCGCGGGCGCCGCGGCGATCGCCTTGCCCTGGATGGTGCAGCACCCGTTCTTCGACACGCGGCTCACCAACTGGGTGGGGCTCGTCACGCGCAAGCCGCCGACCGAAGACTATGCGCCGCTGTTGCCATGGATCGGCGTGATGTGGTGGGGCATGGCCGCCGGGCAGTGGGTATTGGCGCGGCGGCGCGACTGGCTCACCGGCCGTCTCGCGCCTGCGCTTCGCCCGCTGGCGGTGCTCGGCCGCTGGAGCCTGAGCTTCTACATGCTGCACCAGCCGGTGCTCATCGGCCTGCTGATGGGTGTGGTGGCCCTTCGCCGCATGGGTTGACGCAGCGAGCCGCTCGAACGGTCCGCCGCCCGTGCCGCGCCCCTCAGCGCATCGCCTTGCCCGCCATGCGGAGGATGTCGTCGAGTGCGTTACCGTCGCCGTTCATGTCGAGCATGGAGGCGAGACCCGGCGAGCCGCCGCCGGGCATGCCGCCGGCGCGCCCGCCGAGCAGCCCGCCCAGCAGATCGCCCAGGCCCCCGCCCCCCGGAGCAGGCGATCCGGGCTGCGAGGCGCCGCCCTGTTTGGCCATGAAGCCGGCGACCAGCATGGCCAGCATCGGCAGCATCTTCTTGAGCAGCGCCGGATCGAGCCCCGACCGCGACGCGGCATCCTGCGCCACCGTGCGACTCACCTCCTTGGAGCCGAAGATCTGGCCCAGCACGGCGTTGCCCTGGCTCACGTCGGTGGGTTGGGGGCCGAGCACCTGGTCCAGCAGCCCGCCGCCGCCCAGTTGGCCGAGCAGGCCGCCGAGCCCTTCCAGACCCGCCGGTTGGACCTGCGCCTGCTTCTTGAACCCGCCGAGGATGGCCGGCACCAGCGCCTCGGCGCCGCTGGCCACCTCCGTCTGACTCACCCCCAGCTCACGGGACATCGACTGGAGGCCGCCCATCTGGGCGAGAAGGTCGGTGATCTGCATGTGCATGCTCCTGTCGCCGAATGGCCCGGCCAGCATACACCGGGCCCGGGGCAAGCCGTGTGACGCGCGCTCAGTGCAGCTTGTCCAGGGTGCCGGTGGCCTCTGCGAGCAGGTAGTAGAAGGTGACCCGGCTCTTGTGCCCGGTGGCCTTCATCTTCTCGGCGGCGGCCTTCAGGCCGGGCTCGGCTGCGCCGGCGTCGAGGCCCAGCTTCTTGGCCGCAAACCCGTCGCGAATGGTGTCCAACTCCTTGCGGTCGGATGTGGCGACGAGCGACGAGTCCGCTCGCTGCAATGCGATGCCGCAGTACTTGACGATGGCGGCCACGGCGGCTTCGTCCACGGTGGCGGTGTACTTCCTGACGTCGGTTGCATAGTCGATCATGGATGCGCTCCTCTTTTGACCTGGCAAGGGTGAACTTTGCAACTCGTGACGCCGGCCGCATTGCGCCCAATCAACTCCGAGCCACTGCCCGGCCGCGCATGTCGCGGCCGGCGGCTGATATCGATCAAGCCCGGGGAGCGCAGGTGACCGCACGATCACAGCCTCTCCACACGAAGTCGAAGTCCATCCCCATGAAACACTCCATCGTCCGCATGGCCTGGTTGCTCGCCGCGCTCGGCCCGGTGGCTTACGCCGCCCCCACCCTGCAGGCGGGAAGCATCAGCGGCGAGGTCATGCAGACGCAGAACGTGGACAGCTACACCTACGTGCGCCTGAAGACGGCCGAGGGCGAGATCTGGGCCGCGGTGGAGAAGGCGCCGCTCAAGAACGGCGAACGCATCACCATCGGCAATGCCAGCATGCTGCAGAATTTCCAGAGCAAGTCGCTGAACAAGACCTTCGACCGCATCGTGTTCGGCCAGCTCGCCAATCCCCGTGCCGCCGCCCCGGTGGGCGGCAAGTCCACGCCGGCGGCTGCAGCCGGGCCGGCGATCCAGGTCGACAAGGCGAAGAGCCCGGATGCAAAGACCGTCGCCGAGGTGGTCAAGGGCCGGACCAGCCTGAAGGACAAGGGCGTGACGGTGCGCGCCAAGGTGGTCAAGGTCAACCGCGGCATCATGGGCAAGAACTGGCTGCACCTGCAGGACGGTTCCGGCTCGGCCGCCGACGGCACGAACGACGTCATCGTGACCACCAAGGACATGGCCGCGCTGGGTGACGTGGTGACCGTCAAGGGCACGGTTCGCACCGACGTCAAGCTCGGTTCGGGCTACGACTACGCGGTGCTGATCGAAGAGGCGTCGGTCCGCAAGTAGCACGGCAGGCGCCGCATGCCGGTCCCCTGCGCCAGTGCGCCCGAGCCGGGTGTGCGTCCTCGCAAGGCGATCAGTCCCGGCTCTTGTCGCAGCGCCGCTGGTTGACCAGGCAGGTCGCGTACGCCGGATCGCTCTTCAGCAGGAACATCGCCCGCGCCGCGAACGCCGTGCCGGCGAAGTCGCTGAACAGTCCGTCGACCCCCAGCTCGTAAAACGCCAGGTATTCGTTCACCGGGTTGCCGCCGAAGTCGCCCGCAAGCCGCTTCTGCTCGTTGCGGAAGGTGTAGGGGTGCACCAGCAGCCCGAGCTGGTGCGCGTCGGCGACGACGCTGCTGGGCGGCAGCATCGCACGGTCGCGTTCGTCGACCACGCCGTCGCCGTTGCTGTCGGCACAGGCGCCGTTGGCGATCACCTTGCACGCGCTGCTGATCAGGTAGGGCTTCCACGGGCCGATGCCGTCGGCATAGGTTCTCACCTCGGACAGGCCTTGCGGCGTCAGCAGGTCCGCGAACGTGCCCGACCGGCCGGCGGCGACCCAGTCGTAAGGCTTGTCGAAGGGCGGGTTGAACACGAGCGTGCCGTCGGGGTTGATCGCGTCGGCATCCACGAGCTGCACCAGCCGCACGCTGGTCTTGCTGCGCAAGTATTTGAGGTTCGCCGTCTCGAAGGACTGGATGAACACCGGCGCATGACGATGGTTCCAGCCGGCGCGCTGCAGCACCGCGAGCAGCCTGTCCTCGAGTGCGAGGCCGAGCTGCTGGTGGTAAGTCGGGTGCTTGGTCTCGGGGTAGACGCCGATGCGCCGACCCTCGTCGCGCGACTTGCGCTGGGCCAGCTCGATCACTTCCTCGATCGTCGGGATCATGAATCGGCCGTTGAACGAGGGGTCGCGGTCGGCCAGCGGCTGGATCGCGCGCAGCTGGCGGATCTCGGCGAGCGTGAAGTCGCTCGCGAAGAAGCCTTCCTCCTCGGCGCCGTCGACCACCGCCTTGCGTTTGCGGTCGGCGAACTGCGGCAGGTCCTTGACGTTGGTCGTCGCGATGAGGTTCGGCTCATGGCGGGCGATCAGGTGGCCGTCCTTGGTGGCGACGACGTCGGGCTCGATGTAGTCGGCGCCGAGCTGGATGGCGAGCGCGTAGCTCTCCAGGGTGTGGTCGGGCAGGTGGCCGGGGGCGCCGCGGTGGCCGATGACCAGCGGGGCGGTGTCGGCGTGGCGCTTGCCTTTGTCGGCGGCGGCGGGCAGGGCGGCGACGAACAGCGCGGCAGCGACAGCTGCCGCGGCGCCTGTTCTGGCAAGAACTGACATGGGAAGTCTCCTGAGCGATGGTGGTTCGGTCCGCACGGTAGGCGATGCGCATGACACCGCCATGAAACCGGGCGAGCGGCGACAGGCTAGCCCTTACCATCCCGCCCATGAGTAACAAGATCCTCTTCGGCTTTCACGCCGTCACCGTGCGGCTGAAGACGGCGCCGCAGTCCATCACCGAGATCCACGTCGACGCCACGCGGCGCGACCAGCGCATGCGGCAGTTCGTCGAGCGCGCCCGGGAGGCCGGCATCAAACTCGTCGACAGCGACGACGATCGATTGCAGAAGATGTGCGGAACGCACCGCCACCAGGGCGTGGTCGCGCGCGCGCAGGCGGTGCAGATGAGCCATTCGCTGGACGATACGCTGGACGCCGTCGAGGGCGATCCGCTGCTGCTGGTGCTCGACGGCATCACCGACCCGCACAACCTCGGCGCCTGCCTGCGCGTGGCCGACGGCGCCGGCGCGCACGCCGTCATCGCGCCCAAGGACCATGCGGTCGGCGTCAACGCCACGGTCGCCAAGGTCGCGAGCGGCGCGGCCGAGACGGTGCCTTACTTCATGGTGACCAACCTCGCACGCACGCTCAACGAGCTGAAGGAGCGCAGCATCCGCGTGGTCGGCACCTCGGACGATGCGCAGAAGTCGCTCTACGAACTCGACCTCACCGGCCCGCTGGCGCTGGTGCTCGGCGCCGAAGGCACGGGCATGCGACAGCTGACGAGCCGCACCTGCGACGAGCTGGTGCGCCTGCCGATGAAGGGCGCGGTGGAAAGCCTCAACGTGTCGGTGGCCTCGGGCATCTGCCTGTACGAGGCGCTGCGTCAGCGCGAACGCTGAGGGTGGACGAGCCGGCACTGCAGGCCGTGCGGGCGCGCCTCGCGCAGGCGCGCCAGGTCTGCGTGCTCACCGGCGCAGGCATGTCGGCCGAGAGCGGCATCCCGACCTTTCGCGATGCGCTGACCGGACTCTGGTCGCGCTTCGATCCAGTTCAGCTCGCGAGCGAAGAGGGTTTTCGCGCCGACCCGCGGCGGGTGTGGGACTGGTACGCCGAGCGCCGGCAGGGCGTGCGCGCTGCGCAGCCGAATGCGGGGCATGTCGCGCTCGCCGCCTTCGCCGCCCGCCACCCCGGGCGGCTGACCGTGGTGACGCAGAACGTCGACGACCTGCACCAGCGCGCCGGGATCGTCTCGACGATCCGGCTGCACGGCGACATCCTGCAAGACCGCTGGCTCGACGCCTGCCCGCACGGCCGACACTGCGACCCTGTCGACGCGGCGCCGGCCCATCCGCCGCGCTGCAGCGAATGCGGCAACCTGGTTCGCCCCGGCGTCGTCTGGTTCGGCGAGATGCTGCCACCCGCGGCGCTGGACGCGGCGCAGGAGGCCGCACGCACGAGCGACATGATGCTGGTGATCGGAACCTCCGGCGCGGTGTGGCCGGCGGCCGGGCTCGCGCAGCTGGCGCGGCGCGCGGGCGCCCACGTGGTCATCGTCAACCCGCAGCCGAGCGAGATCGACGCCGAGGCCCACGCCGTCCTGCGCGGGAGCGCGGCGACGCTGGTGCCTGCGCTGCTGGACGGGATCTGATCGCCGACTTCGGCAGGGGCGTCATCCTAGGATGAAACACTTGCGCCCCACACGTCATCCCGGCGAACGCCGGGATTCATGGATGGCAGCCACACGTGGATCCCGGCGTTCGCCGGGATGACGTCCCGCGGTCGAGCGCAAGGCTTCATTCGTCGCGGGTGGCGCGCAGCGCAATGGACCACTGACATGGATCCCGGCTTTCGCCGGGATGACGTGCGCTGGACGCCGGGCCGGCGTGCTCGCGATGCCGGGCCGGCGTGCTCGCGACGCGGGATGATTCCATCGAGTGGCTACACTCGGGCGAACCGCTTCAAGGCCAAGATCATGCCGGTCATCGACGTCACGCATCCGCTGGTCAAGCACAAGGTCGGGCTGCTGCGCGAGCACGACATCTCGACCAAGAAATTCCGCGAGCTGACCAACGAGCTGGCGCGGCTGCTCGCCTACGAGGCCACCGCCGACTTTCCGCTCGAGAAGACCACCATCCAGTGCTGGAGCGGGCCGACGCAGATCGACCAGATCAGCGGGCGCAAGGTGACGGTGGTGCCCATCCTGCGCGCCGGCCTCGGCATGCTCGACGGCGTGCTGGACATGATTCCGAACGCCAAGGTGAGCGTGGTGGGCCTCAGCCGCAACCACGAGACGCTGCAGCCGGAGAACTATTTCGAGCGCTTCGTCGGGCACCTCGACGAGCGCACCGCGATCATCATCGACCCGATGCTCGCCACCGCCGGCTCGATGATCGCCACTGTCGAACTGCTGAAGAGCCGAGGTTGCACCGACATCCGCGCGCTGGTGCTGGTCGCCGCCCCAGAGGGCGTTGCTGCGTTGCACAACGCGCATCCCGACGTGCGCTGCTGGACGGCCGCGATCGACAGCCATCTCAACGAGGTCGGCTACATCATCCCCGGGCTCGGCGACGCCGGCGACAAGATCTTCGGTACGAAATGACGCGCCGCAAGGTGCAACGATGAGAACCGCTTCGACCGCACTCGCGGCGCGTGCGGCTTACACCGCGTAGCAAAGCGAACGCGGGCGAGCAAGCGCCGCTCATCGCGTTCGGGGCTTGCTCCACGCGGCACTTCGTGAGAAGCTGCCGCGGCGGTGGACGCGGCTCAAAACATGTCCTATGTTGAATCCACCGACTTTGCGACAAAGCATGAGAGCCCGCTCCCCGCGGGCCGGCGTTACCGGAGTTCACAGGGAGGTCGCGGACCGGGCCCAGACTCGGTTCCATCGGCTACAAGACCGCGGAGAGCTCTCGATGAAACACCCGTTCCGTTTCTGGATGACCAGCAGCGTGGCCGTCGTCATGGCGGCGCTCGGCGTGGGACGCAGCGCGCTTGCCCATGACCGCCATCCGCTGTCGCAGTCGAGCCGCTTCCGTGTGACGGAGACGGTGGAGCGCATCGAAGCGTGCGCCCAGAGACACGGGCTGACGGTGTTCACCCGCCTGTGTCCCAACGTGCAGACGTACGGCGAGCCAGGCGACGAGTTCACCCTCATCGTCTTCGAGTCGTCCGACGGCGGCACGCCTGTTCTGATGGAAGGCCCCGCATCGCAGCCGGAGATTCCGCTCGCGGTGTGCGTGCGTTCCGATCCGACCGGCGGCGCCGAGGTGCTGTTCGCCGGCTCCGACTGGGACGATCTCCCCGCCGCCGTCGCGCGCGACTTGACCGAACTGCCGATCATGGTGGCCGACGCGTTGCGGGGGTAGAGGGCTCTAGAGGGCGTTCGTCGGCCGCAGCGGCAGCGCGAAACCGAAGGTGCTGCCGGAGCCGACCTGGCTGTCGACCCAGATTCGCCCGCCGTGGCTCTCGACGATGAGGCGGCTGTTGTAGAGGCCGAGTCCCAGTCCGCGGATCGCCCGCGTGCTGGTTGCCCGGTAGAAGCGCTGGAACAGCTTCGGCAGTTCCTCCGAGGGGATGCCGATGCCACGGTCGACGACGGTCAGCACCACTTCGCTGGCGTGCGTGGCGATGCGCACCACCACCGGCATGTCGGGCTGCGAATACCGCGCCGCGTTGTCGACGAGGTTCTCCAGCACCCGTTCCAGGCGGCCCGCGTCTGCGAGCACCGGAGCGGGAGCGTCGGCCTGCAGCTCGATTGCACGCGACGTGGTGTTGGCAAGCTGCGTCACGACGTTGCTGGCCAGGTCGTCCAGGTTGAAGCGCGACACCCGCAGCGCCATCTGCCCGGACTCGAGCTGGGTGGTCTCCAGAAGGTCGTCGAGCATGTCGGCCATGCGGTGTGTGTTGCGCAGGATCATCTCGGCGTGTCGCGCCCCGTCGGCATGCCCGCAGTCCGCGAGCAGCACCTTCAGCATCGACGCGGCCACGGTGACGGTGGACAGCGGCGAGCGCAGGTCGTGCGAGATCAGCCCCAGGTACTGCTCCCGAAACGCCTCATGCTCCTTGCGCTCGGTGATGTCGATGGCCACTTCCATGCGCACGGTGCGCCCGTCCGCCCACGGGATGGCCTTGTCGATGCAGAGGTACCAGCGCTTGTTGAGCGTGTTCTGGAACTCCCAGACGATGGCGGAGCCCGATCGTCCGCCGTGCATCAGGCGATGGTTGGTGCAGAAGGAGCACGGCGCGCTCTGCTGCGCCTGCAGTACCGCGAAGCAGCGCTTGCCGTGCCAATCCGCGCCCCACACCTGCTCGGCGTGGTGATTCATGAACAGCAGCTCGTGTGTCTCCATGTCGGCCACATAGAGCACCATGTCCGCCACGTCGAAGATTTTCGACACCGCGGAAAACTGCTCGGGAACTGGCATCGTCGCCTCCGCATGGAGGCCACGCGAACACCCCCTTCATGGATGCTAGCAGTCGGCCTGCGTGCGCGCACGGAGCGGCACATGCAGTGTTTGCGCATTGTCAGAATCGCCCACGCCGGCGGTGGCCGGCGCGGCACCCGGCCCTCGCGCGGGCGAGCACACGATTGAGCAGGATCTGGCCGACGCGGCCGGCAGCCGTGCTCAAGCCCAGCCGAGCGCCCCCGCCAGCGCGCCCGCGGCCACCGGCCACATCGGGCTCAGCTTGGTGCGCAGCATCACCAGCACCGTCGCCGCCACCAGCAGCATCGCGCCCGCATGCCCGGCCGCAGGGCCGGCCAGCACCCAGCCGGTCGCCAGCAGCAGGCCGATCGTCAAGGGCGCCATGCCGGTGGTGAACGCGCGCACGCCGCGGGTTTCGCGGCGCGCCTGGCCCCATCGCGTGGCCCACAGCGACAGCGCGGTGGAGGGCAGCAGGATGCCGCTCATCGTCGCGACGGCACCGATCGGGCCGGCGACGTTCCAGCCGAGCACGGCGACGAACAGCACGTTGGGCCCGGGCGCCGCCTGAGCGATCGCGACCGAGGCGGTGAACTGCGCGTCGGTAAGCCAGTGCTGGTCGCCGACCAGGTAGCGGTTCATTTCGGGCGCGGTGGTGATGGCGCCGCCGATCGACAGCATGCTGAGCACGAGGAACTGCCCGAACAGCGACAGCAGCTCGGTCGCGGTGAGCGCGTTCAACGCGCAGCCCCCTTTCGCCACGCCAGGCCGACGGCCACCGGCGCCAGCGCCAGCAGCACCCACACCAGCGGCCAGCGCAGCACGCCGATCGCGCCAAAGGTGAGGGCGGCCAGCAGCAGGCTCGGCGCGAGACCCAGCGCGCTCCTGCGCAGCGTCGAGGCGAGCTTCAGCGCGGTCGAAATGACGAGCCCGGCAGCCACCGCGCCCATGCCGCGCAGCGCGCCGCTGACCCGCGGATCGCCGGCGAACTCGGCGTACAGCGCGGTCAGCGCCAGCACGATGGCCAGCGGCACCGCCAGCATGCCGGCGAGCGCGGCCAAGGCGCCGCGCAGCCCGAAATAGCGGTCGCCGATCATCAGCGACATGTTGACCACGTTGGGTCCGGGCAGCACCTGGCTCACCGACAGGGTCTCGACGAACTGCTCGCGGGTCATCCACTGCGCGCGCTCGACGAGCTCGCGCTGCGCGACGGCCAGCACGCCGCCGAAGCCCTGCAACGACATGCGGGTGAAAGTCCAGAACAGGTCGGCGGGGGACTGCGGCGCGTGGGGCGCGTCGTTCAACGCAGCACCTTCAGGGCGTCGGGGTTGACGATGTTGCTCGGCTGCCCGTTGACGAAGTTGACGACGTTGTCGAACGCGGCGTTGAAGTAGTGCTCGTAGTTGTCGAGCTCGACGTAGCCGATGTGCGGCGTGCACACCGCGTTCTCCAGGCGCAGCAGCGGATGCCCTTGCAGGATCGGCTCGCTCTCGAACACGTCGACTGCCGCCATGCCGGGACGGCCGCGGTTGAGCGCCGAGACCAGCGCGCCTTCTTCGATCAGTTCGGCGCGCGAGGTGTTGACGAGCAGCGCGGTCGGCTTCATTTGCGCGAGCGAATCGTGCTTGACGACGCCGCGTGTCGCATCGTTCAGGCGCAGGTGCAGCGTCAGCACATCGCAGTTGGCGAAGAACTCCGCGCTGCTGGCCGCGACCAGCAGTCCGTCGGTCGCGGCTCGGCTGCGTGCCGCTTCGCTGCCCCAGACCACCACGTTCATGCCGAAGGCCTGGCCGTAGCCGGCCACCAGGCGGCCGATGCGGCCGTAGCCCCAGATGCCGAGCGTCTTGCCGCTGAGCACCATGCCGAGGCCGAAGTTGGGCGGCATCGACGCCGCCTTCAGCCCCGACTGCTGCCAGGCACCGTGCTTGAGGTTGCCGATGTACTGGGGCAGCCGGCGCATCGCCGCCATGATCAGCGCCCATGTCAGCTCGGCCGGGGCCACCGGCGAGCCGGCACCTTCGGCCACGGCGATGCCCATCCGCGTGCAGGTCTCGACGTCGATGTGCGGGCCGACCCGGCCGGTCTGCGAGATCAGCTTGAGGCGCGGCAGCTTTTCGAGCAGCTGTTTCGGGAAGTGGGTGCGCTCGCGGATCAGCACCAGCACGTCGGCGTCGCGCAGGCGCACAGACAGCTGGCCGATGCCCTTGACGGTGTTGGTGAAGACCTTGGCGTTGAGCGACTCGAGCTTGCTGGCGCACCTGAGCTTGCGAACGGCGTCCTGGTAGTCGTCGAGGATGATGATGTTCACGGTCGGCGTAATGCGTTGCGACGCTTGGGGCGCGCCCATTGTGCCCGCTCTGCAGAGTTGGCCCGGGGACAGTAGCATCGCCGCTTCTCGAGCGCCGATCATTCCACCAGGAGACCCCATGCCCATCTCGATGCATTCCGCCAGCGTTCCCGTGTTCGTCCGCATGCTCGGCAACCTGCTCGGCTGGCTCGACAAGGCCGAGGCCCATGCCGCGGCGAAGAAGTTCGACGCCGCCGTGCTGCTGGGCACACGGCTTGCGCCCGACATGCTGCCGCTCACGAAGCAGATCCAGATCGCCTGCGACGCGGCCAAGTTCGGCGTGGCGCGGCTGGCCGGCGTGGAGGCGCCGAAGTTCGAGGACACCGAGGCCACGCTGGAGGAGCTGCGCGAGCGGGTGCGCAAGACCATCGCCTTCGTCGAGTTGGTGCCGGCCGCCCGGATCGACGGCACCGAGGACAAGGACGTCCACGTGCCGCGCCGCGACGGCACGCTGACGCTCAAGGGCGAGCCCTACCTCGCGCATTTCGTGCTGCCGAACTTCTACTTCCACGTGACGACCGCGTACGCGCTGCTGCGGCACAACGGCGTGGAGCTGGGCAAGGGCGACTATCTCGGCGCGCTGAAGTGAACCTGCCGATCGTCGACTTGCCGCTGTTCGTGGCGGCGGCGCTGCTGTTGAACCTGACGCCCGGGGCGGACATGCTGTTCGTCGCCGGCAGCAGCGCGGCGCACGGGCGGCGCGCCGGCATCCTCGCCGCCCTCGGGGTCGGCGTCGGCTGCATGGTGCACATGGCGCTGGCGGCGATCGGCTTGTCGGCGCTGCTCGCCACCTCGCCCTGGGCCTTCGAGCTCGTCAAGTGGCTGGGTGCGGCCTACCTCGTGTGGCTGGGGATCGGCTTGCTGCGCCGTGCCGGTGGCCCCGCGCCGGCCGCGGTGAGCGTGGCGCCTCGGCGAGTGTTCTGGCAGGGGGTGCTGACGAATGCGCTGAACCCGAAGGTGGCGCTGTTCTTCCTCGCCTTCCTGCCGCAGTTCATCGTGCCCGATGCGCCGGGGCAGACCCTGGCCTTCCTCGCGCTCGGGGCGCTGTTCGATGCCGGCGGCACGGCGGTGAACGTCGCGGTGGCGCTGATCGCGAGCGGCATGAGCCGGGGGTGGGCGGGCTCGCAGCGCAGCGCAGGCGCGAGGGTCTGGCTGCAGCGCGCGGCCGGCGCCACGTTCGTCGGCCTGGGCGTCAAGGTGGCACTCAGCTCGCGCTGAGGCGGCGCGACATGTCGGCATCGCCTGGCATTCGCGGCGCCGATCGTGCTGCCCGCCGGATGACCGAGCCGCGTCACGCTAAGCTTGCGCGCTTGTTGCCCCCGGAGACGACCGAATGAAATGGCTGAGCCGCATCCTGATCCTGTTGCTGCTGCTGGCGTTGCTGGCGGGCGGCGGGGGCTGGTTCTACACGCGGCAGGCCCTGCCGCAGACCGAGGGCCGCATCGAGCTGGCCGGACCGGCGGCGCAGATCAGCATCGAGCGCGACGCCCACGGCATCCCGACGATCAAGGCCGCCTCGATGGACGATGCGCTGTTCGGCCTCGGCTTCGTGCATGCGCAAGACCGGCTGTGGCAGCTCGAGACGCACAAGCGCATCGGCTCCGGCCGGCTGGCGGAGGCTTTCGGCGAAGGCGCGATCGACAACGACAAGTTCCTGCGCGCGCTGGGTGTCAAGCGCGCCGCCGCGGTGCAGTGGCGCAACGCCGGGCCGCAGGCGCGTGCGCACGTCGGCGCCTACACCGCGGGCATCAATGCCTACCTGAAGCACGCGATGAAGGCCCGCCCGCCGGAGTTCGTCGTGCTGGGCCTGCAGCCGGAACCCTGGACGCCGGAAGACACGATGGCCTGGGCGATCATGATGGCCTGGGACCTCGGGGGCAACTGGACCACCGAGCTTGCCCGCATGCGGCTGTCGCTGCGTCTGCCGGTCGAGCGCATCGACGAGCTGATGCCCCCGTACCCCGGCGAGAAGCCGCTGGTCCGCAGCGACTACGCGCGGCTGTTCCGCGAACTGAAGGTCGACGGCCGGCTCGGCCAGCAGGCGCTGGCCGCGGCGCCCGAGTCGGGCATCGAAGGTGTCGGCTCGAACAACTGGGTGCTCAGCGGCGCGCGCACGACCACCGGCAAGCCGCTGCTCGCCAATGACCCTCACCTCAAGCTGAGCGCGCCCGCGCTGTGGTACTTCGCGCGGCTGGAGGCACCGGGCCTCAAGGTGGCGGGCGCCACGATGCCGGGCCTGCCCGGCGTCGTGCTGGGGCAGAACGAACACATCGCCTGGGGCTTCACCAACACCGGGCCCGACGTGCAGGACCTGTACCTCGAGCGCATCAAGCCCGACGACCCGACGCAGTACCAGACGCCCGGCGGCTGGGCTCGATTCGACAGCGTCGAAGAGGTCATCAAGGTGAAGGGCCGGCCCGACGTCACGCTGACGGTGCGCGCGACCCGCCACGGCCCGGTGATCTCCGATGCCGGCGGCGCGCCCACCGAGGGCCTGACCGGCCCGGCCGCGCGGCCGGCGTACGCGCTGGCGATGCGCTGGACCGCGCTCGACCCCGACCCCGGCACGCTCGATGCGGCGATCGGCTTCAACCGGGCGACCTCGGTGGCCGAGTTCGTCGCCGCGTCGGCTGCCTACACCGCGCCGATGCAGAACATGGTGGTGGCCGACCGGGATGGCCACATCGCCTTCGTGGCGGCGGGGCGCGTGCCGCTGCGAAAACCCGAGAACGACCTCAAGGGCCAGGTTCCGGCGCCGGGCTGGGACCCGCGCTACGACTGGGCCGGCAGCCTGCCCGCGACGCAGACGCCGCGCGAGGTCGATCCGCCGCGCGGCTGGATCGCCACCGCCAACCAGCGCATCCACCCAGCCGACTACCCGCACTACATCACCAGCGAATGGGCGCTGCCCTACCGCATGCAACGCATCGAGCAGCTGCTCGCCGCCAGGCCGCAGCACAGCCTGGACGGGCTGCGCGAGATGCAGGGCGACGAGTTGTCGCTCGCCGCGCGGCGCCTGCTTCCCTATGCGCGGCGCGCGACATCCACGCACGCGCTGGCGGCGGCCGCCAAGGAGCAACTCGCCGCCTTCGACGGAACCATGGCCGCCGACCGCGCTGCCCCGCTGATTTTCTGGGCCTGGACACGCCAACTTGCGCAGGGGCTGTTCGCCGACGAGCTCGGCGAGCCGCAATGGGAGCGCTCCGGGCGCCACTTCCGCGACGCGATGGAGAACGTGCTGGAAGGCAACAACGGCTGGTGGTGCGACGACAAGACCACCGCCGCGGCCGAAACCTGCGCGCAGCAGGTCGATTCGGCACTGACGCGCGCCCTGGAGGAGCTCGAGGCGCGCCACGGCGGCGACGTGGCCGCGTGGCAATGGGGCAAGGCACACATCGCACGCTCCGAGCACCGCCCCTTCAGCCGGGTCAAGGCGCTGGCGCGGTGGTTCGAGCTGCGCACACCGGTGGGCGGCGACACCTACACAGTCAACGTGTCGCGTGTCGGCCTGAAGCCCGATGCGACGACCGGCGAGCTGTACCTCGACGAACACGGGCCGAGCCTGCGGGCGCTGTACGACCTCGGTGACCTGTCCCAGTCGCGCTTCATGCACTCGACCGGGCAGTCGGGCATCGTGTTTTCGCCGCTGTACCGCGGCTTCGTCGAGCCGTGGGCCAAGGTCGAGTTCGTGCCGGTGTGGGGCGCGGCGGCGGAGAAGACGCTGGTGCTGGCGCCCGTCAAGTAGCGTAGCCCGTTCGCACTGAGCTTGTCGAAGTGCCGGCGCAAGTCGCAGCCGGGGCTTCGACAGGCTTGTATGGTCTGTCGAATGATTCAGAAGATGCTGGTGGAGCCTGTGGGGATGTGGGCCAAGCGGGCGAAGGTGGGCAACGCGCAGCGTTGTCCATGTTCGCCCGCGGTGCGCCGCAGGCGCATGGT
>DASWVR010000227.1:0-13318 GCA_036401155.1 Piscinibacter sp. | reverse complement strand
TTGACGGCGTTCTTCGGGATGCCGAAGTAGTAGTAGGTCGCGCCTTCCATGCCGGGGAAGTTCTTGTAGGCCGCCATCGCCGGCAGGATGTTGCCGCCGGTGGAGATCTCGATGTTGTAGCGCTTGAGGTCGAGGTCGGCGATCTTGAACGGGTTGCCCGCGCCCGCCCAGACGATCCAGATCACCTTGCGGCCCGGCAGGTCCTTGAGCTTGTCGATGATGCGCTGCGCGCCGGCGGTGAAGTCGGTGGTGTTGGCGGGCAGGTATTCCTCATGGACGATCTTGGCCTTCTTGATCGATTCCTTGAAGGCCTTCACGCCGTCGCGGCCGAAGGCGTAATCCTGCGCCAGCGTCACGATGTTGACGCCCGCCTTGTCGAGCGTGACGGCGTTGGAGATCGCGTCCTGCGAGCTGTTGCGGCCGGTGCGGAAGATGTACTTGTTCCACTTGTCGCCGGTGATCGAGTCGGCGACCGCCGGCTCGACCAGCAGGATCTTCTTGTATTCCTCGGCCACCGGCAGCAGCGCCAGCGCCACGCCCGAGGAGGTGGGGCCGACGGCGATGTCGGCCTTGTCGTCGCCATAGGCGGTAGCCAGCAGGCTCTTGCCCACGTCCGGCTTGCCCTGGTCGTCCTTTTCGATGACGACGAGCTTCTTGCCGCCGACCATCATCGTGCCCTGGGTCGCGTACTCCAGGCCCATCATCAGGCCGGTCTGCGTCTGCTTGCCGTAGGCTTCGAGCGGGCCGGTCTTGCTGTAGACGTGGGCGATGCGAACTTCTTTGGCCTGCGCCATCACGAAGCTGGGCGTGACGACGGCGGCGGCAACCAGCGCAGCCAGCGTCTGCCGGCGGGTCGGGGCGAGTGTCATGGGTCTTGTCTCCATTGGAATGAACGCCGATTCATCGCAAGGCCCATGCCACGCGCCCCAGCCTAGTGCAAACCCTGGACTTTTAGGCCCAGGCGACCCCGATTTGTCCGATCGTCAGACAGTTCCGGCGGTGCCAGCGGGGATACCTGCAGACCGCGTTGTCCGGCTTCCGCGCACCGTCCGGATGGCGTACAGCCGTTCAGGCGCCGGCGGAGCGCTGCAGCAGCGGCAGCTTCTCGTACAGCGTGGCGCGCGAGATGCCGAGCAAGCGCGAGGCGGCGAGCTTGTTGCCGCCGGTGGCCGCCAGCGCCTCGCGGATGGCGCGGATCTCGAGTTCGGCGACCGCCTGCGGCAGCGGCTTGATGCGCCCCAGCGCGGCGGCGACCGGGCCGCCGGCGTCGGCCGGCCCCGTGTCGACGGGTGCTTGAGCCGTGTCGTCACTCGGGCCGGCGTCGCTCGGCGGCCGCCACGCCGACGCGCGGCCGAGTGCGTCGCCCTCGGCCGCCCTCGGCGCACCACCCGCCAGCCCGGCGCCGCGGAAATGCGCCGCGGTGAGCTGCACGTCGTCGGTCATCAACGAGGCCTGCTCCAGCACGTTGCGCAGTTCGCGGATGTTGCCGGGCCAGTCGTGCGCGGCGAGCAGGTCCAGCGCGTCGGCCGCGAGGCTCTTGTGCGGCAGGCCGCTGCGCCGCTCGATGTCGTCGGCCAGCGCCTCCACCAGCGCCTCGAGGTCGCCCATGCGCTCGCGCAGCGCGGGCAGCCGCACCGGCAGCACGTTCAGCCGGTAAAACAGGTCGGCGCGGAACTGGCCCGCCGCCACCATCGCCGGCAGGTCGCGGCTCGTCGCCGCGATGATGCGCACGTCGACGCGCAGCACCTGGTTGCTGCCGAGCGGCTCGACCTCCTGCTCCTGCAGCACGCGCAGCAGCTTGGCCTGCAGGCCCAGCGGCATGTCGCCGATCTCGTCGAGGAACAGCGTGCCGCCGTCGGCGAGCTTGAACTTGCCCTCGCGGCCCTTGCGCTCGGCGCCGGTGTAGGCGCCAGGCGCGACACCGAAGAACTCGGCCTCCAGCAGCGTGTCGGGCACGGCCGCGATGTTGACGCCGACAAATGGCCGCGACGCGCGCGAGCTGGCCGCGTGGATCGCATGCGCGAGCAGCTCCTTGCCGGTGCCGGTTTCACCCAGCAGCAGCACCGTGCTGTCGGTCTGCGCAACGCGCCGCGCCTGGCGCTTGACCTCCATCGCCGCGGGGCTTGCGCCGATGAAGCTCGCCACCGTGTACTTGGGGCGGCGCTGGGCGGCGAGCTGCTGGCGCGCGTCGTCGAGCTCGCGCTGCAGGCGGCTGAACTTGGCGATCAGCGGCTGCATCGTCGTCTCCGGATGGTCCAGCAGCACCATGCCCATCGCCCCGATCACCTCGCCCGCGTCGTTGCGCAGCGGCAGCCGGCTCACGAGGAAGGTGCCGGCCTGGTTGGTCAGCAGGTCCACGAGGATGGGCTGGCCGCTGTCGATGACCTGCGCCATCAGCGTGTTCGGCACGACTTCTTCGACCCGCCGGCCGACGAAGTCGGACTCCTCGTGGCCGAGCGCCGGCAGGAAGCGCTTGTAGCCGTCGCTGATCCAGACGATGCGGTGGTCGCGGTCGACCACCATCATGCCCATGGCGGTCCGGGCGAAGGTGTCGAACATCGATTGCGCGGCGAGCTTGAGCACGCCGTCGGGGTCGGCGGGGAGGCGGCGTGTCGTCGGTTCTTGGGCGTTGATCGCCATGGGGGCTGCTTTGGTGTCTGGTTCGCGGACACTTTAGCGGGCGGTTCAGAGGATGCACTTAGGGTGAGTCCCCTCCCGGGGTGTTTTACTGCGACGCAGGCCGGGTCCCGCCCCGGCGGGCGGGACCCGGCACGCTCCGCAGTCAAACCCATCAAGAGCCCAGCTGCAAAATACGCAGGATCAGGACGCGCCGCCGCGGCCGCATAACCAAAGGAACGCATGCCAGGAACCATCCACCTCGACCACCTGGGCAACTGGGCGCGGATCACCCTCGCCAACCCCGGCAAGCTGAACGCGATCGACATCGCGATGTGGCGCGAGCTGCGCGTGGTGTTCGAGCGGCTGCAGGCCATGCCGGCGGCCGACGCGCCGCACGCGGTGGTGGTCTGCGGCGCCGGCGCGCAGTTCGCCTCCGGCGGCGACATCGTCGAGTTCGCGGGCTTCCGCTTCGACGAGGCCCAGCTGCTCGACTTCCACGAAAACGTCGTCTCGCCGGCGCTGCAGGCGATGCTCGCTTGCGACATCCCGCTGTTCGCGCAGATCGAAGGCGCCTGCATCGGCGGCGGGCTGGAGATCGCGGCCTGTTGCGACATCCGCGTCTGCGGCGAATCGAGCCGCTTCGGCGCGCCCATCGCCAAGCTCGGCTTTCCGATGGCGCCGGGCGAGCTGGAGGTCCTGGCGCGCGTGGTCCCCGCCGCCGTCCTGCGCGAGATGCTGCTCGAGGCGCGCATGTTCGACGCGGCCGCCGCGCTGCGCCTGGCGCTCGTGCACGAGGTCGTCGCCGACGCCGAGGTCGCCACCTGCGTGCAGCGGCGCGCCGAGCGGCTGGCCGAGCTGTCGGCGCCAGCCGCGCGCATCAACAAGCAGACGTTGCGCCAGATCGCCGCGGGCGCGCTGAGCGAGGCGCAGCGGCACGCCCACTTCGCCTATGCCGACAGCGCCGATCACCGCGAAGGCGTCACCGCCTTCATCGAAAAGCGGCCGCCGCGTTTCCAGCGCGGCTGAGCCGGCCCTCTCGAACCTCATGAACAACCACAACCTCTTCGTCACGCTGCGCGACGCCTTCCCCGCCGAGCTCGATGCGACCGCGATCGAAACCTGCGACGGCCCCACGCCGCTTCACTACACCTGGCGCGACCTCGAGCGCGCCACCGCGATGCTCGCCAACTTCCTGCAGTGGCTCGAACTGCCGCCCGGCGCCCGCATCGCCGTGCAGGCCGAGAAGTCGGTCGAGGCGCTGCTGCTGTACCTCGCGGTGCTGCGCGCCGGCTACGTCTACCTGCCGCTGAACACCGCCTACCAGAGCAGCGAGATCGAGTACTTCATCGGCAACGCCGAGCCGAGCGTCGTCGTGTGTCCCGGCGCGAGTTTCAGCTGGGTCAGCAAGATCGCGTTCAAGGCGGGCACGCAGCACGTCTTCACGCTCGACGACAACCGCCGCGGCAGCTTGCTCGAGCGCGCGGCGCATCACGGCGACCGGCACACGCCCGCGCAGAAGTCGGCCGACGACCTGGCCGCCATCGTCTACACCAGCGGCACCACCGGGCGCAGCAAGGGCGCGATGTTGAGCCACGGCAACCTGCTTTCGAACGCGCAGGTGCTGAAAAACTACTGGGACTGGCAGCCCGGCGACGTGCTGATCCATGCGCTGCCGATCTTCCATGTGCACGGCCTGTTCGTCGCCTCGCACGGCGCGCTGCTCAACGGCAGCAAGATGCTGTGGTTCGGCAAGTTCGACGCGCGCGCGGTGATCGAGCGTCTGCCCGAGGCCACGGTCTTCATGGGCGTGCCCACGCTGTATGTGCGCCTGCTGGCCGAAGCCTCGCTGACCAGGGAGGCCTGCCGCAGCATGCGGCTGTTCATCAGCGGCTCGGCCCCGCTGCTGATCGAGACCTTCGAGCGCTTTCGCGAACGCACCGGGCACACCATCCTCGAGCGCTACGGCATGAGCGAGACCATCATGCTGAGCTCCAACCCGTGCCGTGCCGAAGACGGCGAGCGGCGCGGCGGCACGGTCGGCTTTCCGCTGCCCGAGGTCGGACTGCGTGTCTGCGACGACCAGGGCCAGGCAGTGTCGCCCGGCGTGGTCGGGCACATCCAGGTGCGCGGGCCCAACGTCTTCTCGGGCTACTGGCGCATGCCCGAGAAGACGCAGGAGGAGTTCACCGCCGACGGCTGGTTCAAGACCGGCGACGTCGGCAAGTTCGACGAACGAGGCTATGTCGTCATCGTCGGCCGCAGCAAGGACCTGATCATCACCGGCGGCTACAACGTCTACCCGGCCGAGATCGAAGGCGTGCTCAACGAGCTGCCCGGCGTCGCCGAAAGCGCGGTGGTCGGCGTGCCGCACCCCGACTTCGGCGAGGGCGTGGTGGCGATGGTCGTGCCCCGGCCGGGCGCCACGCTCGACGGCGAGTCGTTGACCGCGGCGCTGAAGGCGAAGATCGCCAACTTCAAGGTGCCCAAGCGTGTGTTCGTCGTCGACGAGCTGCCGCGCAACGCGATGGGCAAGGTGCAGAAGAACCTGCTGCGAGAACGGCATGACGCGCTGTTCTCGGGTTGAGATTCGCCTACAACGTCATCCCGGCGAAGGCCGGGATCCACGCGTGGCCGCCGTCCGTGGATCCCGGCGTTCGCCGGGATGACGGCGCGCGAGTGACTGCGCGCTGCCAAGCAGCAAGTTCTGCAACGCGGATCACAAGAGGCTTGCCATGGCAACCGACACGCCGACCCTGCCACCCACCGGCGACACCACCTGCCCGCGCTGCGGCCAGGCCTTCCACTGCGGCGCGCGCGACGCGCAGCCGTGCTGGTGCTGCACGCCGGCGCTGGCGCCGGCGCTGCTGGCCACCCTGCACGAGCGCTACACCGGCTGCCTGTGCGCGCGCTGCCTCTCGGAACTGAGCGCCGCCGAGTTCACAGCGACTTCAGGTACTGCGCCAGGTCCGTGATCTCCTGCGTCGTCAAGCCGAGCCCGCGCTTGGCGTTGTAGGCGCTGCCCACGTCCTCCAGCGTCGCCGCGGAGCCGTCGTGGAAGTACGGCGCGTGCTGCCACACCCCCTTCAGCGGCGACGTGCGGTACATCTTCGTCGCCGAGCGGGCGGCATAACTCGGGGTCTCGGGTTCGGCCGCCGAATCGGACGGCGGGTGCAGCGTGGCGTTGGCGTCGGTGAACAGCGCGCCGCTGTGGCACGCGATGCACTGCGCCTTGCCTTCGAACAGCAGCTTGCCCCGCGCCGCGGCCGCCGTGTCGAAGCTGCCGGCCGGCGGCGCCGGCGCGGCGAGCGACAGCTGGTAGGCCTGCAGGGCGGCCAGCTTGCCGCTCACGCGGTCCTCGTTGCCGTTGGTGATCGTCAGCGGCAGCCGCGCATCGGAGAAGGTGCCGAGGCCGCCCATCTGCGTCACCGCCACGTACCGGTTCCAGTAGGCGATGTCGTCGCCGTCGCCGGTGAAGGTGATCCGGTGGATGCCCGCCAGCCCGTAGGCCGGCGGAATCACCACCGGCTTGCTCAGGCCGTCGACGTTGTGCCGCGGGTCGTACATGCCCTTGCCCCAGGCGTTGAGCAGCGCCTTCTCCGCCGCACCGACGGCCGGCGACAGCGCGATGATGGCGCCCGGATTCAGATCGCGGTTGGCCCAGCCGTCCAGCCGCTTGCCGATGCCCGGCGCGAAGGAATCGTCCACCGTCGAATGGCACAGCGCGCAGGTGACGCCTACGCGGCGCAGTTCGTCGACGCCGTTGACGGTCTCGACCGTCGCCTTCAGGCCGACCACCGCATCGAGCTTGAGCAGCGCCACGGTGGTCGCCGGGCTCGTCAGGTCGATGCTGCCGTTGGTGATGCCGTCCTTGACCGCCTGCGGCAGCGCGTCGGCGTCGACCTTCAAGCCGACCGACAAGGCGGTCGTCGGGTCGACCGCCGCCGCGATCACCTCGTGCATGCGCAGCGTGTCGGTCCACTTCGCTTCGTCGCCGAAGGTGTCGTGGCGGAAGATCTGCTGGCCCTGCGCGACCAGCTCGGCCTCGTTGTCGTCGTTCCAGCCGCCGCAGCCCGTCAGTGCCGCGACTGCCACGCCCATCATCATCGTTGTCCGTACTGCAACCATCGCTGCGCTCCGTTTGATTGAATCGATACGGAGCCAGATGTCGCAAACGGCGCCGCCGTTCCGGCATGGCGCAACTATGTTTCGCTGCCCAGCATGGCGACGACGCGCGCGACGGTGCGGTCGCAATGCACGCCGCCGAAGTCGTAGAGGTCACGCTCGGCCACGTCGAACTCGCGGGCCAGCGATTCGCGCAGCAGGCTGCGGGCGCGGAAGTGGCGGCTGCGCACCGTCGCTTCGGGGATGCCGAGCGAGGCCGCCGTTTCCTCCACGCTCAGCTCCTCGACCGCGCGCAGCACGAACACGACGCGAAAGTCCTCGGGCAGCTGGTCGAGCTTGCGTTCGAGCAGGGCCCGGATCTCGCCGCGCGCGGCAAGCCTGTCCGGAAAGCTGCGCTCGTCGGCGCAGGGGGCGTCATGGGATTCGTCGCTCGAAATCATCGGGATCACGTTCTGGCGCCGCACGTTCCTGCGCAGGCGTCCCAGGCACTCGTTGAGCACCATGCGCGACAGCCAGGTCGCGAGCGTGGCCTCGCCGCGAAAGCTGCTCATCGCCCGGTACGCCGACAGATAGGCCTCCTGCAGCGCGTCTTCGGCCTCGGCGTCGTCGCGCAGCGTGGCGCGCGCGAGGCGGTACAGCCGCCGGTTATTGCGCCGCATCAACTGCTCGAAAGCCGCGCGGTCGCCGGCCGCCACGAGACGCGCCACCGCCAGGTCGTCGGGCGGCTCGCCGCCGGGCAGCGCAGCCGATGTGCCGTCGGCGCTCAAGAGCTGATTCATCGGGAACCCCGGGGCGTGTTCATGGCGATTGGATGTCGCGTGCCGGCGCCGCGTTCCCGAGCCGCCGCTGCGAACGCCCTTTGCGGCAGCTCAAAGACGCCGCCCGGCGCTGCTCGGTAGGCTGCGGTCCTTCTTCAGCCGTCACCCCCCACCGAGCGATGAACCAACTTGCCTGGACCCATGAGCTGCGCCTGAACCAGCCGCAGATGGACCAAACCCACCAGGAGTTCGTCGAGCTGCTAACGGCCGCGCAGTACGCACTCAATGCCGGCGATTCCAAGACCGGCATCGCGGCCTTCGAGCGCCTGCTCGAGCACACCGTCGAGCATTTCGCCGGCGAACAGCGCTGGATGCAGGCCACGGGATTCGCGCCCGAGAACTGCCACACCGCGCAGCACGAGATGGTGCTGAAGGTGATGCGCGAAGTGCTGCGAATCGCCCGCACCGAGAACCGCTGCGAGCCGATGGGCATCCTCGCCAGCGAACTGGTGGACTGGTTCGTGCAGCATGCCCGGACGATGGATGCGGCGCTGGCGCAGCACCTGGCGCAGGTCGGCTTCGATCCGGCGACCGGCAAGGCGGCCGGGCCGCTGCCCGAGGTGGCGATCGCGCACTGCGGCGGCGGCAGCTGCGGCTGATCCGCGCGGCAGCCCGCGCGGCGGCACGCTCAGGACCGGCGCTGAACGCCGGGCGGCGCAACCGCGGCCGCGTCCCACGCGCGGCTGTCGAACCAGGCGTCGCCGCCGCGCAGGCAGGCACCGAGCATCTCCAGCGAATCGACACCCCAGAACAGCCGGCCGTCGACCTCGATGCTCGGCACGCCGAACACGCCGGCGGCGACAGCCTGCGCCGTCGACTGCTTCAATGCCTGCTTGACCTCGTCGCCGCGCGGATCGAGCCGGGGCGCGAGCCGCTGCGCGAGCGCGGCCAGCCGCTGCGGGTCGTTGGCGTCCTGGCCGCCGACCCACACATGGCGAAAGATCTGCTCGCACACATGCCGGCTCGGTGTCATGCCCTCGGGGGCGCAGGCGAGCGCGAGGCGCAGCAGCGCGAGCGGGTTGAAGGGATGCTGCGCGGGTGTTTGCAGCTCGATGCCATGGCGATGCGCGAGCCAGCTCACATGGCGGAAGGTCCAGGCCCGTTTCGGCTCGATCTCCGCCGGGCCCTTCTGCCCCCAGTGCGCGAGCAGGCCGGCGAACAGGACCGGCTGGTAGTCGACGCTGAACGACAGCCCCTCGAGCGCCTGCGGCAGCCGCTCGAACGCCAGGTAGGCAAACGGCGAGACGGGGTCGAAGTAGAAGCGCAGGTGATTCATGGCGGGCTCTCCGAAGGTGCAGAGGTGCTGCGGCGTTGATCGAGCAGGCGCCACACTGCGCGCTTTTCATCGTCGTCCAGAGCCGACCAGGCGGCGATCTCGTCGATCGTGCGATAGCAGCCTTCGCACCAGCCGGTGCGCGCACTCATGCGGCACACGCTGGTGCAGGGGCTGGGAACGGGCGCTGCGAGTTCGGGCATCGGGCGATTCTCGCTGCAGGTGCGAACGGTTGCCGATCCGAGGGCATGGCGCGCGCCCACGTCATCCCGGCGAAGGCCGGGATCCACCGTCGAAGGTCAGCCGGCGCCGCACGACTGGATCCCGGCATGCGCCGGGATGACAGGCAGCGAGGGCTCGGCGACGACAGGACAGGACGCGCCTCAGCCTGCCACCACGTCCGCCACCGGCGCCTTCGTCATCGCTTCGAGCTGCTGCGGGCTCAGCAGGAACACGCCGTGCGGGTGGCCCGCCGCGGCCCAAATTTCGGCGAAGCGGAACAGCTCGCGGTCGATCAGCGTCACAGGCGGCGTGCTGTGCCCGAGCGGCGCGACGCCGCCGATCGAGAATCCCGTCTTCGACTTGACGAAGTCGGCGTCGGCGCGGCCCACCGGCCCGACCAGCGCGGCCACCTTCTTCTCGTCGACGCGCTTGTCGCCCGAGGTCACCACGAGCACCGCCGCCTCGTCGCTGCGGCGGCGGAAGATCACGCTCTTGGCGATCTGCCCCACCGACACGCCCAGCAGGTCGGCGGCCTGCTGCGCGGTGCGCGCCGCGGCGTCGAGGAAGCGTGGCGCATGCGGGTGGCCGAGCGCCGCCAAGGCGCGGCTCACCGCCTGGAAACCCTCTGGTTTGTCGTCGAGCGGGGTGCTCATCGGCGTGTGTCCTTTGCCCACCTTCGCGGTAACGAGAGCTGTGTCGGTTCGCGCGCAACCGATTGCGGCACCGGCGGCGCGCCGCGGCTCCAGTCGCCTTCGATCATGGAAAGGCGGCTGCGTAGCGCATTCGGCGAGGGCGGAGCTTAATCGCAAATCGTTGCCGGCGCGTTGCCCAAGAGCGTTTGCGCCGAGCCAGTTGCCCGTGTCGAACTTGACTTGGCGCAACGCGGACGAGCAGTGCAACGGGCTGCCACCCCGACCCTGCCCAGCGCTTTCAGCCCGCGATGTCGTCGGCTGCCCGTCAGCGGGTGGCACGCACCGCCCACACCCGGGCCGTGAGCGCGATCGATCCGTCGGGCTGGATGGGCAACCGGGCGCGCAGCCGGTCTCTCAACGCGCCGCGAGCCGTTTCGTCGAGCGACATCGCATAGGCCGGTGCCGGCCCCTGGCCGCCGAGGAAAGGCGTCCAGTAGTCGTCGAAGCTTGCAAAGGGCGTGTCGATGTCGATCGCGCTCACCTCCACGTCGCGCCATCCCGCGCCGCGCCCCTCGGCGAGCAATGCGTCGGGCTGGCACAAGGGAAAGCGGCGCCCCTCGTCGAGCGGCGTCGCGGCCGGGTCGAGCGCGACGGCGGCATCCCAGAAGAAGCGCATCAGTTCCATCTTCCCGGCGTAGTCCCACACATAGGCGCCGAGGGTGGCGCCGGGCGCTGCGACGCGCGCCATCTCGGTGAGCGCCATGTGCGGGTCGGGCACGAAGTTCAGCACCAGCCCCGACACGATCGCGTCGACCGCCGCGTCGGGCAGCGGGATCGCGGCGGCGTGGCCCGACAGCAACGTCACGCTGCCCGGCAGCGCCTCGCGCGCGGTCTGCAGGAACCCTTCCGACGGTTCGACGCCGACGAGCGACGCCGGCGAGCCGTGTTCGAGGACGGCGGCGCTCAGCGCACCGGTGCCGCAGCCGACGTCCAGCCAGCGCTTCGCAGGCGGCACGCCGAGCCATGCCAGGAAGGCCGGCGCGACACGCCGGCTCCAGCGTCCGACGTAGCGTTCGTAAGGGTGGCCGAGCAGCCAGATGTCGGATGGTGAGCGTGTTGGCACGGCAACCTCCAGAGGGGTCTTGGCGGGGCAGATTGAACGGCCGACGGCCGCGGGTGTCAATCGGCAGACGTGACCTGCGCACCGCCTCGAGAATGGGCATCCCGCGCGGACAATTCTTGCGTGACGGCCACGCCGGAGAGACACCGTGCCGAAGCCCATCGAACAAGCATCGGTGCAAGCCCCGATCCCCTCGCCCGATGCGCCCGCGATGATGTCCGCAACCCACCGGAGCCCCCGCATGACCCACGGCATTGCCCGCCGCCACACCCTGGCCGACCTGCTGCGCCGCAGCGCCAAGCGCCACCCCGACAAAACCGCCGTGATCTGCGGCGACACCCACTGGAGCTACGCCGAATTCGACCGCGTGTGCGGTGCGGTTGCCGCCGGGCTGCAACAGCGCGGCATCGCGCACGGCGACCGCGTCGCGGTGCTGGCGCGCAACTCGCATGCGTTTGCGGCGCTGCGCTTCGCGCTGGCGCGCATCGGCGCGGTGCTGGTGCCGATCAACTTCATGCTGAAGGCCGAAGAGGTGGCCTTCATCCTGCGCCATGCCGGCGCGCGCATGCTCGCCACTGATTCGGGCCTGGCCGAGCTGGCGCGCGACGCCGCGGCGCTTTCCACCCACGTGCGCGAGTTCCTGTGGCTGCCCTCGGAAGACCCGGGCGAGCCGGTCGAGGGCATGCTCGACTTCGAATCGCTCGCACGCGCCGATGCCGAGCCGGCCGAGACCGAGCTGCGCGGCAGCGACCTGCTGCAGATCGTCTACACCAGCGGCACCGAGGCCGCCCCCAAGGGCGCGATGCTCACCCACGACGCGGTGATCGCGCAGTACGTGAGCTGCCTGGTCGACGCCGAGGTGAGCGGCAGCGACCTCACGCTGCATGCGCTGCCGCTGTACCACTGCGCGCAGCTCGACGTGTTCTTCGGCCCCTCGGTGTACGCGGGCGGCACCAACGTGATCACCGCCAAGCCCACCCCCGACAACCTGCTGCCGCTGATGGCGAGCCACCGAATCGGCTCGTTCTTCGCGCCGCCCACGGTGTGGATCTCGCTGCTGCGCTCGCCGCTGTTCGATGAGACCGACCTCTCCGCGCTGCGCAAGGGCTACTACGGCGCCTCGATCATGCCGGTGGAGGTGCTGCGCGAGCTGGCGCGCCGGCTGCCGAAGGTGCGGCTGTGGAACCTCTACGGCCAGACCGAGATCGCGCCGCTGGCCACCATGCTCGGCCCCGACGAGCAGCTTACCAAGCCGGGCTCGGCCGGCCGCGCGGTGCTCAACGTGGAGACACGCGTGGTCGACGAGCAGATGCGCGACGTGGCCATCGGCGAGGTGGGCGAGGTGGTGCACCGCTCGCCGCACCTGATGCTCGGCTACTTTCACGACGACGAGCGCACGGCCGCGGCGTTCGAGGGCGGCTGGTTCCACTCCGGCGACCTTGCGACCATCGATGCCGAGGGCTGCATCACCATCGTCGACCGCAAGAAGGACATGATCAAGTCCGGCGGCGAGAACGTGGCGAGCCGCGAGGTCGAGGAGATGATCTACCGGCTGCCGCAGGTCTCGGAGGTGGCGGTGTTCGGCGTGCCGCACCCCCACTGGGTCGAGGCGGTGGTCGCGGTGGTGGTGCCCAAGGCCGGCCTCGCGCTGGACGAGCACGCGGTGGTCGACCATTGCCGCCACCACCTCGCCGCGTTCAAGACACCCAAGCGCGTGGTGTTCGCCGAGGCCCTGCCGAAGAACCCGAGCGGCAAGCTGCTCAAGCGCGACCTGCGCAGGATGTACGAGCAACTTTATTCAGACACGAAGGAGTGAACCCATGCAGCCATCGAACGACCGTCGTGGACCCGCTGCACGACACCCCCGCTGGCGGCGTGTGCTGGCCGCAGCGTCTCTCGCGGCACTGAGCGCGCTCGCCGGCTGCGGCGGCGGAGGCGGAGGCGGCTCGGGCCCGGCCGCGCCGAGCTCCGACGTGAGCGAGCCGGCGGCGGTGGCCACCACCCAGCGCTTCGCGTCGATCGGGCTGGGCAACTGGCACAGCTGCATGCTGACGGCGGCGGGCGAGGCCTGGTGCTGGGGCAGCAACGAACACGGCCAGCTCGGGGCCATGGCGATGCACCGCTGCATGAGCGGGAACATCGGCTGCTCGCACGCCCCGCTGCGCGCGGGCAGCGGGCTGAACTTCGCCAGCCTGCACGCCAGCGAGCGCCACAGCTGCGGCCTCACGGCCGCGGGCGCCGCCTGGTGCTGGGGCTTCGGCCTCGGCGGCCAGCTGGGCGACGGGCGCCGCGCCGACAGCGTCTCGCCGGTGGAGGTGGCCGGCGGCCACGTGTTCTCGGCCCTCGCGACGAGCGCCTTCAGCGGCCTGAGCTGCGGGCTCGCGGCCGACGGCAGCCCGTGGTGCTGGGGCCCGGGCTTCGGCTTCGGCACGACGGGCCCGGCCGCGTCGCCGGTGCCGCTGCGCTGGGATGCCGCCAGCAGCGTCGCGTGGACGCGGCTCGCGCTCGGCCA